>NZ_JABWNC020000002.1:0-420758 GCF_013368855.2 Escherichia sp. 93.0816 | reverse complement strand
GATGGTAGTGTGGGGTCTCCCCATGCGAGAGTAGGGAACTGCCAGGCATCAAATTTAGCGTGCTGATATGGCTCAGTTGGTAGAGCGCACCCTTGGTAAGGGTGAGGTCCCCAGTTCGACTCTGGGTATCAGCACCACTTTTTAGGTTAAAGTTCGGCAGATTAGAAAAGAATTTGTCTGGCGGCAGTAGCGCGGTGGTCCCACCTGACCCCATGCCGAACTCAGAAGTGAAACGCCGTAGCGCCGATGGTAGTGTGGGGTCTCCCCATGCGAGAGTAGGGAACTGCCAGACATCAAATCAAGCGAAAGGCCATCCGAAAGGATGGCCTTTTTGCATTGTGCGAAAAAAAGTTGGATTCACCTTTACAGTCCAGGAAACGCAACTTAATGGATTACCTGCGATAAAAATGCCCTGGTACGCTCTGATTTAGGATGCGCAAAAAACTCATCTGGTGCAGCTTGTTCCACTATCTCTCCGCGATCCATAAAAATCACCCGGTCAGCGACGGTTCGCGCAAATCCCATCTCATGCGTTACGCACAACATCGTCATACCCGATTGCGCCAGCCCAATCATCGTATCCAGCACTTCTTTTACCATCTCCGGATCGAGCGCGGATGTTGGTTCATCAAACAGCATAATCTTGGGCTTCATACAAAGTGAACGTGCTATAGCAACGCGTTGCTGCTGACCACCGGAGATCTGTCCGGGAAACTTCTGTGCATGTTCGGCAATTCTCACCCGCTCAAGGTAATGCATCGCCAGAGCTTCAGCCTCTTTCTTTGGCATCTTGCGTACCCAAATCGGTGCCAGGGTACAGTTCTGTAAAACGGTCAGATGTGGGAAAAGATTAAAATGCTGAAAGACCATTCCCACTTCCTGTCTGACACGCTCAATATTGCGGATATCTTCGTTAAGTTCGATCCCATCCACCACGATCCGTCCCTGTTGATGTTCTTCCAGATGATTAATACAACGAATGGTTGTCGATTTCCCGGAACCAGATGGGCCACACAGAACGATTCGTTCTCCCGGTTGCACGGTTAAATTTATATTTTTCAGTACATGGAATTGTCCATACCATTTGTTAACGTTTTCCAGCGTAATCATCGCGTTAGTAGGTTGCAGTAAAATTTGGCTCATAGTGTCCTCAATGCGGTGTACGCCCGGTGTTAAAACGTTTTTCCAGATGCTGGCTATAGCGCGACATGCTGAAACAGAAGATCCAGTAGATCAGTGCGGCGAAAACATACCCTTCTGTCGACATACCCAACCAGGCGGGGTCAACGGTTGCCTGCTGAACGCTACTGAAAAGATCGAACAACCCGATAATGATCACCAGGCTGGTATCTTTAAAGAGTGCGATGATGGTATTGACCAGCCCTGGGATCACCAACTTCAGTGCCTGTGGCAGAATAACCAGTCCCTGGGTTTTCCAGTAACCCAACGCCAGCGATTCCGCCGCTTCATATTGCCCCTTTGGCAGCGCCTGTAATCCGCCTCGCACGACTTCCGCCACATATGCTGACTGAAACAAGATCACCCCAACCAACGCACGGATCAGTTTGTCAATACTGGTGCCTTCTGCCATAAACAACGGCAGCATGACCGAAGACATAAACAATACGGTAATCAGCGGTACGCCGCGCCAGAACTCGATAAAAATGACCGATAAGATACGCACAATCGGCATATGGGAGCGGCGGCCTAAAGCCAGTAAAATCCCCCACGGTAGCGCCCCCGCAATCCCAACAGATGCAATAATTAAAGTTAGCGTCAGCCCGCCCCATTGCCGGGTTTCAACCCGCGCCAGACCGAGAAAACCGCCATACATCAGCCACCAGACGATGAGTGGGTAGATAACCGCCCATACCACAATATAGCGCCCGCGATGAGGGAGTATTTTCCAGAACATCGGCGCAATCGAAACCAGGCCAATCAGTAATGCCAGATTAATTCGCCAGCGTTGGTCGTGTGGGTAAAGCCCATACATAAACTGACCAAATCGTTCGTGGATGAAAACCCAACAGGCACCGGCTTTTGTGCAGTCGGCACGCGTTGAGCCAACCCAGTTAGCCTGCAAAAATGCCCAGTTCAGCAACGGCGGAATCAATTCCCCCATCAACCACAAGCAGCCAATAGTCAGCAGGCTATTGCCCCAGCTGGAGAACAGGTTTTTGCGCACCCACACCATAGCGCGGCTTGAGTTATGGCTCGCCGGGCGCGGGGGATGAGACAGCAATACTTTTGTCATCATGACTCCTTAGCGTTCAACGATCGCGATACGGCGGTTATAGATATTCATCAGCAGCGAGATAGTCAGACTGATAATCAGATAGACCGACATGGTCATGGCTATAGTCTCGATAGCTTGCCCCGTCTGGTTCAGTACGGTGCCAGCAAACAGCGAAACCATATCCGGGTAGCCAATAGCGGCGGCAAGAGAGGAGTTTTTGACGATATTGAGATACTGGCTGGTTAACGGCGGAATAATCACTCGCAGCGCCTGGGGAATAATGACCTGGCGTAACGTAACCGGGTTGGGTAACCCCAGCGAGCGGGCAGCTTCATGTTGACCATAAGGCACCGCCTGGATCCCGGCGCGGATAATCTCGGCGATAAATGCAGAGGTATAAACGGAAAGCGCCAACGTTAAGGCTGCCAGTTCGGGTATGAGAACCATACCGCCACGGAAGTTAAACCCTTGTAGCGCCGGAATATTCCAGAGCACTGCAGAACCAAAAAGCCAGTGTGCCAGTAAAGGCAAGCCAATGATCAACCCAACGGCGACAGGCCATGTACGTCGTAGTTGACCGGTCTTTATCTGGTGCGTTTTATTGAAACGGAATAACCCAACAGAAATGGCTATAGCAATAACAACAGCCACTATGAACGCAAGAAATCCATCTCCCAGTTGCGGTGAAGGAATGTAAAGTCCACGATTGCTCAAAAAGATCAGATCTAACGCACTCACCGCCTGGCGTGGTCCGGGCAAATTGCGCAACACGGCAAAGTACCAGAAGAAGATTTGCAGCAATGGCGGAATATTACGGAAGATCTCAATATAAATTGTGGAAAGCTTTCGTAGCAGCCAGTTATCTGAAAGTCTCGCCAGACCGATAAAGAAGCCCAGAACAGAAGCGAACACAATACACAATGCTGAAACCAGTAATGTATTGAGCAGGCCGACAATAAAAACGCGTCCGTAGGTATCGCCCTGCTGGTAATCGATCAAATGCTGGACGATACCGAAGCCAGCTCCGCGATCCAGAAAGGCAAACCCCGATGTAATGCCGCGATTGCTTAGATTCGTTACGGTATTATGGAATAGCCAGCCTACAATGCCGACGACGGCGACAACGGCAAGGATCTGGAAAAGCCAGGCGCGAACCGTAGGATTGGCAAATGAAAGTGAACCTTTAACGGTTGTGCGGCGATGGGACATAGGAACCTCGGAAACCATAACGCTAAAGAGAGCGCCGCTGTAGCGACGCTCATTACCTCACACCGACTTAACGCACGGGCGGTGCGTACTGGATGCCACCGTTATTCCAGAGATTATTTTGACCACGTTTAATTTTCAGTGGGCTTTCGGAGCCGACGTTGCGCTCAAAAATTTCCGAGTAGTTACCCACCTTTTTGATGATGTTGTATGCCCATTGGTTATCCAGCTTCAGATCTTTGCCGTAATCGCCCTCTTTACCCAGTAGATGCGCCATATCAGGCGTTGCCGGATTCGCCGCTTTTTCATCGACGTTCTGGGAATTGATGCCCATCTCTTCAGCATTCAGCATGGCAAAAAGTGTCCAGCGCACAATAGAGAACCATTCGTCATCGCCACGGCGGACTACCGGACCAAGCGGTTCTTTAGAGATAACCTCTGGCAGCACGATCCACTCGGCTGGGTTGCTTAATTTGATTCGCAATGCATACAGTTGTGATTGATCCGAGGCCAGCGTATCGCAGCGACCAGATTCCAGAGCCTTCGCGGATTCGTCAGAGCGATCGAAGGTCACGGGCGTGTACTTCATATTGTTTGCCTTGAAGTAATCGGCAACGTTGAGTTCGGTGTCTGTTCCTGCCTGAATACAGACCGTTGCGCCGTCCAGCTCTTTCGCGCTTTTTAGCCCCGCTTTATCGTGCGTCAGGAAACCAATGCCATCGTAATAAGTGACACCCGTAAATGCCATTCCCATGCCTGCGTCACGAGATGAAGTCCAGGTTGTATTACGAGAGAGTAAATCCACTTCGCCAGATTGCAATGCAGTGAAACGCTCTTTTGCGGTGAGCGGGGTGTATTTCACTTTTGTGTCATCGCCAAATACAGCGGCGGCGACGCCACGACAAACATCAACATCAATACCAGAAAACTTGCCATCTGCATCGGCATAAGAGAATCCAGGCAATCCGTCACTGATCCCGCATTGCACAAAACCTTTTTTCTTTACAGCATCGAGCGTCGCGCCAGCATGTGCCTGATTTGCAACGGCAAGCAGCACGCTGGCGGCAGCCAGTGTGGCTATCATCATCTTTTTCATAATGCTTCCTGTGAGGCGAAAATTATCGTTATAGGACGTTTGGGAAACGCCTTTTACCTGTCTGTGGCCATCCTCTTATAAGCAAAAGTAGTGCCAGCTTTTGCGCACGATTTCGCGTCGCAATAAGCTGAGTGTAGACAGGAAATAATAAAAACAGCGCCCCGCAATGGTGCGAAAATGAAACATGCACCACATTTTGGCGCAAAATATTTACTCGTATTTTGCTAAGCAGAATAATGATTATTGGCGTGAGTATCGGTGGGGAGGATGTGATTGAAAAATAAATTAATGCGTTATTTCGATATTGAGGTAATGCTGCGAGATAAAATGCTTAATTAAAAGGGGATTAGCCAGCGAAATATAGCGGTGTTTAACGTATAGAAAGATTCTGTATCGTTAAACAGAGCGCGGAAGTCCGCGCTCTGTTCAGTTATTTTGACAGAGCAATGATCCCCATCGTAAGGCCGGCGACAGCCGCCGCCCCGCCAGCAATAGCTCCGGCAGTTTCCCAGTTATCCTGTGTTGTACCTTTCATACAGGTATTGGTATGAACCAGGCGTCCCTGATCGTCATAAACTGGAACGCAGGGGGAATCGTGAGCACAGCCCGCCAGCAATGCGGTGAGCAATGCCACAGGAATTAATCTTTTCATGGTGTTACCTCAGTAATAACGCTATCGCTTAATAAGTTAACTCTCTTATTAGCGAGCTGAATGCCATTTTATCACTGGAGGTTATAAATCTTGCGGAATGAATAATGACAAATTATGTGAATTGTAAAAATAGTGAAGGGAGCATGGGCTATAGAAAGTTATTAAAGAGTGAGTGGAAGATTATCTTATTAATTTTTATGGTGTTCAGTGGAATTAATAAAGGCGCCCGAAAGCGCCTTTATGTTTCTGATTTATCCTTTAAAGCAACGGCGGATCACGACAAAGAACACCGGTACGAAGAAAATCGCCAGCAATGTTGCAGAGACCATTCCGCCCATTACACCGATACCCACAGCGTTCTGCGCGCCACTGCCGGCACCGTTACTGATAGCCAGCGGCAATACGCCGAGAATAAAGGCGAGAGAGGTCATCAGGATAGGACGCAGACGCATACGTACTGCCATCAGCGTCGCTTCGACAACACCTTTCCCCTCTTTCTCCATCAGATCTTTAGCGAACTCAACAATCAATATGGCGTTTTTGGCCGACAAGCCAATTGTCGTTAACAAGCCCACCATAAAGTAAACGTCATTTTTTTGATTAAAGATTGTCGCGGCCAGCAGCACGCCAACAATCCCTAACGGCACGACCAACATAACCGAGACAGGTATTGACCAGCTTTCATAGAGCGCAGCAAGGCACAGGAAAACCACTACGAAGGAGATTGCCACCAAAGCAGGAGCCTGGTTACCCGATAAGCGTTCCTGATACGACATACCTGTCCAGTCATAACCAATGCCTGCCGGTAATTTTGACGCAAGGTTTTCCATCAACGCCATGGCATCGCCGGAACTGGTTCCTGGCGCGGCTTCCCCCTGAATTTCCATTGACGGCAGACCGTTGTAGCGTTCCAGTCGCGGAGAACCATACACCCAATGTGAAGTGGTAAAGGAAGAGAATGGCACCATTTCGCCGTTGGCGCTGCGAACATAAAGTTTATCGACATCTTCTGGCAGCATACGGAATTTGGCATCCGCCTGAACATAAACTTTTTTCACGCGACCACGATCGATGAAGTCGTTAACGTAAGTCCCGCCCAACGCCGTAGAAATGGTCTGATTGATGTCAGAAAGCGATACGCCTAATGCCTGCGCCTTTTCCTGGTCAACTTCAAGTTTGAATTGCGCGGTATCTTCCAGGCCATTAGGGCGCACACTGACTAAGCTGCCAGGATGTTGCGCCGCCATACCAAGCAGCTGGTTGCGGGCCTGGGTTAGGGCATCGTGACCCAGCCCTGCCTGATCAATTAACTCAAAGTCGAAACCCGTTGCCGTGCCCAGTTCAACAATAGCAGGCATATTAAACGGAATGACAAAACCGTCGCGGATCTTACCCAGCTCCATTTTTGCGCGATGGATGACCGCTTCCGCGCTGTTTTCGTCGCCACTACGCTCTTCCCACGGTTTCAGGCTGACGAAGGCCATCCCGGCGTTTTGCGCCTGGCCGCTGAAGCTAAACCCGTTAACCGTAAAGACACTTTCAACGTTTGCTTTTTCATTGTGCAGGTAGTAATCCGTCACCTGATCCAACACTTTTTGCGTCCGCTCTTGCGTCGCGCCAGCGGGTAGCTGAATCATGGTCAGAAAGACACCCTGGTCTTCTTCCGGCAAGAAAGAAGAGGGGAGACGTAAAAACAACACCACCATTCCGGCAACTATTAGCGCATAGATCAGTAAATATCGTCCTGTGGAACCGAGGATTTTGCCTACGCTGTTGGTGTAGTGATTAACGCTATGATCGAAGGTGGTATTAAACCAGCCGAAGAAACCACCCTTATTTTCGTGATGCTCAGCAGAGACGGGTTTGAGCAGCGTTGCACATAACGCAGGGGTAAGGATCAATGCCACCAGTACGGAAAGCGCCATTGCTGAAACGATGGTGATAGAGAACTGGCGATAAATTGCCCCTGTGGAACCGCCGAAGAATGCCATCGGAATAAATACCGCTGACAGCACCATCGCGATACCCACCAGTGCGCCCTGAATTTGCGACATCGATTTTTCCGTCGCTTCTTTTGGCGGGAGCTTATCCTCCATCATCACGCGCTCGACGTTCTCCACCACCACTATCGCATCATCGACGAGCAGCCCAATGGCAAGCACCATCCCGAACATCGTTAGTGTGTTGATGGAGTAACCAAAAGCGGCGAGGATGGCAAACGTCCCTAACAACACCACGGGCACCGCAATGGTGGGGATCAGCGTTGCTCGCATATTCTGCAAGAACAGATACATCACCAGGAACACCAGCATAATGGCTTCGAACAGCGTTTTTACCACTTCGTGAATAGAAAGCTGGACGAATGGCGTGGTGTCATAAGGGTAGAGAACTTTCATTCCCTGCGGGAAGAATGGCTGTAATTCCGCTAGTTTTTCCTTAATGGCTTTCGCGGTATCGAGAGCGTTCGCACCGGTTGCCAGCTTAATACCCAGACCCGCCGCCGGTTTACCGTTGATGCGAGCGATAACGTTATAGTTTTCACCGCCTAGTTCAACCCGTGCGACATCTTTCAGGCGCACAACCGAACCGTCGCTGTTCACACGCAGGGTAACTTTGCCGAACTCTTCCGGATTTTTTAATCGCGTCTGAGCAATAATCGAGGCGTTCAACTGTTGCCCTGGTAACGCTGGCGTTCCGCCCAACTGTCCGGCAGCAATCTGATCGTTTTGCACTTTCAACTGGTTAATTACATCAACCGGTGTCAGCTTATATTTGTTCAGCAGATCGGCGTCCAGCCAGATACGCATCGCATACTGTGCGCCAAAGAGTTGCACGTCACCAACGCCATTCAGGCGGCTAAGCGTATCTTTAACGTTAGAGGCCACATAGTCCGAGATATCGTCCTGTGTAGTGCCTGGGTTATCAGAGACGAAACCCGCCACCATTAAATAGCTGCTACTGGACTTTTCAACGCTGATCCCCTGCTGTTGAACTTCCTGCGGCAGCAACGGCGTGGCGAGCTGGAGTTTGTTCTGCACCTGCACTTGCGCGATATCTGGATCGGTTCCGGACTGGAAGGTGAGGGTAATTGTCACGCTACCGGCGGAATCGCTGGTGGAGGACATATACATCAGGTTATCGATACCATTCATATTCTGTTCGATAACCTGCGTCACCGTATCCTGCACGGTCTGCGCATCAGCGCCCGGATAGTTTGCCGAAACAGAAACCGCAGGCGGTGCAATGGTTGGGTACTGGGCGACGGGCAATTGTAAGATCGCCAGTACGCCCGCCATCATCAGAATAATGGCCAGCACCCATGCAAATATCGGTCGTCGAATAAAAAAGTTTGCCATGTCAGATTGCCTTACTTCGATGCAGTATCTGCGGGGGTATCGGTAGTGGCTTTAACCTGTTCTCCCGGACGCGCTTTTTGCAGGCCGCTGACAATGACTTGATCGCCAGATTTCAGCCCTTCGCTAATCAACCATTTATCGCCAATCGCCTGGCTGGCAACGACAGGGCGCGCTTCAACCTGGCTTTTATCGTTCACAATCAGCACGGTTGCGTCACCACGTGGTGTGCGGCTAACGCCTTGTTGCGGGATAAGAATGGCATCAGGTTGTACGCCTTCATCAATCCGTGCGCGCACAAACATACCCGGCAAAAGCGTATGTTGCGGGTTAGGGAAGACCGCGCGTAGGGTTATGGAGCCGGTGCTTTCATCAACGGTCACATCGGAGAATTGCAGCGTGCCTTTCAGGGGATAGGTTTGACCGTTTTCCATGACCAGTTCTACGTTGCTGGTGGCGTTTTCCTTCTGCAAATTCCCTTGCTCTACGGACTGCTTCAGCCTCATGAAATCGTTGCTGGACTGAGTAACGTCGACGTAGATAGGATCAAGTTGCTGGACAGTCGCCAGTTCAGTCGTTTGCCCGTTAGTGACAAGAGCACCTTCGGTCACAGTAGATTTGCCGATACGTCCGCTAATTGGCGCAGTCACTTTGGTATAAGCGAGATTGATGCGGGCGCTTTCGACCGTGGCTTTTGCGGCAATTACGGCGGCATCGGCCTGGCGAGCATCCGCAATGGCCTGGTCGTACTCCTGCTGACTGATGTATTTCGTACCCACGAGCGGAACGTAACGTTTTACCGTCAAATGCGCGATGGAGGCGGCGGCTTCACTTTTCGCCAGTTCGCCTTTCGCGCTGTCATAACTTGCCTGATAGGTCGCTGGATCGATCTGGTACAGGGACTGGCCTGCCTGCACATCGCTGCCTTCAGTGAAATTACGATTCAGTACGATCCCACTAACCTGTGGGCGAACTTCGGCAATACGAAAAGCATTGGTGCGCCCTGGTAATTCAGTTTTTACTTCTAACGGGGCCGTTTTCACAACATGAACGGTAACCTGCGGTTCACCGACGTGAGCTTTCTCTTCTCCCTTATCGTTACAACCCGCGATTAAAGCAGCGGAGATCAGAATAAAGGAGGGCAGGAGGAAAAACCTGGCATGTTTCGTCATTACTATTCCTCAAAAAACCAAAAGCGCGTTATTTACCCAAAAAGGCAACGCGTTAACTCGCAGAAAGAAAAAATACAGTTCGCTATCCTACAAATTATCATTCGTCGATGTAAGGAATAGTTATGAATACTGGCGTCTCAAGGCACATAAACACAAAAAAAGATTAATATTCTGATGTTTTGTTTTGATGCGAATTGAATGAGGTGGAATTAAATTCACGCAAATGGAAATATATATTGATTAAGTGAATGAATTTTAGATAAACAATACATGTGATTTATTTGACGATTTATGGCAACTCAATATTAGCCTCTCGTATAAATACACATCAGGTGATAGATTAACCTTCGCTATTTTCTCACCCTGTGTCTAATATATTTATTTTCTGAATAATTAACTATGGCCAAAAGAACTAAAGCCGAAGCCCTGAAGACCCGGCAAGAACTGATTGAAACCGCCATCGCCCAGTTTGCACTACATGGCGTAAGCAAAACGACGCTCAATGACATCGCCGACGCCGCTAACGTCACGCGTGGCGCTATCTACTGGCACTTCGAAAACAAGACCCAACTGTTTAATGAGATGTGGCTGCAACAGCCATCATTGCGGGAGTTAATCCAGGAGCGGCTGGCGGCAGGTTCAGACCATAACCCGTACCAGCAATTGCGTGAAAAACTAATTGTTGGCTTGCAATATATTGCCGAAATTCCCCGCCAACAGGCATTACTGCAAATCTTATATCACAAATGTGAATTTAATGATGAGATGCTGGCAGAGGCAGTAATACGCGAGAAGATGGGCTTTAATCCGCAGACTCTCCACGAAGTATTGCAATCATGTCAGCAACAAGGTTATGTGGCAAATAACCTCGATTTAGATGTCGTGATGATTATTATTGATGGCGCCTTCAGTGGTATTGTTCAAAACTGGTTAATAAATATGGCGGGTTACGATCTTTATAAACAAGCACCCGCATTAGTCGATAACGTATTAAGAATGTTCATGCCAGATGAAAACATAACGAAATTAATTCATCAAACAAATGAATTAAGTGTCATGTAAATTTACATTCTGTCCTGAAAATTCAGCTCATCACAGTTAACCAGTTTAAGTGGATTAACCGAGTTCATATTGCGGCATTTGTCTGTTTCTGTTGCCAGCAGTTCAATCCACTGCATCAGTAAAGCATCAAACAGAAAAACGGAGATAGCGAAAACGACGAGCCACCAATACTTGCGAATCATTACCTGAACCTGTGCATGTTTAACCTGATCTGGCAGGAAATATACACGAAATGAATAATCTGAAAACCTGGCTTACACTTCCTTTACTTTGCAATGAGATCGGGGTCAACTTCGCTTAACCGGCTTCGTTTTGACAGGTTGCAGGTCTTTCTTTTTTTCACTTTCGCCAGATCTTCCACGGAGTAATGTGACACGACATCCAGCCGTCGAAGTCCCATCTTGATGTATTCGCTGTTAATCTCAATACCAATGAATTTTCGCCCGCTGGCGACGGCTACGGCACCGGTAGTAAAGCTACCGGCAAACGGGTCAAGAACGACATCTCCAGGGTTGGAAGAGGCGAGAATAATGCGCTTCAGTAATGCTTCCGGTTTTTGCGTCGGATGGTTTTCATATTCATCCATCAAATAACGCACGCGCGGAAAATCCCAGACATTACCCGGTACTTTTTGATGATTGTAAGGCTGTGGAGGATTTTTACGATAATCGATCAACGCGCGCTGCGATCCGGTTTTAGCTTCTACCAGAATAGCATCACCGTTGAACGTGTAGTTCTTTGCATCTTTTACCATCATCAGGATGGGTTCGTACATGGAGCCATAGTGTTTCTTCGCCTGCACCCCAGAACTGTCATATGACCAGACGATGCGACTTTTGATGGTAAAGAACTTGCGGCACTGGATATCGATAAAGGGCATGTTTTCCGTGCTGTTCATTATGTACATGCTGCCCTGCTTTTTCAGAACGCGGTGGCACTCTGCAATCACTTCAAACAACCAGTCGATAAACAGCTCTTCTTTCCAGGCTTCGATCAGACCATCAAAATTTTTACCGATGTTATAAGGTGGGTCGGCAAAGATCAGATCGACGCTTTCGGTGGGTAGTTTTTTAAGCTCGGTAAGTGCATCACCATGAATAATAGTCTTAGCTTCATTACCAAACCGGGTCGGTTCACATCCTGTTCTCATGGTCACTCCCTTTGTGACACCTATAAAAAAGGCGCTTCCCCATGCCGAGTAGCGCCTTTTTAATCAAGCATTTAGCTAACCTGAATTAGTTCATGCCGTACTTTTTCAATTTTTTACGCAGCGTACCACGGTTGATGCCCATCATCAGCGCAGCACGGGTCTGGTTACCACGGGTGTATTGCATCACCATGTCCAACAGGGGCTGTTCTACTTCAGCCAGTACCAGCTCATAGAGGTCATTCACATCCTGACCATTCAGTTGAGCAAAATAGTTCTTCAGTGCCTGTTTAACCGAGTCACGCAGGGGTTTTTGGGTTACCTGATCCTGAGAGTTAACGGTAGAAACGGTCAGTACGTCAGAATTTACGCGTTGTTCGAACATAGTTCTGTCAGCTCTTTATTTCTGTTTACGCAAAATTTTCGAAGTATGCCTCCAACGCCTCCAGCTGTTCGCTGGCATCCTCAATGGCGTTGAATGTGCGCCGAAACTGGTCATTTGGAGCGTGTTCCTGGAGATACCAGGAAACGTGTTTACGTGCAATTCGGTATCCTTTTGCCGGACCATAAAAGTCATGCAGTTCCCGAACGTGCGCGCAAAGCAAGCGCTTAACCTCTGCCAAAGGCAGCGGGGGCAGCAACTCCCCAGTGTCCAGATAATGCTGGATTTCCCGAAAGATCCAGGGTCTTCCCTGAGCTGCACGGCCTATCATCAGAGCATCCGCCCCTGTATAGTCGAGCACAGCTCTGGCTTTAAGCGGGTCAGTAATGTCGCCATTCGCGATAACCGGAATGGAAACTTTCTGCTTAACTGCCCGAATACTGTCGTACTCAGCTTCTCCATTGAACAAACAGGCGCGTGTACGGCCATGAATGGTCAGAGCCTGAATGCCACAGTCTTCAGCCAGTTGGGCAATCTCTTCACAGTTACGGTGTTCCGGCGCCCAGCCGGTGCGAATCTTCAGGGTAACAGGAACGTCCACTGCATTGACGACCTCGGTAAGGATCGATTTAACGACATCCGGGTACTGCAAGAGGGCTGAACCTGCGAGCTTGCGATTCACTTTTTTAGCCGGGCAACCCATATTGATATCAATAATCTGGGCACCGCTTTCCACGTTAATACGTGCTGCATCTGCCATTTCTTTCGGATCGCTACCAGCAATTTGCACGGTGCGAATACCGGGTTCATCAATGTGCACCATCCGTAAACGAGATTTGTCGCTTTCCCAAACCTGAGGGTTAGAAGACATCATCTCGGATACTGTCAATCCGGCTCCCATCTCGTAGCACAACGTCCGAAAAGGTCTGTCTGTAATGCCAGCCATGGGCGCTGCGATCAGGCGATTTCTGAGCTGATATTGTCCGATGCGCATGAGTTAAGAAATGACCATACTGTGACTGCAAGGCGGCGTATATTACGCATTTTTTGCACGAGATGAAAGGCCAAACTTTGACCAATCCTCTGAGATGGATCAAAGAATTGCATTTAAAATGAGCGTGGCGCGATAATTACTCATAAAAATCATCATATTAGAAAATAGTGACTAAAATTTACACTCAAAGAAATTTGAGTAAGTTCTCAATTTTTCTTTATGAATGAAAATTTTGGCACGCAAATTTGCGTAAATAATCGGCAAATTTACGTGCCTTTTGTGACCTCGCTCGCACTTCGCCCTGCGTCACCCTACGGCGATGCGAAGGTTAATTCTTACGACCGGTAATGCGGCACCACTCTTCTTTTTCCACAACCGGGTCGAGCGTGAAGTTATCAGCATAAGCTTCACAAACGCTCTCTGCCTGGCTTGCCAGAATACCGGAAAGGCCCAGCAAACCGCCTGAAACCGGCAGGACGCTGATTAACGGTGCCAGTTCACGTAATGGGCCTGCCAGGATATTAGCGACCACCACGTCGGCTTTCATTTCTTCTGGCTGATCTTTCGGGAGATAGAGTTCCAGACGCTCGGAAACGCCATTGCGTTCAGCGTTGTCACGGCTTGCCTGAATAGCCTGCGGGTCGATATCAATACCAATAGCTTTTGCTGCACCAAGTTTCAGCGCCGCGATAGCCAGAATGCCGGAGCCACAACCAAAGTCGATGACCGTTTTACCGGTTAAATCGAGGCTGTCGAGCCATTGCAGGCACAGAGAGGTGGTTGGATGAGTCCCTGTACCAAACGCCAGGCCTGGGTCTAACATTACGTTGACGGCGTTTTCGTCCGGCACATCACGCCAGCTTGGGCAGATCCACAGACGTTCACCAAAGCGCATTGGGTGGAAATTATCCATCCATTCGCGCTCCCAGTCTTTATCTTCCAGTTGTTCGATTTTATGCGCGAAGCCCGCGCCGAGCAGCGGATGGTTTTCCAGAATCGCCACAACTTCATTCATGTCAGTTTCAGCGTCGAACAGACCTATCACATCGGTATCGCCCCACAGGCGAGTTTCGCCAGGCAGCGGCTCAAACACCGGTGTATCGTGGGTGTCCTGAAAAGTGATAGAAACGGCACCCGCTTCCATCAGCGCATCGCTAAGATCTTCTGCGTTCGCGCCGGTGGTGTTCAGTTTCAGTTGGATCCAAGGCATGGCAAAACTCTTTATTTATCAGTAGTCAAAACGGTAGCTTGCGGGACGGATGTACCGAAACGGTTTCCGACCAGGAAAGCCAGCAAACTTAGCAGTAACGAGGGCACGATAGGGTGGAAGCCCAGGTACTGAATATTCAGCGTCGCAAGTACGGCATACAGCACGCCGCCGACGATCATCGCACTTAGCGCGCCTTTGGCGTTGGCGCGTTCCCAGTAAAGACCCAGCACCAGCGGCCACAGGAAAACGGCTTCCAGCCCTCCGAAGGCCAGCAAATTCAACCAGATGATCATTTCTGGCGGCTTCCAGGCGGCAAGCAGCAGCAACGCGCCGAGAACTAACGTAATTACTGCCGACATCCGCTTCAGACGCGTCTCATTTTGCATTTGATCCGGACGGATATTCAGATAGAGATCTTTAATGATCGTAGCGGAACTTTGCAGCAATTGGGCGTTGATTGTCGACATGATCGCAGCCATTGGTGCAGCAAGGAAGATCCCGGCAGCAAATGGCGGCAGCACTTTTACCATCAACGTTGGGATCACCAGATCCGGTACGGTGAGATCGGGGATCACTGCCCGACCTAACGCTCCGGCAAGGTGCATACCAAACATCAGGATCGCCACCACAACCGTACCAATGATGATCCCACGATGTACTGCTTTACTGTCTTTATAAGAGATGCAGCGCACAGCGGTATGCGGCAGACCAATCACGCCAAAACACACCAGCACCCAGAACGACGTCATAAAGGCTGGCGATAGAATATCGTCAGCACCTTGCGGCGTAACCAGCTGCGGATCGATGGTTTGCAGCGTCTCTACTGCGTTGCTTAAGCCGCCAGCAGCATGGACCACGCCGACCAGCAGCACAATGGTGCCAATCAGCATCACCAGTCCTTGCATGGTGTCGTTCAGCACGCTGGCGCGAAAGCCGCCAAAGGCGGTATACAACGCAATACTAATACCGAAAATTAGCAAGCCGGTTTCATAAGGAATACCCGCAGCGGTTTCCAGCAGGCGCGCACCGCCGATAAACTGCACGGTCATCGCACCAACGAATGCAACCAGCAAACTCAAACTTGCCAGCCATACCAGAAGACGGCTCTGGTAGCGGGCAAACAGCATATCGTTCAGCGTTACTGCATTGTAGCGGCGTGCGAGAATCGCGAACTTTTTGCCGAGAATACCGAGCGAAAGCCAGACCGCAGGCAACTGGATCATCGCCAGCAACACCCAGCCCAGCCCGTATTTATAAGCAGCGCCAGGCCCGCCGATAAACGAACTGGCGCTGATATAGGTTGCGGTGAGCGTCATCGCCAGCACAATACCGCCCATAGAACGGCTGCCGAGGAAATACTCATTAAGGAACGTGCCCGCGCTCCGTTTACGCATCGCGTAGACAGAGATCCCGAACACCACCACCAGATAGGCGACCAGCGGTAGAATTACTTCAAGCTGCATCGTCATCCTCCAGCGGGATATCGCGATAGATAAATTTCACCATCGCCCAGCACAGTCCAATAAACAGCAGTGGCGTCAGGATGCAGGCCATCTCAAACCAGCGCGGAAAGCCGGTAAAACCGGGGGCAACGCCAGGTAAGTAAGCGGCTACTAACCATACAGCCAGATACAAAAGGGTCAGCCCCAGCGCCCAGCGCGCCTCTTTATGGGCCTGAACAAAACGAGTGTCCATTTTTTGTCCCTGATGGGTGAAGAAAGCGGGGATTGTACCTTATGGGGCTTGTCGATCCCCAGAAATAAAAAAGGCCGGAAAATCCGGCCTTTTGACGTTTTTGCAGTCTTATTTTTCCTGAAGACCGAGTTTTTTCTCCAGATAGTGGATGTTAGTGCCACCATGCTGGAAGTTCTCGTCGTTCATGATGCGGATCTGCAGATCAACGTTGGTTTTGATACCGTCGATGATCAGCTCCTGCAGCGCATTCTTCATGCGTGCAATCGCCACGTCACGGTTTTCACCGTAGCAAATCAGTTTGCCGATCATTGAGTCATAGTACGGCGGCACGGTGTAGCCAGCGTAGATATGAGACTCCCAACGCACGCCAAAACCGCCAGGTGCGTGGAAACGGGTGATTTTGCCCGGGCTTGGCAGGAAGGTGTTCGGATCTTCGGCGTTGATACGGCATTCCACCGCATGGCCGCGAACGTGAACTTCTTCTTGCTTGATCGACAGCGGTTGACCTGCCGCGATACGCAGCTGTTCTTTGATCAGGTCAACGCCGGTGATCATTTCAGTAACCGGGTGTTCTACCTGAATACGGGTGTTCATTTCGATGAAATAGAACTCGCCGTTTTCGAACAGGAACTCGAAAGTACCTGCACCGCGATAGCCGATATCAACACACGCTTTAGCGCAACGTTCGCCGATGTAACGACGCAGTTCCGGGGTAATGCCCGGTGCTGGCGCTTCTTCGACGACTTTCTGGTGACGACGCTGCATGGAGCAGTCACGTTCTGCCAGATAGATTGCGTTGCCCTGACCGTCCGCCAGTACCTGGATCTCGACGTGGCGAGGATTTTCCAGGTACTTCTCCATATAAACCATATCATTGCTAAAAGCAGCTTTCGCTTCCGCACGGGTCATGGAGATAGACTGCGCCAGTTCCGCGTCGCTGCGCACAACGCGCATACCGCGACCGCCGCCGCCGCCGGAGGCTTTGATAATCACCGGATAACCAATGCGTTTTGCAATGGCGCGGTTTTTATCCATATCGTCGCCCAGCGGGCCGTCAGAACCCGGAACGCAAGGAACGCCAGCTTTTTTCATCGCTGCAATTGCAGACACTTTGTCGCCCATCAGGCGAATAGTGTCTGCTTTCGGGCCGATGAAGATAAAGCCAGAGCGTTCAACCTGCTCGGCAAAATTAGCGTTTTCGGAAAGGAAGCCGTAACCCGGATGGATTGCTACTGCGCCGGTGATTTCAGCGGCGCTGATGATAGCCGGGATGTTCAGATAACTTTTTACTGACGGAGCCGGGC
The DNA here is from genome assembly GCF_013368855.2 of Escherichia sp. 93.0816. Lineage (NCBI taxonomy): Bacteria > Pseudomonadati > Pseudomonadota > Gammaproteobacteria > Enterobacterales > Enterobacteriaceae > Escherichia > Escherichia sp. 93.0816. Next base: position 403,249 of record NZ_JABWNC020000002.1, on the reverse strand, counting down.
CAATACAGACCGTTTCATCTGCCAGTAATACGTGTTTTAAATCGCGATCCGCGCTGGAGTGCACAGCGACAGTCTTAATGCCCAGTTCTTTACAGGCACGAAGAATACGCAATGCAATCTCGCCACGGTTGGCAATAACAATTTTATCCAGCATGTTCGCCTCGTTACTCGATGACGACCAGCGGCTCGTCAAATTCTACCGGTTGTCCACTTTCGACCAGAATTGCTTTCACAGTACCGGATTTGTCTGCTTCGATCTGGTTCATCATTTTCATGGCTTCAACGATGCACAGGGTATCGCCCACGTTCACTTTCTGACCCACTTCGATGAACGCTTTCGCGTCCGGGCTTGGGGTGCGATAGAAAGTACCAACCATTGGGGAACGTACGATGTGACCACTGATTTCCGCTGCTGCTGGCGCTTCCATGGAAGGAACGGTCGCCGGAGCGGCTGCGTTAGATTGAGCTGGCTGCTGCATCATCGGTGCAGCGTAAGCTTGTTGCATCATCGGGAAACTAGCGGCAGGTGCTGCACGGCTGATGCGTACTGACTCTTCGCCTTCAGAAATTTCCAGTTCAGAGATGCCTGATTCTTCAACCAGCTCGATCAGTTTTTTAATCTTACGAATATCCATGAGTGGGTTCCGTACTCTTTGTTTAGTGTGATTGTGACAGGCGTTTCACCGCCGTCTGTAAAGCGTATGCCCCGACAGCTGTATGCATAGCGATAAATTCCAGCTGACCGGGACGCCGGTCTATTTTGCCCCAGAGCGTCAATGTGAGACTTGACGGACATTGTGCAGCGATCTGCTGCTATCCTCCGGCAAAAAACAAAATATACCTTCGTTGCGCCATTGTCACCTTTTCCGCAGCTTAAAAACCGCGTTAGGGAGAACGAAGTCGCACATTATAACGATTTCGTAGCAATTGGCAGCTAAATACTGGTCTTATCAGGGAAGATAATCAACAGCTAACATGTAAATAACTTTCAACGCCGTGCATTTTGCAACAAGCCGCACAGTTCATGAAATTAGCGCCACCATTGACGGAACTTCTTAAAACGTAAGGCTAAAAGCAGTAAAGCCAGCCCGGCATAGATAACCGGCTGTGGTGAGATAATCTTCACTGACCACAGATAATGTATGGGAGCCAGGATCGCGACCAGATAGACGAAGTTATGCAACTGTTGCCAGCGTTTACCTAAGTTTCGCTGCATCGCCTGCGTGGAAGTGAATGCTAAAGCCAGTAAAATCAGCCAACTGACAATGCCGAGCGTTAAATAAGGTCTGGTAATTAATTCCTGACCGAATAACGTCAGGTTATTCACGCCCAGTTCCAGTAAGGCATAACTGGTTAAGTGCAGCGTTGCCCAGGCGAAACACCATAAACCTAGCAGGCGGCGGGTGCGTATCAATAAGGGCTGTTTAGCATAGCGCGCTAGTGGCGTAATTAATAAGGTCGCCAGCAAGAATTTCAGCGCAGTCCGACCCGTAAAATGCTGAATATCTTTCACCGGATCGGCGCTTAATCCGCCATGATTGATTGCCCATACCAGCCAGACAAACGGTAAAAATCCGGCAAGATGCAGGCAAACTTTCAGCCATGTCACTTGTTTTGCTGTCAGTCGCACTTAAAAATTCTCCCGTAAATCCAGGCCACGATAGAGCGACGCGACTTGATCGGCGTATCCGTTAAACAGCAGCGTAGGCTGGCGTTGTACATCCAGAATGCCGCCTGAACCAATAAATCGTTCGGTGGCCTGCGACCAACGGGGATGATCAACATGCGGATTGACGTTGGCGTAAAAGCCATATTCATTGGGCGCAGCCAGATTCCAGGTGGTTGGCGGACGTTCACGGGTCAGCTTAATGCTGACAATCGATTTAATCCCTTTAAAGCCATATTTCCACGGCACAATCAGCCGCACTGGTGCGCCATTTTGTGGTGGTAGCGCCTTGCCATAGACACCAACGGTCATCAGCGTGAGTGGATGCATCGCTTCGTCGAGACGTAATCCTTCTATATAAGGATATTTCAGGCCGCCGCCAATAAACCGGTCCTGCTGGCCTGGCATCTGTTCCGGCGCATAAATGGTCTCGAAGGCGACGTATTTTGCGTTACTGGTTGGTTCCGCCAGTGCCAGTAATTTGTGCAGCGGGAAACCAATCCACGGTACGACCATCGACCACGCTTCCACGCAGCGCATACGGTAAATCCGCTCTTCCAGCGGGAAACGATGGGTTAAGCCGTCGTGGTCGAGCGTTAATGGTTTGGCGACTTCACCACTGATTTTCAACGTCCACGGATCGGTTTTCAGGCTGCCGGCATTTGCCGCTGGGTCCGCTTTATCCAGCCCGAACTCATAGTAGTTGTTATAGCCGGAAACTTTATCTTCCGGCGTGAGCGGCAGATTATTTTGCCAGGCGGCAGGTTTACTAAACTCCAGCGGCTTCCCGGCAGGTGCGGGCGGGCGATCGTTGCCCTTAAACCAGTTAAGCAGGTCGGCATGTGTAGTGGTTGGCAGAGAAAGTGCAGCTGCGCTGATGCCTAACGTTTTCAGAATCTGCCGACGTTGCATAAAAAAAGCCGATTCGGCAGTGACATCGGCTTCTGTAAATTGACGAATTTTTTTCATAACAGACTCCCGGTATGCTCCTGATTACTATGGCAGGGAGAATGTCAAAGTGCTGCTAAAATTCGTTAGTTATATGTAAATTATTTTGTACGAAATCTTAACTTATTTTTACCAGAGTGCGCCCCTGCACTTGGTTATTAATAATGGCTTCGGCAAACTTCGGTGCCTCTGTCAGTGAGATTTCTTTTGCTGCTTGTGAATAGAATGATTCCGGTAGATCGGCGACCAGACGCTGCCAGGCCTGCGCCCGACGAGCTGGTGGCGTCATGACTGAATCCACTCCTTGCAGACGGACGTTGCGCAGAATAAACGGCATTACCGTGGTTGGCAGAGCAAAGCCACCCGCCAGACCACAAGCCGCCACGCAGCCGCCGTAGTTCATTTGTGCCAGCACTTTCGCCAGTACTTTGTCACCAACAGTGTCAATTGCGCCTGCCCAGAGTTGTTTTTCCAGGGGACGGGACTCAGCAAACTCATCGCGGGGCAGAATACGGCTGGCGCCCAAACTTTTCAGATACTCATGGGTACTTTCGCGACCAGATACAGCAACGACCTGATAACCTAACTTATGCAGCAGCGCCACGGCTGTACTGCCGACGCCGCCACTGGCGCCCGTCACCACAATCTCGCCATCCTGCGGGCGAATACCGGCATCTTCCAGTGCCAGTACGCACAGCATAGCGGTAAATCCGGCAGTACCGATAACCATCGCTTTACGCGCGTCCAGACCTTGCGGCATCGCAACCAGCCAGTCACCTTTTACGCGCGCCTGTTGTGCCAGCCCGCCCCAGTGGTTTTCACCGACGCCCCAGCCCGTCAGTAACACTTCCTGACCGGCATGAAAACGAGGATCTTCACTGGCGCGTACCGTTCCGGCGAAGTCAATGCCAGGAATCATCGGAAAATTACGGATGATTTTTCCTTTACCGGTAATCGCCAGCGCATCTTTATAATTCAGACTCGACCACAGGACATCGACCGTCACATCGCCTTCCGGCAGGCGACTTGCGTCCAGAGTCTGTACAGATGCGAGGGTTTTACCGTCCTGCTGTTCTAAAAGTAACGCCTGCATAAGAGATCCTCATGTGCATGATGGATTGGAAAATAATTTCTGAAGACTATACTCGCTAATGGAAAAGCAAAGCCGATGAAGCGCAATAAATTGCGAGATAAATCTGATTTGCTAGTATGCCCGCGTCCTCACTATCGGAGTTAACACAAGGATGAGATTAACGACGAAATTTTCGGCCTTTGTCACGCTGCTCACCGGGTTAACAATTTTTGTGACTCTGTTGGGCTGCTCGCTTAGTTTCTACAACGCCATTCAGTATAAGTTTAGTCATCGTGTTCAGGCAGTGGCGACGGCGATCGATACCCACCTTGTGTCGAATGACTTCAGCACATTGAGGCCACAAATCAGCGAACTGATGATGTCTGCGGATATCGTTCGCGTGGATCTTTTGCACGATAAAAAACGGGTTTATACCCAGTCCCGCAATGGTAGTTACCGTCCGGTGGGAACCAGCGATCTGTTTCGCGAACTGACTGTACCGTTGATTAAACATCCGGGGATGTCGCTGCGTTTGGTTTATCAGGACCCGATGGGCAACTATTTCCACTCGTTGATGACCACCGCACCGCTCACCGGTGCGATTGGATTTATCATTATTATGCTCTTCCTGGCAGTACGCTGGTTACAGCGGCAACTTGCCGGGCAAGAACTGCTGGAAACCCGCGCCACACGTATTTTAAATGGTGAGCGAGGCTCGAATGTGTTGGGAACCATCTATGAATGGCCGCCCAGAACCAGCAGCGCGCTGGATATGCTGCTTTGTGAAATTCAGAACGCACGCGAACAGCACAGCCGTCTTGATACGCTGATCCGCTCCTATGCTGCTCAGGACATCAAAACCGGCCTCAATAACCGACTCTTTTTCGATAATCAGTTAGCAACGTTACTGGAAGATCAGGAGAAAGTGGGGACTCACGGGATCGTGATGATGATCCGCCTGCCGGATTTCAATATGTTGAGCGATACCTGGGGACACAGCCTGGTTGAAGAACAACTCTTCACCCTGACAAATCTGTTATCGACATTTATGATGCGTTATCCCGGGGCGCTATTGGCGCGTTATCACCGTAGCGATTTCGCTGTGCTGTTGCCACACCGGACATTAAAAGAGGCGGAGAGCATTGCCGGGCAATTGATCAAGGCGGTCGATACCTTACCGACGAATAAAATGCTCGATCGTGATGATATGATTCACATCGGCATCTGTGCCTGGCGTAGCGGGCAGGATACCGAGCAGGTGATGGAACATGCGGAATCCGCCACGCGCAATGCGGGATTACAGGGCGGCAATAGCTGGGCTATTTACGATGACTCGCTACCTGAAAAAGGGCGCGGTAACGTTCGTTGGCGTACGCTCATCGAGCAAATGCTGAGTCGCGGCGGCCCGCGTCTTTATCAGAAACCGGCGGTTACCCGTGAAGGGCAGGTTCATCACCGCGAACTGATGTGTCGTATCTTTGATGGTAACGAAGAGGTCAGTTCGGCGGAATATATGCCGATGGTGTTGCAGTTTGGCTTATCGGAAGAGTATGACCGTCTGCAAGTCAGTCGCCTCATCCCGCTGTTACGCTATTGGCCGCAAGAAAATCTGGCGATTCAGGTCACCGTTGAGTCGTTGATTCGCCCGCGTTTCCAGCGTTGGTTACGCGATACGCTGATGCAATGTGAAAAATCACAGCGAAAACGCATAATTATTGAACTTGCAGAGGCTGATGTTGGTCAACATATCGGTCGCTTGCAACCTGTTATTCGTTTAGTGAATGCTTTAGGAGTTCGGGTCGCCGTCAACCAGGCTGGTTTGACGCTGGTAAGTACCCGTTGGATCAAAGAACTTAATGTTGAATTACTCAAGCTCCATCCGGGGCTGGTAAGAAACATTGAGAAGCGAACAGAGAATCAATTGTTGGTGCAGAGCATGGTAGAAGCGTGTTCCGGGACCAACACCCAGGTTTACGCTACTGGCGTACGTTCACGAAGCGAGTGGCAGACCCTGATTCAGCGTGGGGTTTTGGGTGGGCAGGGGGATTTTTTTGCGTCCTCACAGCCACTTGATACTAACGTGAAAAAATATTCACAAAGATACTCGGTTTAACCTGCCGTTTGATCCGTTTTCACGTAGAATAACGCGCGCTGCGTTTCACGGGAGCGTGCTTGTCTGTTCGCCAGATTGTTGCAGCACATATGCAGATTAATGACCTTACGCAGTTGCAAACAGGCGAGGAATGCATGCTGATGCATTTAGCCTCTCTGGACTCAGGTAGAGATTTGTAACAAAGGAAACAAACTGCACTAATTTTCACCGTAGCAGATGATTTTTGCGCCTTGTCGCTGCTGCGTGTGGTTGGTAAAGTAAGCGGATTTTCTTTTCCGCCCCAGCTTTCAGGATTATCCCTTAGTATGTTGAAAAAATTTCGTGGCATGTTTTCCAATGACTTGTCCATTGACCTGGGTACTGCGAATACCCTCATTTATGTAAAAGGACAAGGCATCGTATTGAATGAGCCTTCTGTGGTGGCTATTCGTCAGGATCGTGCCGGTTCACCGAAAAGCGTAGCTGCAGTAGGTCATGACGCGAAGCAGATGCTGGGCCGTACGCCGGGCAATATTGCTGCCATTCGCCCAATGAAAGATGGCGTTATCGCTGATTTCTTCGTGACTGAAAAGATGCTCCAGCACTTTATCAAACAAGTGCACAGCAACAGCTTTATGCGTCCAAGCCCGCGAGTTCTGGTTTGTGTGCCGGTTGGCGCTACCCAGGTTGAGCGTCGTGCTATTCGTGAATCCGCGCAGGGCGCAGGCGCCCGCGAAGTATTCCTGATTGAAGAGCCGATGGCCGCAGCAATCGGTGCCGGCTTGCCGGTATCTGAAGCAACCGGTTCCATGGTTGTTGATATCGGTGGTGGTACTACTGAAGTTGCCGTTATCTCTCTGAACGGTGTGGTTTACTCCTCTTCTGTACGTATCGGCGGTGACCGCTTCGACGAAGCGATCATCAACTACGTTCGTCGTAACTACGGTTCTCTGATCGGTGAAGCGACTGCAGAACGTATCAAACACGAAATCGGTTCTGCTTATCCGGGCGATGAAGTCCGTGAAATCGAAGTTCGTGGCCGTAACCTGGCAGAAGGCGTGCCACGCGGCTTTACATTGAATTCCAACGAAATCCTCGAAGCGCTGCAAGAGCCGCTGACCGGCATCGTTAGCGCGGTGATGGTTGCGCTGGAGCAGTGCCCGCCGGAACTCGCTTCCGACATTTCCGAGCGCGGAATGGTGCTCACTGGCGGTGGTGCGCTGCTGCGTAACCTTGACCGTTTGTTAATGGAAGAAACCGGCATTCCTGTTGTTGTTGCTGAAGACCCGCTGACCTGTGTGGCGCGCGGTGGCGGCAAAGCACTGGAAATGATCGACATGCACGGCGGCGACCTGTTCAGCGAAGAGTAATCGGATGCAGGCAGGGGAAGCATCTGTTTGCCCTGCCTGGTCTGATACGAGAATACGCATAACTTATGAAGCCAATTTTTAGCCGTGGCCCGTCGCTACAGATTCGCCTTATTCTGGCGGTGCTGGTGGCGCTCGGCGTTATTATTGCCGACAGTCGCCTGGGGATGTTTAGTCAAATCCGTACCTATATGGATACCGCCGTCAGTCCTTTCTACTTTGTTTCCAATGCTCCTCGAGAATTGCTGGATGGCGTATCGCAGACGCTGGCCTCGCGTGATCAACTAGAACTTGAAAACCGGGCGTTACGTCAGGAATTGCTGTTGAAAAACAGCGAACTGCTGATGCTTGGACAATACAAACAGGAGAACGCGCGCCTGCGCGAGCTGCTGGGTTCTCCGTTGCGCCAGGATGAGCAAAAGATGGTGACCCAGGTTATCTCTACGGTTAACGATCCGTATAGCGATCAAGTCGTTATCGACAAAGGCAGCGTTAACGGAGTTTATGAAGGCCAGCCGGTCATCAGCGACAAAGGTGTTGTTGGCCAGGTGGTGGCTGTCGCCAAACTGACCAGCCGCGTGCTGCTGATTTGCGACGCGACCCATGCACTGCCAATTCAGGTACTCCGTAATGATATCCGCGTAATTGCTGCGGGTAACGGTTGTACTGATGATTTACAACTTGAGCACCTGCCGGCGAATACTGATATTCGTGTTGGTGATGTATTGGTGACATCTGGTCTTGGTGGACGCTTCCCGGAAGGTTATCCGGTGGCGGTCGTCTCTTCTGTGAAACTCGATACCCAGCGCGCTTATACCGTGATCCAGGCGCGTCCGACTGCGGGGCTGCAACGTTTGCGTTATCTGCTGCTGCTGTGGGGCGCAGATCGTAACGGTGCTAATCCTATGACGCCGGAAGAGGTGCATCGCGTCGCTAATGAACGCCTGATGCAGATGATGCCGCAGGTATTGCCTTCTCCAGACGCAATGGGACCAAAACTTCCGGAACCGGCAACGGGAATTACCCAGCCAGATCCGCAGCAACCTGCAACAGGTACTGCCACTAACCGCTCTCCACAAAGGGCTACGCCGCCGCAAAGTGGTGCTCAACCGCCTGCACGTGCGCCGGGAGGGCAATAGTGGCGAGATATCGTAGCCAGGGGCGCTGGGTTATCTGGCTCTCTTTCCTCATCGCCTTGTTACTACAAATTATGCCCTGGCCGGATAATCTCATCGTTTTCCGGCCAAACTGGGTATTGCTCATCTTATTGTATTGGATCCTGGCCTTGCCCCATCGCGTAAATGTGGGCACAGGTTTTGTGATGGGTGCCATACTGGATCTGATCAGTGGCTCTACGCTCGGTGTCCGGGCGTTGTCGATGAGTATCATTGCTTATCTGGTAGCACTGAAATTCCAGCTTTTTCGCAACCTGGCATTATGGCAGCAGGCGCTGGTCGTCATGTTGCTTTCGCTGGTAGTGGATATTATTGTTTTCTGGGCAGAGTTTTTAGTGATCAACGTCTCTTTCAGACCCGAAGTGTTCTGGAGTAGTGTAGTCAATGGTGTGCTCTGGCCGTGGATTTTCTTGCTGATGCGCAAAATCCGTCAGCAGTTTGCAGTGCAATAAAGGTTTCTATGACTTCTCTGTATTTAGCTTCCGGTTCTCCGCGTCGTCAGGAGTTACTTGCGCAACTTGGCGTGACCTTTGAACGTATTGTTACGGGCATTGAGGAACAGCGCCATCCGCAGGAGAGCGCGCAGCAGTATGTTATGCGTCTGGCGCGTGAGAAAGCGCAAGCAGGTGTTGCTCATACTGCGCAGGATCTCCCGGTACTGGGAGCGGATACCATTGTTGTCCTGAATGGGGAAGTGTTAGAGAAACCGCGCGATGCAGAACATGCGGCGCAGATGTTGCGCAAATTATCGGGACAGACTCATCAGGTAATGACGGCGGTGGCGCTGGCAGACAGCCAGTACATTCTCGATTGTCTGGTGGTCACCGATGTGACGTTCAGAACGTTAACAGACGAAGACATCGCGGGCTATGTTGCCAGCGGTGAACCGTTAGATAAAGCAGGTGCATACGGTATTCAGGGGCTGGGTGGTTGTTTTGTCAGGAAGATAAATGGCAGCTATCACGCCGTAGTCGGCTTACCGCTGGTTGAAACGTATGAATTATTAAGTAATTTTAACGCACTGCGTGACAAAAGGGATAAACATGACGGCTGAATTGTTGGTAAACGTAACGCCTTCGGAAACACGAGTGGCGTATATTGATGGCGGTATTCTGCAGGAAATTCATATTGAACGTGAGGCGCGACGCGGAATAGTAGGCAATATCTACAAGGGTCGTGTAAGTCGTGTACTTCCGGGTATGCAGGCGGCTTTTGTAGATATTGGGCTGGATAAAGCCGCGTTTCTTCATGCATCCGACATCATGCCGCACACCGAATGTGTGGCGGGTGAAGAACAAAAGCAGTTCACGGTGCGCGATATTTCAGAGCTGGTGCGTCAGGGACAAGATCTGATGGTGCAGGTGGTGAAAGACCCGCTTGGCACTAAAGGTGCGCGCCTGACCACAGATATCACGCTGCCATCTCGCTATCTGGTGTTTATGCCAGGTGCATCTCACGTCGGGGTTTCCCAACGCATTGAAAGTGAATCTGAACGTGAACGCCTGAAAAAAGTGGTCGCAGAGTATTGCGACGAGCAGGGCGGATTTATTATTCGTACTGCGGCGGAAGGGGTTGGCGAAGCGGAGCTGGCCTCCGATGCTGCCTACCTGAAACGTGTCTGGACCAAAGTGATGGAGCGTAAAAAGCGTCCACAGACCCGTTATCAACTGTACGGCGAACTGGCGCTGGCGCAGCGTGTTCTGCGTGATTTCGCCGACGCTGAGCTGGATCGTATTCGCGTTGACTCGCGCCTGACTTACGAAGCGTTGCTTGAGTTCACCTCGGAATACATTCCTGAGATGACCAGCAAGCTGGAGCATTACACCGGACGCCAGCCAATTTTTGATCTCTTTGATGTCGAAAACGAAATCCAGCGGGCGCTGGAACGCAAAGTAGAACTGAAATCCGGCGGCTATCTGATTATCGACCAGACCGAAGCAATGACCACCGTGGACATCAATACCGGGGCGTTTGTCGGTCATCGCAATCTGGACGACACCATCTTCAATACCAATATTGAAGCGACGCAGGCTATCGCTCGCCAGTTACGGTTGCGTAACCTGGGCGGGATTATCATTATTGATTTCATCGACATGAATAATGAAGATCACCGTCGCCGCGTATTGCATTCGCTGGAACAGGCGTTGAGTAAAGACCGGGTGAAAACCAGCGTTAACGGCTTTTCTGCTCTGGGGCTGGTGGAAATGACGCGTAAACGCACCCGCGAAAGCATTGAGCACGTACTGTGTAATGAATGCCCTACCTGCCACGGTCGCGGAACGGTGAAAACCGTGGAAACGGTATGCTATGAAATCATGCGCGAGATCGTTCGCGTGCACCATGCTTACGACTCTGACCGTTTCCTGGTCTATGCTTCTCCGGCAGTAGCTGAAGCCTTGAAAGGCGAAGAATCTCACTCGCTGGCGGAAGTGGAAATTTTCGTAGGCAAGCAGGTTAAAGTACAAATCGAACCGCTCTACAACCAGGAGCAGTTTGACGTCGTAATGATGTAAACAGATGCTGGGCCGCCATCCGGCAAAAGGTTTTTGAGTCACATTTTTAGCAGACAAGGAGTGACGGGTGAGGCGATTGCCGGGGATTTTACTGCTTACTGGAGCCGCGCTCGTTGTGATCGCTGCGCTGCTGGTCAGCGGCCTGCGTATTGCTTTACCGCACCTCGACGCCTGGCGCCCGGAAATCCTTAACAAAATTGAATCCGCGACGGGTATGCCGGTGGCAGCCAGTCAGCTCTCCGCCAGTTGGCAAAATTTTGGCCCAACACTCGAAGCGCACGACATCCGCGCAGAGTTGAAAGATGGCGGTGAATTTTCGGTTAAACGCGTCACCCTGGCGCTGGATGTCTGGCAGAGCCTGCTGCATATGCGCTGGCAGTTTCGCGACCTCACTTTCTGGCAACTGCGCTTTCGCACCAATACTCCCATCACCAGTGGCGGTAGTAATGATAGCCTGGAAGCCAGCCACATCAGCGATCTGTTTCTTCGTCAGTTCGATCACTTCCATCTCCGCGATAGCGAAATCAGCTTCCTGACACCATCCGGTCAGCGCGCTGAACTGGCGATCCCGCAACTCACCTGGCTTAACGATCCACGTAGACACCGCGCGGAAGGTCAGGTAAGTCTCTCCAGTCTGACCGGACAACACGGCGTGATGCAGGTGCGCATGGATCTGCGTGATGATGAGGGACTGTTAAGCAATGGTCGCGTCTGGCTCCAGGCTAATGACATTGACCTGAAGCCGTGGCTCGGTAAATGGATGCAGGACAATATTGCGCTGGAAACGGCACAGTTCTCCCTTGAAGGCTGGATGACGATCGACAAAGGCGATGTGATCGGGGGCGATGTCTGGCTGAAACAGGGCGGTGCAAGCTGGCTGGGCGAGAAAAAAACGCATTCGCTGTCGGTGGATAATCTGACCGCGCACATAACGCGCGAACATTCGGGCTGGCAGTTTTCCATTCCTGATACGCGGATCACCATGGACGGCAAACCCTGGCCGAGTGGAGCTTTGACGCTGGCCTGGATACCGGAACAAGACGTTGGCGGCAAAAACAATAAACGCAGTGACGAACTACGGGTTCGCGCCAGCAATCTGGAGCTGGCGGGGCTGGAAGGCATACGCCCATTAGCAGCGAAACTTTCCCCTGCGCTGGGTGATATTTGGCGTTCAACCCAGCCGAGCGGCAAGATCAACACGCTGGCGCTGGATATCCCGCTTCAGGCGGCAGAGAAGACCCGCTTTCAGGCATCGTGGAGCGATCTGGCCTGGAAACAATGGAAATTATTGCCAGGCGCGGAACATTTCTCCGGGACGCTTTCAGGAAGCGTAGAAAATGGTTTACTGACGGCTTACATGAAGCAGGCGAAAATGCCTTACGAAACGGTATTTCGCGCACCGCTGGAAATTGCCGACGGTCAGGCAACCATAAGCTGGTTGAATAATGACAAAGGTTTCCAGCTGGATGGTCGTAACATCGACGTCAAAGCTAAAGCCGTCCATGCGCGCGGCGGTTTTCGTTACCTGCAACCTGCTAACGATGAACCCTGGCTGGGGATTCTGGCTGGCATCAGTACCGATGATGGTTCACAAGCCTGGCGCTATTTCCCGGAAAACCTGATGGGGAAAGAGTTAGTCGATTATCTAAGTGGCGCAATTCAGGGCGGTGAAGCGGATAACGCGACCCTGGTTTATGGCGGCAATCCACATCTTTTCCCTTACAAACACAACGAAGGTCAGTTTGAAGTGCTGGTGCCGCTGCGTAACGCGAAGTTTGCTTTCCAGCCAGATTGGCCTGCGTTGACTAATCTCGATATTGAACTGGACTTTATTAACGACGGTTTATGGATGAAAACCGATGGCGTTAATCTGGGCGGTGTGCGCGCCAGTAACCTCACTGCGGTGATCCCTGACTACTCGAAAGAAAAGCTGCTGATTGACGCTGACATTAAAGGTCCGGGTAAAGCCGTTGGTCCTTACTTTGATGAGACGCCGCTGAAGGATTCGCTGGGCGCGACCCTACAAGAACTCCAGCTCGACGGCGATGTGAATGCTCGCTTACATCTCGATATCCCGCTGAACGGCGAACTGGTTACAGCGAAAGGTGAAGTGACGCTGCGCAACAACAGCCTGTTTATCAAACCACTCGACAGCACTCTGAAAAATTTGAGCGGAAAATTCAGCTTTATCAATGGTGATCTGCAAAGTGAACCACTGACAGCAAGCTGGTTTAACCAGCCACTGAACGTGGATTTTTCCACCAAAGAAGGGGCAAAAGCTTACCAGGTTGTGGTGAATCTCAACGGCAACTGGCAACCGGCGAAAACCGGCGTTCTGCCTGAAGCGGTGAACGAAGCGTTAAGCGGCAGCGTGGCCTGGGATGGTAAAGTGGGCATTGAGCTGCCTTATCATGCTGGCGCTACGTATAACGTAGAGCTGAACGGCGATCTGAAGAATGTGAGTAGTCACTTACCCTCACCGTTAGCCAAACCTGCGGGCGAACCGCTACCGGTTAACATTAAGGTTGATGGCAATCTCAACAGCTTTGAATTAACCGGGCAGGCTGGCACGAATAACCATTTCAATAGCCGCTGGTTGCTCAGTCAAAAGCTGACGCTTGAGCGCGCTATCTGGGCGGCAGACAGTAAAACGCTTCCCCCGTTGCCGGAACAGAGTGGTGTTGAGTTAAATATGCCGCCAATGGACGGCGCCGAGTGGCTGGCGCTATTCCAGAAAGGCGCGACGGAAAAAGTTGGCAGCGCGGCGAGTTTCCCTCAGCACATTACGTTGCGTACACCGGCGTTGTCATTGGGGAATCAGCAGTGGAATAACCTGAGCATTGTCTCGCAACCGATGGCAAACGGTACGCAGGTTGAGGCGCAAGGGCGTGAAATCAACGCTACGCTGGCGATGCGTAATAACGCGCCGTGGCTGGCGAATATTAAATATCTCTATTACAACCCGAACGTAGCGAAAACGGGTGGTGAATCAACGAATTCATCACCTTTTCCGACCACGGAGCGCATCAGCTTCCGTGGCTGGCCGGACGCACAAATACGTTGCGCAGAGTGCTGGTTCTGGGGGCAAAAATTCGGTCGCATCGACAGCGATATCACCATTTCCGGCGATACGTTAACGCTGACCAATGGACTGATTGATACCGGTTTCTCGCGACTCACTGCCGATGGTGAATGGGTTAACAATCCGGGGAATGAACGCACCTCGCTGAAAGGAAAACTGCGCGGCCAGAAAATTGATGCCGCCGCAGAATTTTTTGGTGTCACGACGCCAATACGCCAGTCGTCATTTAATGTGGATTACGATTTACACTGGCGTAAAGCACCGTGGCAGCCAGATGAAGCGACATTGAATGGCATCATTCATACTCAACTGGGCAAAGGCGAAATTACCGAAATTAGCACCGGACATGCCGGGCAATTGCTGCGCTTATTGAGCGTTGATGCCCTGATGCGTAAGCTGCGTTTTGATTTCAGGGATACCTTTGGCGAAGGGTTCTATTTTGACTCCATTCGCAGCACCGCGTGGATTAAAGACGGCGTTATGCACACTGACGACACGCTGGTGGATGGCCTGGAAGCGGATATCGCCATGAAAGGGTCGGTAAATCTGGTACGTCGCGATCTGAATATGGAAGCGGTTGTCGCACCAGAGATTTCTGCGACGGTGGGCGTGGCTGCAGCCTTTGCGGTTAACCCTATTGTTGGCGCGGCAGTGTTTGCCGCCAGTAAAGTGCTGGGGCCGCTGTGGAGCAAAGTTTCCATTTTGCGCTATCACATTTCGGGTCCGCTGGACGATCCGCAAATCAACGAAGTGTTGCGCCAACCGCGTAAAGAAAAAGCGCAATGATTTGACGAGGGCGCGTAATTGCCCCAATCTCATAAGATAATCGTTGCCATACGGCCAACGAGCCGGAACATAACCGTAGGCCGGATAAGGCGTTCACGCCGCGTCCGGCAGCCGTAAAAAATCCTCTACCGCAGTAACTAACGAGTAGCAAAAACGATGAGTCTGAACCTGGTAAGTGAACAATTGCTAGCGGCGAACGGCCTGAAACATCAGGACTTGTTCGCGATCCTCGGTCAACTGACCGAACGTCGCCTTGATTATGGCGATCTCTATTTTCAGTCGAGCTATCACGAATCCTGGGTTTTAGAAGACCGCATTATTAAAGATGGTTCTTACAACATCGATCAGGGCGTTGGCGTGCGTGCAATCAGCGGTGAAAAAACCGGATTTGCTTACGCTGACCAAATCAGCCTGCTGGCGCTGGAACAGAGTGCGCAAGCGGCGCGTACCATTGTGCGTGACAACGGCGATGGCAAAGTACAGACGCTGGGCGCGGTAGAGCATAGCCCGCTATATACCTCGGTCGACCCGCTGCAAAGCATGAGCCGTGAAGAGAAGCTGGATATCCTGCGTCGTGTCGATAAGGTTGCTCGCGAAGCGGACAAACGCGTACAGGAAGTGACTGCCAGCCTCAGTGGCGTCTATGAATTAATTCTGGTTGCGGCAACTGACGGCACGCTGGCGGCAGACGTCCGTCCGCTGGTGCGTCTTTCTGTGAGCGTTCTGGTCGAAGAAGATGGTAAACGCGAACGCGGCGCCAGTGGCGGCGGTGGTCGTTTTGGATATGAGTTCTTCCTTGCCGATCTCGACGGCGAAGTCCGTGCGGATGCATGGGCAAAAGAAGCCGTGCGTATGGCGCTGGTCAATCTTTCTGCTGTTGCCGCACCTGCGGGCACCATGCCGGTGGTTCTCGGCGCTGGCTGGCCTGGCGTGCTGTTGCATGAAGCGGTCGGTCACGGCCTGGAAGGCGACTTCAACCGCCGTGGTACTTCGGTCTTTAGTGGACAGGTCGGGGAGCTGGTGGCTTCTGAACTGTGTACAGTGGTTGATGACGGCACGATGGTTGATCGCCGTGGTTCGGTGGCGATTGATGACGAAGGTACGCCAGGACAGTACAACGTGCTGATTGAGAACGGCATCCTGAAAGGTTACATGCAGGATAAACTCAACGCGCGCTTAATGGGCATGAAGCCGACCGGCAATGGTCGCCGTGAATCCTACGCTCACCTGCCAATGCCGCGTATGACCAATACCTACATGCTGCCGGGTAAATCGACCCCGCAGGAAATTATTGAATCCGTTGAGTATGGCATCTATGCGCCGAACTTCGGTGGTGGTCAGGTGGATATCACCTCCGGTAAATTTGTCTTCTCCACCTCAGAAGCGTATCTGATTGAAAACGGTAAAGTAACGAAGCCGGTGAAAGGCGCAACGTTGATTGGTTCCGGAATCGAAACCATGCAGCAGATTTCGATGGTGGGCAACGACCTGAAATTGGATAACGGCGTGGGTGTCTGCGGTAAAGAAGGGCAGAGTTTGCCGGTTGGCGTGGGCCAGCCGACGCTTAAAGTCGATAACCTGACCGTTGGCGGTACAGCGTAATCTATCCAGGCTGGTAAGCGTCGCATCAGGCATTGGTTGCCGGATGCGGCATTTACCGGTCACATACATGAATTACTTTTCTTTCCCGCGCCCGTGCATCTCCTGAAACAGCTTACCGACCTCAACAAAATAATCCGTCAGTGAGTTGATCACGACCTGCACCTTCAGTGGCAGCTTATCTTTTTCGGTATACAACGCATAAACCGGGCGTGGATCTGACTGGTAACGCGGCAGCAAGATCTCCAGTTCCCCGCGATTGATCTCGTTGATCACCCACATCAGCGGCACGTAGGCGATGCCGGCGCCTGCCGTCAGCCAGCGCACCAGCGTCATTGGATCATTTGTGACAAACCGTCCTTGCGGGATCAGTCGTGTTGAGATCCCTTCCGGGGCAATCAGTTCAAATTCATTGTCCGGGCGCACGCTGTATTCCAGCCATGAATGGCTACTTAAATCGGCGGGTTTTTCCGGTATGCCGTATTGTGTGAGATAGCTTTTAGCGGCGCACACAACCATTGGCATCGCGCCCAGACGGCGGGAAAACAGGCTGGAATCCTGCAATGCGCCGACGCGGATCACCACATCCAGACCATCAGCGATCAGGTCGGGCGCAGGTATACCTGTGACCAGATTCACGCTCAGGCCTGGGTACTCTTTCAGCATTTTTGCTGTCAGCCCGGCGAGAACATTTTGTGCCATAGTTGAAGAACAGCCAATGCGCAGCGTCCCGATGGGCGTGTTATTGAAGGCATACAGTTGTTCGTGGACATCCTGCACTTCATGGAGCATCCGACGGCAGCCCTGGTAGTAAATTCTACCGGCCTCGGTCAGACCAATGCTGCGTGTGCTGCGGTTTAGCAGCTTTACCTGCAACTCATCTTCCAGTTTTGACACCGTCTGACTGATGGACGAAACGCTCATCTGTAGCTGTCTGGCGGCGGCGGTAAAAGAGCCAAATTCAACTACTTTGGCAAACACCGACATGCGTTTTAGTCGTTCCATTATTCACTCTGACTTAAAAGTGATTTAGATCACATAATATAGATAACAGCATAACAGTTACGCTAATATATTAAATATCAATCTACAGCAATGTTGCTCTCGCCCGGCTTTCCATGCCCTTCTCTGCGGCGACAGATGCTGAAAATAATAACGCCTGCTCTCTCTATACAACCAAGGTCAACATGAGTCTGTTTCCCGTTATCGTGGTGTTTGGGCTGTCCTTCCCACCGATATTTTTCGAATTGCTTTTATCACTGGCGATTTTCTGGCTGGTGCGCCGGGTACTTGTGCCAACAGGTATCTACGACTTTGTCTGGCATCCGGCGTTGTTCAACACCGCGCTCTATTGCTGCTTGTTTTATTTGATATCGCGACTGTTCGTTTGAGGTTGAAGTGAAAACACTAATAAGAAAATTCTCCCGTACGGCCATCACGGTCGTATTAGTCATTCTGGCCTTCATCGCAATTTTTAATGCCTGGGTCTATTACACCGAATCCCCGTGGACGCGTGACGCACGCTTTAGCGCCGACGTCGTTGCGATCGCGCCGGACGTATCCGGACTCATTACTCAGGTGAATGTTCATGATAACCAGCTGGTGAAAAAAGGACAGGTACTGTTCACCATCGACCAGCCGCGCTATCAAAAGGCGCTCGAGGAAGCGCAAGCCGATGTTGCTTATTATCAGGTGCTGGCACAGGAAAAACGCCAGGAGGCCGGACGTCGTAACCGTCTCGGCATACAGGCGATGTCTCGCGAAGAGATAGACCAGGCCAACAACGTACTACAAACGGTTCTGCATCAATTAGCGAAAGCGCAGGCGACCCGCGATCTGGCAAAACTGGATCTTGAACGCACGGTGATCCGCGCGCCAGCAGATGGTTGGGTGACCAATCTCAACGTCTATACCGGTGAGTTTATTACCCGTGGCTCAACGGCGGTTGCGCTGGTGAAACAGAACTCCTTCTATGTGCTGGCCTATATGGAAGAAACCAAGCTGGAAGGCGTACGCCCTGGGTATCGTGCAGAGATCACGCCGCTTGGCAGTAACAAAGTGCTGAAAGGGACTGTTGATAGTGTTGCCGCAGGGGTCACTAACGCCAGCAGTACGCGCGATGACAAAGGAATGGCGACTATCGACTCCAACCTGGAGTGGGTGCGTCTGGCGCAACGTGTTCCGGTACGTATTCGTCTCGACAACCAGCAAGAGAACATCTGGCCTGCGGGCACCACCGCTACGGTGGTGGTCACTGGCAAACAGGATCGTGACGAAAGCCAGGATTCGTTCTTCCGTAAAATGGCTCATCGCCTGCGTGAGTTTGGTTAATCACGATGGGTATTTTCTCCATTGCTAACCAACATATTCGCTTCGCGGTAAAACTGGCGACCGCCATTGTGCTGGCGCTGTTTGTTGGCTTTCACTTTCAGCTGGAAACGCCACGTTGGGCGGTACTGACAGCGGCGATTGTTGCCGCCGGCCCGGCCTTTGCTGCCGGTGGCGAACCATATTCTGGCGCTATTCGCTATCGTGGCTTTTTACGCATCATCGGCACATTTATTGGCTGTATTGCCGGACTGGTGATCATTATTGCGATGATCCGCGCCCCCTTGCTGATGATTCTGGTGTGCTGTATCTGGGCTGGTTTTTGTACCTGGATTTCTTCACTGGTACGAATAGAAAACTCCTATGCGTGGGGACTGGCTGGTTATACCGCGCTGATCATTGTGATCACTATTCAGCCGGAACCGCTGCTTACGCCGCAGTTTGCCGTCGAACGTTGTAGCGAGATCGTTATTGGTATTGTGTGTGCGATTATGGCGGATCTGCTCTTTTCTCCGCGATCGATCAAACAAGAAGTGGACCGAGAGCTGGAAAGTTTGTTGGTCGCGCAATATCAATTAATGCAACTCTGTATCAAGCATGGCGATGGCGAAGTTGTCGATAAAGCCTGGGGCGACCTGGTTCGACGCACCACGGCGCTACAAGGTATGCGCAGCAACCTGAATATGGAATCTTCCCGCTGGGCGCGAGCTAATCGACGTTTAAAAGCGATCAATACGCTATCGCTGACGCTGATTACCCAGTCCTGCGAAACCTATTTGATTCAGAATTCGCGCCCGGAATTGATCACTGATACTTTCCGCGAATTTTTTGACACGCCAGTAGAAACCGCGCAGGACGTTCACAAGCAGTTAAAACGCCTGCGGAGAGTTATTGCCTGGACGGGGGAACGTGAAACACCTGTCACCATTTATAGCTGGGTCGCGGCAGCAACGCGTTATCAATTGCTCAAACGCGGCGTTATCAGTAACACAAAAATCAACACGACCGAAGAAGAGATCCTGCAAGGCGAGCCGGAAGTAAAAGTAGAGTCAGCCGAACGTCATCATGCGATGGTAAACTTCTGGCGAACCACACTTTCCTGCATTCTGGGCACGCTTTTCTGGCTGTGGACGGGGTGGACTTCCGGCAGTGGCGCAATGGTGATGATTGCGGTAGTGACGTCACTGGCAATGCGTTTGCCGAATCCACGTATGGTGGCGATCGACTTTATCTACGGGACGCTGGCGGCGCTGCCGTTAGGGCTGCTCTACTTTTTGGTGATTATCCCTAATACCCAACAGAGTATGTTGCTGCTGTGTATTAGCCTTGCAGTGCTGGGATTCTTCCTCGGCATTGAGGTACAGAAACGGCGACTAGGCTCAATGGGGGCGCTGGCCAGCACCATCAATATTATCGTGCTGGATAACCCGATGACGTTCCATTTCAGCCAGTTTCTCGACAGCGCATTAGGGCAAATCGTCGGCTGTGTGCTCGCGTTCATCGTTATTTTGCTGGTGCGGGATAAATCGCGCGACAGAACCGGACGCGTATTGCTTAATCAATTTGTTTCTGCTGCCGTTTCCGCGATGACCACCAATGTCGCGCGACGTAAAGAGAACCATCTTCCGGCACTTTATCAGCAGTTGTTTTTGCTGATGAATAAATTTCCCGGAGATTTGCCGAAATTTCGCCTGGCGCTGACGATGATTATCGCACACCAGCGCCTGCGTGATGCGCCGATCCCGGTTAACGAGGATTTATCGGCGTTTCACCGACAAATGCGCCGCACAGCAGACCATGTGATATCTGCCCGTAGCGATGATAAACGTCGTCGGTACTTTGGGCAGTTGCTGGAAGAACTGGAAATCTACCAGGAAAAGCTACGCATCTGGCAAGCGCCACCGCAGGTGACGGAACCGGTGCATCGGCTTACCGGTATGCTGCATAAATACCAGCACGCGCTAACCGATAATTAAGTCAAAGCCGACGCCAAAAGCGTCGGTTTTTTCATGTCTATACTTAGCGATGAACGGCAGAACTCGCCGCGAAACGTGACGGTGGCAACAGATGAATATTTATACCTTTGATTTTGATGAGATTGAGAGTCAGGAGGATTTTTATCGTGACTTTAGCCAAACCTTTGGTCTGGCGAAAGATAAGGTACGCGATCTCGACTCACTATGGGATGTGTTAATGAACGATGTCCTGCCGCTACCACTTGAGATTGAATTTGTTCATCTGGGAGAGAAAACGCGTCGCCGTTTTGGCGCGTTAATATTGCTGTTTGATGAGGCAGAGGAAGAGCTGGAAGGGCATTTGCGTTTTAATGTTCGTCATTAGCGCAAAAAAAAGCCCCCGAACCGGGGGCAATATCGTCGGACAAGACGATGAGGGTTTATTTGTACAGTTCAGCCGTAGCGTGCCAGGTGTCACCGCTACGAGCTTCAGTAATCTGGTAGGCCGTTGCGCCTTTCTCTTCCGCTTTTTTGTTCAGCATTTCACGCATATCCATCGGTGAAGACGCCACTCCACTGACGGACACTGTACCGATAGCTTCACGGTTTTGCGCTTGTGCAGCATTAATGGAATCGGCAGCGAACGCACCGAAAGAGAGAACAGAAAGTACGCTTAATGCAGCAACAGTGGTTTTGATTTTCATGATTTTTACCTCGACATAATCTTTTAACTGGGTCTTTGTTTCGTGACCCATATCACAAAATCAAGTATACACTAATTATCTAGCTAATTAATACCACGCTAACCGTTTGTATTAAGTTTAAAGTGTTAAAAATATTAATTTTTATAACAAAGTGGAATTAAAAACATAGTGCACCATGATAAATATCATTAATTTCAATATGATATAGCATTTTGCATAATGTGCGATTATTACCCTATGTATTCAAGATGTGAATGTTTTGTCGCAGCAAAGCGCACTATTCGTTAAATAGATGGCAGGGGAAAGCAGGGGGATAAGAGGAGAACGCAGCATTTTTCCCGCCGCCAGAAGCGGCGGGGTAGAGATTAAAGCTCCTGGTCGAACAGCTCTAAAATCGCTTCGTACAGGTCTTTGACGGTAAAACCTTTGGCAGGGGTGGTAAAGATGGTGTCATCACCGGCAATAGTGCCAAGAATACCTTCTGCTTTGCCCAGAGAGTCCAGCAGACGCGCAATTAATTGTGCCGCGCCAGGGCTGGTATGAATCACCACAACAGCATCGTTGTAGTCGATATCCAGCACCAGATTTTTCAGCGGACTGGAGGTGGTTGGTACGCCCAGTTCAGCTGGCAGGCAGTAAACCATTTCCATCTTGGCATTGCGGGTTCGTACAGCCCCAAACTTGGTTAACATCCGCGAGACTTTAGACTGGTTAATATTGTCAAAGCCTTGCTCCTGCAATGCGGCGACGATTTCGCCCTGGGAGCTAAATTTCTCTTCTTTAAGTAACGCTTTAAACGCTTTAACTAATTCTTCTTGCTTAGCCGAGCTTCGCATAAGTCACCCGATATGGTGGTTGATACAACATTATTGTGCATACAGATGAATTTTTATGCAAACAGTCTGCCCTGGAGAAGGCTGAAATAATGTTATGAAAGAGCGGGATTTTATCAAATTTCGTTATTGAGAAACATGCCTGCGTCACGGCATGTAAATTTCGCTTAAAAGTAAATTAATTGTTATCAAAATGATGTTGTTTTGGCTGAACGGTAGGGTATATTGTCACCACCTGTTGGAATGTTGCTCTAACGCATAAGCGACTGTTAATTACGTAAGTTAGCTCCCTGATTACGTCAATTAAATGCATAAACGCCAAATTTGCGTGACTACACATTCTTGAGAAGTGGTCATTGTAAACAGGGAATTTGTGGATTAAGGTCGCGGCAGCGGAGCAACATATCTTAGTTTATCAATATAATAAGGAGTTTAGGATGAAAGTCGCAGTCCTCGGCGCTGCTGGTGGTATCGGCCAGGCGCTTGCACTACTGTTAAAAACCCAACTGCCTTCAGGTTCAGAACTCTCCCTGTATGATATCGCTCCAGTCACTCCCGGTGTGGCCGTCGACCTGAGCCATATCCCTACTGCTGTGAAAATCAAAGGTTTTTCTGGTGAAGATGCGACCCCTGCTCTGGAAGGCGCAGATGTCGTTCTTATTTCTGCAGGTGTTGCGCGTAAACCGGGTATGGATCGTTCCGACCTGTTTAACGTTAACGCCGGTATCGTGAAAAACCTGGTACAGCAAGTTGCGAAAACCTGCCCGAAAGCGTGCATTGGTATTATCACTAACCCAGTGAACACCACTGTGGCTATCGCTGCAGAAGTGCTGAAAAAAGCCGGTGTTTATGACAAAAACAAACTGTTCGGCGTTACCACGCTGGATATCATTCGTTCCAACACCTTTGTTGCTGAACTGAAAGGCAAACAGCCGGGCGAAGTTGAAGTGCCGGTTATTGGCGGTCACTCTGGTGTTACCATTCTGCCGCTGCTGTCTCAGGTTCCTGGCGTAAGCTTCACCGAACAAGAAGTGGCTGATTTGACCAAACGTATCCAGAATGCGGGTACTGAAGTGGTTGAAGCGAAAGCCGGTGGCGGGTCTGCAACCTTGTCTATGGGTCAGGCAGCTGCACGTTTTGGTCTGTCTCTGGTTCGCGCACTGCAGGGCGAACAAGGCGTTGTAGAATGTGCCTATGTTGAAGGCGACGGTCAGTACGCACGTTTCTTCTCTCAACCGCTGCTGCTGGGTAAAAATGGTGTGGAAGAGCGTAAATCTATCGGCACCCTGAGCGCATTTGAACAGAACGCGCTGGAAGGTATGCTGGATACGCTGAAGAAAGATATCGCCCTGGGCGAAGAATTCGTTAATAAGTAATTGATTAGCGGATAATAAAAAAAACCGGAGCAACGTCTCCGGTTTTTTGTCTTTCACGCTGGCCTTAATTGGTCGCCGGATATTCCTGAATGGTGACCTGCAACGTTAACTGTTTATCATCACGCATCACTACAACCGGGATCACCGAGCCTGGTCGGATTTCCGCAACCTGATCCATTGTCTCCAGCGCGGAGATGGCCGGTTTGTTATCCACCGAAATAATCAGATCGTTGACCTGGATACCCGCGTTAGCCGCCGGACCATCAGGTGACACTTCGTTAACCACAATCCCTTGCAGTTGATCGATGCCGCCGCCCTGCGCGTGCAAAGGTGCGATCTCTCGTCCACCAATGCCAATGTATCCACGGATCACGCGACCATCGCGGATCAGCTTATCCATAATTTTGGTTGCTAACTGGAAAGGAATCGCAAAGCCGATACCTTCCGGCGTTTCGCCATCGTTACTCTTATCAAACGACAGCGTGTTAATGCCCATAAGCTCACCCAGCGAGTTCACCAGCGCGCCGCCGGAGTTACCGTGGTTAATGGAAGCATCGGTTTGCAGGAAGTTTTGCCGCCCGGTCGGGTTCAGGCCGATTCGACCTGTGGCACTGATAATGCCCTGGGTAATGGTCTGCCCAAGGTTATACGGGTTACCGATCGCCAGCACCACATCGCCAATGTGCGGTACGCGTCGTGAATTGATTGGAATAGTGGGTAAACCACCAGTGGCATTAATTTTAAGCACTGCCAGATCGGTTAGAGAGTCAGATCCCACCAGTAATGCTTCAAAAACACGACCATCCTGTAAGGCGACGATGATCTGATCGGCGTCGTTGATCACGTGTTTATTGGTGATGATATAACCGCGTTGATCCATGATCACGCCAGATCCCAGTGTACGGATCTCAAGCTGGTTGTGTGAGGAGGTGTTCAAACCACGGTTATAAACGTTGACTACCGCTGGCGCGGCGCGGCGAACCGCCAGATTATAGCTGGCAGGCGTCTCATCGGTACTGTCGAATTGCGGTGTGGAAAGCGGGTTAATGCTGCGCAGCGAAGGCATGGCAACCAGCAGAATAGCGCCGACAATTAATCCAATCGCAACGGAACGTAAGAGCTTCACAAACATGATGGAGGCGTCATTAAAAAAGGGAACGGCAGCAGCATACCACGAGTTAACCGGACATCACACGTCAGCCTGATGCCCGGTTTACGACATTAACGCATTAGCAGGTAAATGCTCTCATTGCCACGTACGATCTGCAGGGCGATGATGGACGGTTTTGTCGCCAGCACTTTGCGCATTTCAGCGATCGAATTCACCCGATCGCGGTTGACGCCAATGATTATATCGTCTTTTTGCAAGCCAGCCTGAGCGGCGGGGCTTCCTTTGACAACCTCATCGATCTTAATACCTTTGCCGCCATCCTTTAGCTGACCATCGCTCAACGTCGCGCCTTCCAGCGCAGGTGTGATCATCTCGGCACTGGCTGACGATGAGGTGCTGGTATCGAGTGTCACTTCTACTTCCAGTGGTTTGCCGTTACGCAGCAGGCCGAGTTTCACTTTCGTGCCCGGCTCGGTGGTCGCGATACGAGAACGCAACTCAGCAAAGCTATTGAGTGGTTTACCGTTGAGACTGGTAATAATATCGCCCGCTTTCACGCCTGCTTTCGCCGAGCCAGAACCTGGCAGCACTTCGCTGACAAACGCGCCGCGCTGAACGTCCAAATTAAATGCTTTGGCGATATCGGCACTCATTTCGGTGCCTTTAATGCCTAACAGGCCGCGTTTGATTTCACCAAAATCGATAAGTTGCTGCGCCAGGGTACGCGCCATATTACTCGGAATGGCAAAACCAATTCCTACGCTACCGCCGCCCGGGGCAAGGATTGCTGTGTTGATACCAATTAATTCACCGTTAAGGTTTAACAGCGCACCGCCGGAGTTACCACGGTTAATAGAGGCATCGGTCTGAATAAAGTTTTCCAGGCCTTCGAGATTTAACCCACTGCGGCCTAATGCGGAAACAATCCCGGAGGTGGCGGTTTGCCCAAGACCAAACGGGTTGCCGACAGCGACGGCAAAATCACCGACGCGCAGTTTATCGGAGTCGGCAATGGCAATTTGCGTTAATTTGCCTGGATTCTGAATTTGCAACAGGGCGATATCGCTCTGGTCATCACCGCCAATCAGCTTTGCATCAAACTCGCGCCCGTCATTGAGTTGAATACTGATTTTCTGTGCCTGATTAATGACGTGATTGTTGGTCAGCACATAACCTTTATTGGCATTGATTATGACGCCGGAACCTAAACCTTCGAAAGGTTGCGCAGGCTGATCCGGTAAATCATCACCAAAAAACTTTTTGAATTCTTCCGGAATTTTCTGCTCCTGGCTGGCGGTTCCTTCGACTCGAACACTGACCACTGCGGGAAGCACTTTTTCCAGCATCGGCGCCAGACTGGGCAGAGGCGCTTGACCGGCAACCTGACCGGGAATCGATGCGATGGCCTGAAACGGCGCCGAGAGAGTTAACCCGACACTTAACGCTAATGCACTCAACAGCTGGGTTTGCTTTTTCATTATTCCTGCTCTCGTACCTGAATGATAAGAAAAAGAGATTCAAAACAGTTTGATGTTATTGAATTTTCAGATGGCAAACAATGAGACACCAGATTAAATGATAGTCGGGGGAAGAAGAGAAGAGGAGGGCGCAATGGCTGCGCCCGAAAAATAAATTAGTCGCGCTTCGCGCCGGTACGTAACAGGCCGGATGCGCCTTCAGAATAGTCACGCGGCATCTGCACCGGAGCCTGATCGTTGCTGGCTTCAGATTCTGCCAGACGATTGCGGAACGGGTTGGCTTCAGCAGACAGTTCCGGCAGCAGGCTGCTGGAGCTTTTCGCCATGTGTTGATACAGCTGGCGATAGTCGTGCGCCATGGTATCCAGTAATTCCGCGCTGCGGGCAAAGTGGTTAACCAGCTCTTCGCGATACTCGTCCAGTTCAGCTTTATTTTTTTCAAGTTCGTACTGCAACGCCTGTTGCTGGCGCAGTTTACGATTACCAAAACGCATGGCCACAGCACCAATAATGATGCCGACGACTAACCCAATTAGCGCATATTCCCAGGTCATGAACATCTCCCGTTGTCTTTTGTTTCCGTAGGGTGTTGGCTTCAGGCTCCATGCCTGCGGCTGATTATGCCACTATAACCGTTAATTCCACAGAAGTGGAATCCCGACTGCATATCGCGTAGTGTAGAACGGCCTTTTTTTCGTCAACCGTGAACAACGGCACACCGATTATTCAAGGAATAACAAGAACATCATGCAAAGCGTTACCCCAACATCGCAATACCTGAAGGCGCTCAATGAAGGTAGCCATCAACCCGACGACGTACAAAAAGAGGCCGTCAGTCGGCTGGAGATTATCTATCAGGAATTAATCAACAGCACGCCGCCAGTCCCCAGGGCTAGCGGGCTAATGGCACGGGTCGGGAAACTGTGGGGGAAGCGCGAAGATACAAGCAACGCGCCGGTGCGTGGCTTATATATGTGGGGCGGTGTAGGGCGTGGAAAAACCTGGTTGATGGATCTTTTCTATCAAAGTTTGCCGGGAGAGCGAAAACAGCGGCTGCATTTTCACCGTTTTATGCTGCGGGTGCATGAAGAATTAACCGCATTGCAAGGGCAGAGCGATCCGCTGGAAATTATTGCCGATCGTTTCAAAGCCGAAACTGACGTGCTCTGTTTTGATGAATTTTTTGTTTCTGATATTACCGATGCCATGCTGCTGGGCGGCCTGATGAAAGCATTGTTTGCTCGCGGCATAACGCTGGTAGCAACGTCAAATATTCCGCCGGATGAGCTTTATCGAAATGGCCTGCAACGTGCGCGTTTTCTGCCTGCAATCGATGCCATTAAACAGCATTGTGATGTAATGAACGTGGACGCCGGTGTTGATTATCGGCTGCGTACCCTTACTCAGGCGCATCTGTGGCTGTCGCCGCTTAATGATGAAACGCGTGAGCAGATGGATAAGCTGTGGCTGGCGCTGGCAGGTGCAAAACGAGAACAAGCCCCTACGCTGGAAATCAATCATCGACCGCTGGCGACAATGGGCGTAGAAAACCAGACGCTGGCGGTGTCATTTACCACGCTGTGCGTCGATGCCCGCAGTCAGCATGACTATATTGCGCTCTCACGTCTGTTTCACACGGTGATGTTGTTTGATGTGCCTGTCATGACGCGGTTGATGGAGAGTGAAGCGCGGCGTTTCATTGCGCTGGTGGATGAATTTTACGAGCGCCACGTCAAGCTAGTGGTGAGCGCGGAAGTACCTTTGTATGAGATTTATCAGGGCGAGCGGCTGAAGTTTGAGTTCCAGCGTTGCCTGTCACGTCTGCAAGAGATGCAAAGCGAAGAGTATTTGAAGCGCGAGCATTTGGCGGGTTAAAACCTGTCACAAATCACAAAAAGGGGTCGATCTTTGACCCCGACTTCTCTATAATCTTGCGACCCCACGTTACAAGAAAGTTTTTTTCCCAAAACTTTTTGTGTGCTGGCATAGGCTATTCGAAGGGGTAGGTTTGCCGGACTTTGTCGTGTGAACCTCAACAATTGAAGACGTTTGGGTGTTCACCAACGTGTAACTATTTATTGGGTAAGCTTTTAATGAAAACTTTTACAGCTAAACCAGAAACCGTAAAACGCGACTGGTATGTTGTTGACGCGACCGGTAAAACTCTGGGCCGTCTGGCTTCCGAACTGGCTCTGCGCCTGCGCGGTAAGCATAAAGCGGAATACACTCCGCACGTAGATACTGGTGATTACATCATCGTTCTGAACGCTGACAAAGTTGCTGTAACCGGCAACAAGCGTACTGACAAAGTGTACTATCATCACACCGGTCACATCGGTGGTATCAAACAAGCGACCTTTGAAGAGATGATTGCTCGCCGTCCTGAGCGTGTGATTGAAATCGCGGTTAAAGGCATGTTGCCAAAAGGCCCGCTGGGTCGTGCTATGTTCCGTAAACTGAAAGTTTACGCGGGTAACGAGCACAACCACGCGGCACAGCAACCGCAAGTTCTTGACATCTAATCGGGATTATAGGCAATGGCTGAAAATCAATACTACGGCACTGGTCGCCGCAAAAGTTCCGCAGCTCGCGTTTTCATCAAACCGGGCAACGGCAAAATCGTTATCAACCAACGTTCTCTGGAACAGTACTTCGGTCGTGAAACTGCCCGCATGGTAGTTCGTCAGCCGCTGGAACTGGTCGACATGGTTGAGAAACTGGATCTGTACATCACCGTTAAAGGTGGTGGTATCTCTGGTCAGGCTGGTGCGATCCGTCACGGTATCACCCGCGCTCTGATGGAGTACGACGAGTCCCTGCGTTCTGAACTGCGTAAAGCTGGCTTCGTTACTCGTGACGCTCGTCAGGTTGAACGTAAGAAAGTCGGTCTGCGTAAAGCACGTCGTCGTCCGCAGTTCTCCAAACGTTAATTGGTTTCTGCTTACGCAGATTACCATTGGCGAAAAAACCCGCTTCGGCGGGTTTTTTTATCGCCAAAGTGGGTCTGGTTTTGTCGCATTCTTCTGAATGTCGCCTCTTTTTCCCCATTTCCAGAATCGACTCACCACAAAGGTCGCAAAATCTGGTAAACTATCATCCAATTTTCTGCCCAAATGACGGGTATTGTTCATTTTTTGTTTGCGTTCCGAACATGAATGACGCATCCGCTGGCGGGTAACATCACTTCTGACTGGCCATATGTTGGCTGGTAGCAGTAAAAATTCTGACTATACCTGGAGGTTTTCATGGCTGTCGCTGCCAACAAACGTTCGGTAATGACGCTGTTTTCCGGTCCTACTGACATCTATAGCCATCAGGTCCGCATTGTGCTGGCTGAGAAAGGTGTAAGTTTCGAGATCGAACACGTGGAAAAGGACAATCCGCCTCAGGATCTGATTGACCTCAACCCGAATCAGAGCGTTCCGACCCTGGTGGATCGTGAGCTGACCCTGTGGGAATCTCGCATCATTATGGAATATCTGGATGAGCGTTTCCCGCATCCGCCACTGATGCCTGTTTACCCAGTAGCTCGCGGTGAAAGCCGTCTGTACATGCACCGTATCGAAAAAGACTGGTACACGCTGATGAACACCATCATCAACGGTTCAGCCTCTGAAGCCGATGCCGCACGTAAGCAACTGCGCGAAGAACTGCTGGCGATTGCGCCGGTCTTCGGTCAGAAGCCGTACTTCCTGAGCGATGAGTTCAGCCTGGTTGATTGCTACCTTGCTCCATTGCTGTGGCGTCTGCCGCAACTGGGCATCGAGTTTAGCGGCCCGGGTGCGAAAGAGCTGAAAGGCTATATGACCCGCGTCTTTGAGCGTGACTCTTTCCTTGCTTCCTTAACAGAAGCAGAACGTGAAATGCGTCTGGGCCGGAGTTAATCTGTATGGATTTGTCACAGCTAACACCACGTCGTCCCTATCTGCTGCGTGCATTCTATGAGTGGTTGCTGGATAACCAGCTCACGCCGCACCTGGTGGTGGATGTGACGCTCCCGGGCGTGCAGGTTCCTATGGAATATGCGCGTGACGGGCAAATCGTACTCAACATTGCGCCGCGTGCGGTTGGCAATCTGGAACTGGCGAATGATGAAGTGCGTTTTAACGCGCGCTTTGGTGGCATTCCGCGTCAGGTTTCAGTACCGCTGGCTGCCGTGCTGGCTATCTACGCCCGCGAAAATGGCGCAGGAACAATGTTCGAGCCTGAAGCTGCCTACGACGAAGATGCCAGTATCATGAATGATGATCAAGCGTCGGCAGATAATGAAACCGTTATGTCGGTCATTGACGGCGATAAGCCCGATCACGATGATGACCATCATCCTGACGATGAACCGCCACAGCCTCCACGCGGTGGACGCCCGGCATTGCGGGTTGTGAAATAAATGATAAACAGGCCCATGTGGCCTGTTTTGCTATCTACCTTCTTTTCGCCTGATTTTAATACTGTGTTACGATAACTTCGCTATTATCCGTCAACATATTTTCCCAGAAAGAGCTCTATGAACGCATTTGATCCGCAAGCAGAAGATTCTCCGGCTACTATCGGTCGTAACTTGCGTCGTCGTCCACTGGCGCGCAAAAAACTCTCCGAAATGGTGGAGGAAGAGCTGGAGCAGATGATCCGCCGTCGTGAATTTGGCGAAGGTGAGCAACTGCCGTCTGAACGCGAACTTATGGCGTTCTTTAACGTTGGGCGTCCTTCGGTACGTGAGGCGTTGGCGGCGTTAAAGCGCAAAGGTCTGGTACAAATTAATAATGGTGAACGCGCTCGTGTCTCGCGTCCTTCTGCGGACACCATCATCGGCGAGCTTTCCGGCATGGCAAAAGATTTTCTTTCCCATCCTGGCGGGATAGCCCATTTCGAACAGTTACGCCTGTTCTTTGAGTCCAGCCTGGTGCGCTATGCGGCTGAACATGCTACTGATGAACAAATCGATTTGCTGGCAAAAGCTCTGGAAATCAACAGTCAGTCGCTGGATAACAACGCCGCGTTTATTCGTTCAGACGTTGATTTCCACCGTGTGCTGGCAGAGATCCCTGGGAACCCGATCTTTATGGCGATCCACGTTGCTCTGCTCGACTGGCTGATCGCCGCCCGTCCGACAGTCGCCGATCAGGCGCTGCACGAGCATAACAACGTTAGTTATCAGCAGCATATTGCGATCGTTGATGCGATCCGTCGTCACGATCCCGATGAAGCCGATCGCGCATTGCAATCGCATCTCAACAGCGTTTCTGCCACCTGGCACGCCTTCGGTCAGACCACCAACAAAAAGAAATAATGCCACTTTAGTGAAGCAGATCGCATTATAAGCGTTCTGTATGATGTGTTGCTTATTTGATCTGGTATAACAGGTATAAAGGTATATCGTTTCTAACAGGCAAGCATCACTTCAGAGGTATTTATGGCAACAAATTTACGTGGCGTAATGGCCGCACTCCTGACTCCTTTTGACCAACAACAAGCACTGGATAAAGCGAGTCTGCGCCGCCTGGTTCAGTTCAATATTCAGCAGGGCATCGACGGCTTATACGTAGGTGGTTCAACCGGCGAAGCCTTTGTACAGAGCCTTTCCGAGCGTGAACAGGTACTGGAAATCGTCGCTGAAGAGGCGAAAGGTAAGATTAAATTAATCGCTCACGTAGGTTGTGTCAGCACTGCTGAAAGCCAACAACTTGCGGCATCTGCTAAACGTTATGGCTTCGATGCCGTCTCTGCCGTTACGCCGTTCTACTATCCTTTCAGCTTTGAAGAACACTGCGATCACTACCGGGCAATCATTGATTCAGCGGATGGTTTGCCGATGGTGGTGTACAACATTCCGGCGTTAAGCGGCGTTAAACTGAGCCTGGATCAGATCAACACTCTGGTTACGTTGCCAGGTGTCGGCGCGCTGAAACAGACCTCTGGTGATCTCTATCAGATGGAGCAGATCCGTCGTGAACATCCGGATCTGGTGCTCTACAACGGTTACGACGAAATCTTTGCTTCCGGCCTGCTGGCGGGCGCTGATGGTGGTATCGGTAGTACCTACAACATCATGGGCTGGCGTTATCAGGGCATCGTTAAGGCGTTGAAAGAAGGTGATATCCAGACCGCGCAGAAACTGCAAACCGAGTGCAATAAAGTCATTGATTTGCTGATTAAAACTGGCGTATTCCGTGGCCTGAAAACAGTTCTGCACTATATGGATGTGGTGTCCGTTCCGCTGTGCCGCAAACCGTTTGGTCCGGTGGATGAAAAATATCTGCCAGAACTGAAGGCGCTGGCTCAGCAGTTGATGCAAGAGCGCGGGTGAGTTTTTCCCCTCACTCGCCCCTACCGGGTGAGGGGAAATAAACGCATCTGTACCCTACAACTTTCATACCAAAGCGTGTGGGCAACGCCCATCGCGGGAGACTCACAATGAGTACTACAATCCAGAATATCCCGTGGTATCGCCATCTCAACCGCGCACAATGGCGAGCATTTTCCGCTGCCTGGTTGGGATATCTACTTGACGGTTTTGATTTCGTTTTAATTGCCCTGGTACTCACTGAAGTACAAGGTGAATTTGGGCTGACGACGGTGCAGGCGGCAAGTCTGATCTCCGCAGCCTTTATCTCACGCTGGTTCGGAGGCCTGATGCTTGGGGCTATGGGGGACCGTTACGGGCGTCGTCTGGCAATGGTCACCAGTATCGTTCTCTTCTCGGTCGGGACGCTGGCTTGTGGCTTCGCGCCAGGCTACATCACCATGTTTATCGCTCGTCTGGTGATTGGCATGGGGATGGCAGGAGAATACGGTTCCAGCGCCACCTATGTGATTGAAAGCTGGCCAAAACACCTGCGTAACAAAGCCAGTGGTTTTCTGATTTCCGGCTTCTCTGTAGGTGCCGTCGTTGCTGCCCAGGTATACAGCCTGGTGGTTCCGATCTGGGGCTGGCGTGCGCTGTTCTTTATCGGCATCTTACCGATCATCTTTGCTCTCTGGCTGCGGAAAAACATCCCGGAAGCAGAAGACTGGAAAGAGAAACACGGAGGTAAAGCACCGGTACGTACAATGGTGGATATTCTTTACCGTGGTGAACATCGCATCGCCAATATCGTGATGACGCTGGCGGCAGCTACTGCGCTGTGGTTCTGCTTCGCCGGCAACCTGCAAAATGCCGCAATCGTCGCTGTTCTTGGGCTGTTATGCGCCGCAATCTTTATCAGCTTTATGGTGCAAAGCACGGGTAAACGCTGGCCAACGGGCGTAATGCTGATGGTGGTTGTGTTGTTTGCTTTCCTCTACTCATGGCCGATTCAGGCGCTGCTGCCGACGTATCTGAAAACTGAGCTGGCTTATAACCCACATACGGTCGCCAATGTGTTGTTCTTTAGTGGTTTTGGTGCGGCGGTGGGTTGCTGCGTCGGTGGTTTCCTCGGTGACTGGCTGGGAACGCGCAAAGCCTACGTTTGTAGCCTGTTAGCTTCACAATTGCTGATTATTCCGGTGTTTGCGATTGGCGGCGCAAACGTCTGGGTACTCGGTCTGTTACTGTTCTTCCAGCAAATGCTCGGTCAGGGCATCTCCGGGATCTTACCGAAACTGATCGGCGGTTATTTCGATACCGACCAGCGTGCGGCGGGGCTGGGCTTTACCTACAACGTCGGCGCACTTGGCGGCGCACTGGCTCCAATCCTCGGCGCGTTGATCGCTCAACGTCTGGATCTGGGCACTGCGCTGGGATCGCTCTCGTTCAGTCTGACGTTCGTGGTGATCTTGCTGATTGGTCTGGATATGCCATCCCGCGTTCAGCGTTGGCTGCGCCCGGAAGCGTTACGTACTCATGACGCTATCGACGGCAAACCATTTAGCGGTGCCGTGCCGTTTGGCAGCGCCAAAAACGATTTAGTCAAAACCAAAAGTTAATCCTGTAGCCCGGTCTCTGCACCGGGCCTTTCGCTAAGGGAAGAAGTATGTCGTTACTTGCACAACTGGATCAAAAAATCGCTACCAATGGTGGCTTGATTGTCTCCTGCCAGCCGGTTCCGGACAGCCCGCTCGATAAACCCGAAATCGTTGCTGCCATGGCATTAGCGGCAGAGCAGGCGGGTGCGGTCGCTATTCGCATAGAGGGTGTGGCAAACCTGAAAGCCACGCGTGCGGTGGTGAGCGTGCCGATTATCGGGATTGTGAAACGCGATCTGGAGGATTCTCCGGTACGTATCACGGCCTATATTGAAGATGTTGATGCACTGGCGCAGGCGGGCGCGGATATTATCGCGATTGATGGCACCGATCGTCCGCGTCCGGTGCCTGTTGAAACGCTGCTTGCGCGTATTCACCACCACGGTTTACTGGCGATGACTGACTGCTCAACGCCGGAAGACGGTCTGGCTTGCCAAAAGCTGGGAGCCGAAATTATTGGTACTACGCTTTCTGGCTATACCACACCTGAAACGCCAGAAGAGCCCGATCTGGCGCTGGTGAAAACATTGAGCGACGCCGGATGCCGGGTGATTGCCGAAGGGCGATACAACACGCCAACGCAGGCGGCAGATGCGATGCGCCATGGCGCATGGGCAGTGACGGTCGGTTCTGCCATTACGCGTCTTGAACACATTTGCCAGTGGTACAACACAGCGATGAAAAAGGCGGTGCTATGACCACACTGGCGATTGATATCGGCGGTACTAAACTTGCCGCCGCGCTGATTGGCGCTGACGGACAGATCCGCGATCGCCGTGAACTCCCCACGCCAGCCAGCCAGACGCCGGAAGCATTGCGTGAAGCCTTAGCCGCGTTAGTCTCCCCGTTGCAAGCTCATGCGCAGCAGGTTGCCATCGCTTCAACCGGGATAATCCGCGACGGCAGCCTGCTGGCGCTGAATCCGCATAATCTCGGTGGATTGCTACACTTTCCGTTAGTCAAAACGCTGGAACAACTTACCGACTTGCCGACCATTGCCATTAATGATGCGCAGGCCGCAGCGTGGGCGGAGTATCAGGCGCTGGAAGGCGATATAACCGATATGGTGTTTATCACCGTTTCCACCGGTGTTGGCGGCGGCGTAGTAAGCGGCGGCAAACTGCTTACCGGCCCAGGTGGTCTGGCGGGGCACATCGGGCATACGCTTGCCGATCCGCAGGGGCCTGTCTGTGGCTGTGGACGCACAGGTTGCGTGGAAGCGATTGCTTCTGGTCGCGGCATTGCGGCTGCGGCGCAGGGTGAACTTATGGGCGCAGATGCGAAAACCATTTTCACGCGCGCCGGGCAGGGCGACGAGCAGGCGCAGCAACTGATTCATCGCTCCGCACATGCGCTGGCAAGACTGATTGCCGATGTTAAAGCCACGACTGATTGCCAGTGTGTGGTGCTCGGCGGCAGTGTCGGGCTGGCGGAAGGGTATCTGGCGCTGGTGGAAACGTATCTGGCTAAGGAGCCAGCGGCATTTCATGTTGAGTTACTGGCGGCGCACTACCGCCATGATGCAGGTTTACTTGGGGCTGCGTTGCTGGCTCAGGGAGAAAAATTATGATGATGGGTGAAGTACAGTCGTTACCATCTGCCGGTTTACATCCAGCACTACTGGACGCGTTAACGCTGGCATTAGCCGCCAGGCCGCAGGAAAAAGCGCCGGGTCGTTACGAATTGCAGGGCGACAATATCTTTATGAATGTCATGACGTTTAACACTCAATCGCCCGTTGAGAAAAAAGCCGAATTGCACAAGCAATATATTGATATCCAGTTATTGTTAAGCGGCGAGGAGCGGATTCTGTTTGGTATGGCAGGCACTGCGCGCCAGTGTGAAGAGTTTCACCATGAAGATGATTACCAGCTTTGCAGCGCCATTGAGAACGAGCAAGCCATCATCCTGAAACCGGGAATGTTTGCCGTGTTTATGCCAGGAGAACCGCATAAACCGGGATGTGTTGTTGGTGAGCCTGGAGAGATTAAAAAGGTGGTAGTGAAGGTTAAGGCCGAGTTAATGGCTTAAAACTTTGTTCGTTTTAACAATTCTCCAGACAGTGTCTGGAGAATTGTGCAGACACTGTCTGCACAATTTCAATTCGTTGAAAACAAATATAAAAATTCTTAAATTGCCATAAATTCCTGGTGGAGAACCCACGCTTATACCTTAGACTTAAATCCTTGGATAGCCGCTTGATTAGCTGCGTACCATACGTGGCTCGTGCCTCACCACCTTGTTCAAATTCGACAATTCGTCGGCCAATTTCCCAGTATGTAGCGGTCATTAATGCGTTAACGCTACGTACCGTTTCCGTCCGGGCGTTATCGACCAGATGAATAATGCCGTCGTGGATTTGCTGGTAGCCTGCAGTAGTTCTCTCTGAGAGCGATTCCATTATCTGTGCCTTTATACGGCGCTGTGTTGGATAATGGAGTCAGCTATACGCCTGGGATGAGCACTGAACAATTAAGCACGGCGTATTACATTCACTTTCCCTAAGATAGGTGAACAGTTTCCAGCAATATTATCAGAGCGTATAAAACGAATGCCAGATAGTACTCCTGCCCGGCATTGTTATTACAAGTAAACCACGCTTATCACTGCCTGACCATCCAGTTCGATTTTCTCTGAACTGCCTAAATCATTCGCAATAGATGCGCTCACCTGTAGTGGTATAACGGCGTTAGTCACAGGAATGGGGGAAGTCTCCCCTGCTTTTACAAAGGTGTAGTAATAACTTTGGTCGACAGCAAGCGGATAAGCGGTGAGCGTTTGCCATGCTCTTTTTTGCCCAGTTATGACCGCATCTGCACCTGCAACTGATGCCGCCAACGTCTGACTACCATTGCTGGCGCTAATGTTTTGGCTATCAATTAATACAGCATAACTGCCGATATTCTTATTATCTTTTGTTTTTCCTAAGCCGAATAAGCGTGTTGCCTGGTTAATATAACCACCGCCATTCACGGTATATTTTACACCGCTCTGACCTTCACCATCTTTTCCGGTGACCACGCTGTCCATCCGCGTATCCCGGGCAGTAATCGCAATGCCGGTTGCTGATTCACAAGTGATGGTCAGAGTAATATTACGTGTGCCAATCTGAGTGTAATGCTGCGTTGAAAGTGCATTGATTGAATGGCTGCCGAAGTTCACTACACCGCCGTTGCTTAACAGCGGTGTACAGGCTGCAGCTTCCAAAGACACCTTGACGCCAATGGTGGCTCTGTCAGCGGCTTGTACTGACAAGGTAATAAAGGCGCTGGCGACAATCAGCAATTTTGTGTTGTTCATTTTGCCTCCACCAGGACAGTAAGATTGCCCGTAATATCCGTCATGTCGGTGAGCTCTCCCTCATCCTTAAAAGAAGGCGCCATGGTCAGTGTGAGGCTGATACTTTTACCGCTATCAATTACTGCTTCCTGACCATTTTGCATAAACACCAGCCAATTATTAGGCGAAGGGCTTACAGATGCTGTTCCTGCACTGCCTGCATTGTCACTTTTGCTGTTAGCTAACGCCAAATCAAAGCTGTCACTACCGGAAATTGCATCGCTGGCGACCAGATTTAATGCACCTTCCGGGCCAAAACCAAATCTGTTATTTGTAATATGCGTGGTACTTAACTGAACGCGGACATGACCAGTCTGGTCGCATTGAATAACCAGCATGGTTGTTTTGTCCGCTAACTGCGTTGTCTTACCTCGGTCGGCCTGGCGCATAGCGGCACTGCGTTTGCCATAGTCGACATTTTGTGTGCTGCTGGTGAGATTACACTCTGCCAGAACCGGCATGGCGCACGTCAATAGCAGACATCCTGCGATTATCCGTTTCATTGGCAGACTCCTGTTGCTGTTTCGTAGAAGATATCGTCAGGTGCTTCTGCGGGTAAGAAGAGCGAGATCCGA
Source organism: Escherichia sp. 93.0816 (assembly GCF_013368855.2). Classification (NCBI taxonomy): domain Bacteria; kingdom Pseudomonadati; phylum Pseudomonadota; class Gammaproteobacteria; order Enterobacterales; family Enterobacteriaceae; genus Escherichia; species Escherichia sp. 93.0816. Next base: position 365,309 of record NZ_JABWNC020000002.1, on the reverse strand, counting down.
CAGGAGCGATTGCCATCTACTGCGATTATTGTCATCTCTGGCTTCACGTTGTTGAGGAACACCGTACCCTCGTCAACGGACGTAGTCAGGTAGTTGCCGTCACTGTCCTGAATCGCCATTCCTCGTGGCAGTTTTTTACCATCGGGATAAGCAATAGTGAGCAGTGCCCGCCGTTGTGTGAGGGTGTTAAAGCCCACTTTACCCACAGCCCCACGGCTCTGTTTCAGTATTTTTGTGCCATTACCGACGTCGACATTTTTTGGCAAACTGGTGGTATCAATTTCTATTGTTGCTTTACGCCACGGCTGAAGTGAGGGGATCACTGCCTTGCCGCCGATATCCGTCCAGACTGAGCCTGTTGGGGTTGATATTTTGACCCCTGATACGGAGTTATCGAGTCTGGCAATGGCGTAAGTATCATCAATTGCCCACGGAGAGAGCGTGACTCCCTGGCTGTGCAGAGCAATACCGCCAGAAAGCATACCGTTATAGGAACGATTATCTTCGTTGTTCGCACTTGCAGCCAGGCTGAGTTGGGTATAGTGAAGATTGGTATTCAGGCTGCCATTAATAGTGTTCTGCTGTTCGTCCTGATTACGCTCGGCACTGACATAGTAAGATGTTTCATCTGAGATAACACCAGAGACTCCCCCGCCGTAGTATGTGCGATGGTCATCGTGGCGTGTATACAATGTTGCGCTGCTGGAACGGCCAAACGGAATACTGATATTCACGTAGAAAAGGTCGCCATCGTCTTCATTATCTTCAGAGGCATCCAATTGATGTTGCCAGTTAACGGAAACCGTGGCGTGTTTAAAGCTTTTGTTCCAGTTGACACTAAGGTTAGTCGAATCGCTTCTGCCATCGTAACTTTGCGTTTTATAGCCACTAACGTTAACACCGCCAAGTGTCGGATCTGACCAGCTAATTCCCAGTGACAGGGTGCTTTTTGTCCAGTCGCTTTCACCATCGTTATCGGTGGATTCAGACAGGGTGCGATAGTTGTGATCCTGGTAGCTGATACTACTGTTTACTCCTAATGCGTAGGGTAAGTTGTAGTTTACATCCAGTTGATATTTTTGCCCGTGCAGCGAATGGTTGTTATCCCAAGCCGAGCTTATTTGGCTTCCCAGCGACAGGTCAGGCAAGGGGATGATATCTGTACGCGCGGCAATAGCCTGGTAGCTATCTGCCACAATTGCTCCTCCGCCGAAATTACTCCAGGTTGTGAGATTCCAGCTATCAGATGCGCTTAATACCCAAGGAGAGTCGTCATAACTACTGTCAACGCGACCCAGTGAAATGCGATAGCCCTGACCGTTAACTATTTGGTTATTAAACAACGTCGCAGGAACGGAGAAGGTGTGTTCCCCTCCGGTAGTTTCAATCACGTTGACCTGAAGGTCGCTGTTCATCGTGCGAACGGGAACATCCGAAATGGTAAACGCACCCGCCGGAACCAGAGTCGAGAGTAGCAGAACGCCCTGTTGGCGTATTTCCACTCGCGCCTGAAATGTATTCGCGATTCCGGTTACTTGTACGCCGCTGCCGGTATGCTGTAAGGCGCTATCTGGCGATAATTCAATACCATAAATTCTTGCACCTTCAAGTAACGTGTTATTTACGTTAACTTCACCCGCACGCATTAACATCTTGCTCCCCACGAATGTATGCTCAAGGTAGGTCGTGGAGTTCTGGTTGCTGAAGTTACCGTCAGATTGCGTAATAAATTGGTGGCTTCTTAACATCCAGTCATTGATGTTGATACCGCCTTCCAGCACCGCCTGGGAAAAATCAGAGCTGTCATTGCCAAACTCAGAACGGCTGGAGAGAAGCGAATAATTTAACAGTGCGCCATGTCCACCGGTGGTAGCCGATGTCACATCCTGGCTTAGAGGAATACGCGCCTGTGGAGGCACTGTTATCTGCAACTTTTCCTGGTTGGTCAGCGGGGTAATTTTCGTACCAGGGTAACTTTGGGGATAGTCATAGCAGCCATTCTCATCGCTACTGGCGGGGATTTTTAACCCGGCAAACTCCAGCACATTTTTATCAAGACAGGCATCGCCGTTGTTATCAATGCGTACGATGATGTTGCCAATTTCGTCCCCATTAACGTTGAGCATGAGCGAATACTCACCCGGCATAAAGCGTGCAGAACGAGAAAAATAGTGCGAAACAGCCGGATCAATCCCCAGCGATTTAAGTGTATTCCGGTCGAAGTCTACGGCGGCGAGTTCGAGATCGCTGGCGCTGGCAGGCAGCGTTGTGAGTAGGCCGATCGAATATGCCAGTAACGATTTCTTCAACATCCCTGGATACCTGAAGTAAGTTATTTCAAGTCTGTCAGATATTTATTACCGCGATAGCCGTATCGGCTGGCAGGGTAAAATTCCACTTGTTTGTCAGTGGCGTCTGGCAGAGTGGCTGTGGTTGAGGTGTGTGGCAACAGGTATGTTTTGCTTAAATTACCTGGTTTTCCTGAGGGCAATGTTTTGAATTGCAGGGTCATACGCACGACGTAATCACTGGGGTTGCTGATTTCTATTTGATTACCGTTTTTACGCCATTCGAGATATTTCCAGGCTTCTGTTTCTACGGCGAGCGAGGCTGGGTGAATCAACACCGGTAAGTCCTGACGTATTGTTAAGGAAACTTGGTTTTTATCGACGTCTTTTGGTGGAATACCTTCAAAGGTAACGCGTTTGAGTTCTTCCGCTTTCAGGGGCGCGGATGTTTGCAACAAGAAACGGACTTGCTGAATTTGACCTGCTTCCACGCGAATAACCGGTTGGGTTGGAATTAAACGAATCGTTTTTTGGCTATCCGGGAGATCGACAATGGTGGTGTAGAGCAGTGCGGGATAAGAATCTGTATTGGTGACATTCATCGTCGCCTCGCCTTTCTTTTCATCAACCAGTAATACTGATGTTTCTGGCACCATGCCGGCAGCCAGCGTTTGAAAAGAGAGTAATACGAGAGCCGATAATAAAGATTTAAACATAGAAAACTCCTGTAAATACCGAAACCAGATCGGGTTATTCCTTTTATCTTTATTACTTTCTGACTGAGAAAGTGATAAATAACAGCAGACCGGCAAAATACCGATGCTGCTGTTTTTAATAACGCTAAAATGAATCGCTAACGATTAGAGGTACAGCACCTGCAGAGTCACGTTACCGTCCAGTTTAATCACTTCAGTCGTACCCAGAACGGTATTATCCTGTACAGCGGCGTCAATCAGCAGTGGGAACTGGGCCATAGTGATCGCAACAGGCGTTAACTCACCCGTTTTCGCCACAGAATAGGCACGGTTTTTTGCACCGTTAGTCGAAATGATGGAGCCAGTATCACTCTTAATCCAGGTTGGGACTGCAGGAGTAAAGTCACCGGTCTGAATAACATCGACGGTCAGATCGCCTGTATCATCGCTGGCAGTGGCAGCGCCCGCCATGGTGTCAATACCAATAGTGAATGAACCAATTTTTTGCCCGTTAGGTGCGAGACCAAGACCAAAACCGTTACTGGTATTTGCCATATCCATTTGTTTACCAAAAGCTTTGGCAATATATGCGGTGCCGCTCAACGGTAAGCGGGAGTCCAGGCGGTTATCGAAGCTGGTGATAGCAAACAGCGTTGGTGCTGTACATTTGATGGTCAGTGTGGTGGTTTTACGGCCTAACTGAACGAGGGTGTTAGTGACACCGGTCGGATTCAGCGCCATGTTTGGGTGTTTGCCGTAGTCAATGATGCCGCCACCGGTGAATTCAGGGGTACATGCACCTGGGTTAAATTCTCCGACAACCGTTAAGGTGGCATCTGAGGTTACGGTGGTATCAGCTGCCATTACATTAAATGACGTAACAGCAAGAGCCGCACAAATAGCGGCAGTAGTAAGAGACTTTTTGAAAAGCATGTGAACACTTCCTTGGTGAGGATTCTTAATGAGTGATTTAATTTGTTCTTCAATATTTAAAGAACAAAAACCGGATAAGTGTACCCGGTTGTTTATGATTGTAAATAAATTGCGCATCTGGAAATAATTAATAAAAAAATCACATTCTACATATGAATATTAATGTGGTTGTATTGTGATCAATGTATTTTTTTTATGGTGAAAAGTAATCTTCAATATTCATGTCATAAATATAACTAACGGGAAAAATAGGAAAATATAAAAATAAATATAATGAATATATTGCATGATTATATTTATTTTTTTTATATGTTTAAGTCGCTATCCTGGTACTACTTCAGCAAAAAAGAGGGAGAGCAGCGAATAGCGCAGAAATACTAAGGGTGTTAATGGGCAAGATTCGCCAGACAGAGCCTGGCGAACTACAACACGTTAGTAGAAAATTAGGGGATTAAACTTCCAGCCAGTTCATGATCCCGTCAGCCGCTTTACGACCTTCGGCGATGGCGGTCACCACCAGATCCGAACCACGCACGATGTCACCACCGGCAAAGATTTTCGGATTGCTGGTTTGGAAAGCGTTTTCGTTACCTTCCGGGGCAATGATACGCCCTTGAGAATCCAACTCGACGCTGTGTTCTGCCAGCCATTCCATGCTGTGTGGGCGGAAACCAAACGCCATGATCACCGCATCTGCCGGAACAATATGTTCTGACCCTGCCACGATCTCCGCGCGGCGACGGCCTTTAGCGTCCGGTTCGCCCATTTCGGTGCGCACCATTTTCACGCCGCTGACTTTACCGTTGCCATTAACTTCAATACCCAGTGGCTGGACGTTGAATTTGAACTCAACGCCTTCTTCCCGCGCGTTTTTCACTTCGCGGCGGGAACCCGGCATGTTCTCTTCATCACGACGATAGGCACAGATAACTTGCTTAGCACCCTGGCGCACGGAAGTGCGCACGCAGTCCATCGCGGTATCGCCACCGCCAAGCACCACCACGCGCTTGCCTTCCATGCTGACGAACGGTTCGTCGTGGGTTTCGCCAAATCCCATCAACTGTTTGGTGTTGGCGATGAGGAACGGCAGCGCCGCGTACACACCATCGGCGTCTTCGTTTTCCAGCCCGCCGCGCATTGATTGATAGGTTCCGACGCCGAGGAACACGGCATCGTAATCTTTCAGTAGATCGTCAAGCTGTACGTCACGACCCACTTCGGTATTGAGTCTGAATTCAATACCCATGCCGGTGAAGATTTCACGGCGGCGCGTCATTACCTCTTTTTCCAGCTTGAAAGCTGGAATGCCGAAAGTCAGCAGGCCGCCGATTTCCGGGTGACGGTCGAAGACGACAGCTTTGACACCGTTGCGCGTCAGGACATCCGCACACGCCAGACCCGCCGGACCAGCGCCGATAATCGCCACTTTTTTATCGGTCTGCTTCACGCCGGACATATCCGGGCGCCAGCCCATTTCGAACGCTTTATCATTGATATAACGCTCAATATTACCGATGGTCACCGCGCCAAACTCATCGTTCAGGGTACAGGAACCTTCGCACAGACGATCCTGTGGGCAGACACGCCCGCACACTTCCGGCAGGGTATTGGTTTGATGCGACAGTTCTGCCGCTTCAAAAATACGCCCCTCGTTGGCGAGTTTCAGCCAGTTCGGGATGTAGTTGTGTACCGGGCATTTCCATTCGCAGTATGGGTTGCCGCATGACAGGCAGCGGTCAGCCTGCGCTTTGGCCTGGCCTTCGGAAAACGGCTCATAAATTTCAACAAACTCAATTTTGCGGATCTTCAGCGGTTTCTTTGGCGGATCAACGCGCTGCAGGTCGATAAATTGATAAACATTCTGACTCATTGTTGCTACCCCTTACTGCGCCTGCACGCGCAACTCTGCTGCGCTACGACTACGGTGACCCAGCAGTGCTTTTACATCACTGGACTTCGGTTTAACCAGCGCGAATTTAGTGGCGAAGGTTGACCAGTTAGCCAGAATTTCTTCGCCACGCTGGGAACCAGTATGCTGCACATGCTCGGTGATAAGACCACGCAGATGCTCTTCATGGATCGCCAGAGAGTCCACGCTTAAGACCTCCACCAGTTCCGGGTTAACGCGTTTGCGGAAATCACCACTTTCGTCGAGAACGTAAGCGAAGCCGCCGGTCATGCCCGCGCCGAAGTTAACGCCAGTTTTACCCAGAATACAGACGATACCGCCCGTCATATATTCACAGCCGTTGTCGCCAATACCTTCTACCACGGTAATCGCACCGGAGTTACGCACGCCAAAACGTTCACCCGCGCGGCCTGCGGCATACAGACGACCGCCGGTCGCGCCATACAGGCAAGTGTTGCCGATAATGCTCGCCTCATGGCTGCGGAAGGCCGAGCCAACCGGAGGACGAATGGCGATTAAGCCGCCCGCCATGCCTTTACCGACATAGTCGTTGGCATCACCCGTCAGATACAGCTCCACGCCGCCCGCGTTCCACACGCCGAAACTCTGGCCTGCGGTACCGTTGAAGTACGCTTTAATCGGATCGGCAGCCAGTCCCTGATCGCCGTGCATCTGGGCGATATAACCTGAAAGCGATGCGCCGACAGAACGGTCGGTGTTACGAATATCGAACCAGAAGGTTTTGCTCTGGCGCTCATCGACAAACGGTTTCGCCTGTTGCAGCAACTGCGCATTCAGCAGGCCGTTATCAAACGGCGGGTTGTTTTCGGTGCAGTAGAGCGCCTTACCAGGATGCGGCTCGGCAGTCTCCAGCAGCTTCGATAGCGCCAGTTTTTGCTGTTTAGCGGTGAAACCGTCCAGCTCTTTCAGCAGGTCGGTGCGACCAATCAGATCCACCAGACGCGTCACGCCCAGCTGTGCCATCAGCTCGCGGGTTTCACGGGCGATGAATTCAAAGTAATTCGTCACCTTGAACGGCAGGCCGTGGTAGTGATTTTTACGCAGTTTTTCGTCCTGAGTTGCCACGCCTGTCGCGCAGTTGTTCAGATGGCAAATACGCAGATATTTACAGCCGAGCGCGACCATTGGGCCAGTGCCGAAGCCGAAACTTTCCGCGCCGAGGATGGCCGCTTTGATGATATCGACGCCGGTTTTCAGGCCGCCATCAACCTGCAAACGGATCTTATGACGCAAGCCGTTGGCAACCAGCGCCTGTTGGGTTTCAACAAGCCCCAGCTCCCACGGGCAGCCTGCGTATTTCACCGATGAAAGCGGACTTGCGCCGGTGCCGCCGTCATAGCCTGCGATGGTGATTAAATCGGCATAAGCTTTTGCCACGCCAGTCGCGATGGTGCCAACGCCCGGTTCGGACACCAGCTTCACGGAGATCATCGCTTTCGGGTTAACCTGTTTCAGGTCGAAAATCAGCTGCGCTAAATCCTCGATAGAGTAGATATCGTGGTGCGGTGGCGGGGAGATCAACGTTACGCCCGGCACGGAATAGCGCAGTTTGGCGATGTAAGGAGTGACTTTATCGCCCGGCAACTGACCGCCTTCGCCCGGCTTCGCGCCCTGGGCGACTTTAATCTGAATCACGTCGGCATTGACCAGATACGCCGGAGTGACGCCGAAGCGACCGGAAGCGACCTGTTTAATGCGCGAGACTTTGTTGGTGCCGTAGCGCGCCGGATCTTCACCACCCTCACCGGAGTTGGAATTGCCGCCAATGCTGTTCATCGCTTCCGCCAGCGCCTCGTGCGCTTCCGGGCTTAATGCGCCGATAGACATTGCGGCGGTATCGAAGCGTTTAAACAGTTCGCTTGCCGGTTCAACATCAGCAATGTTGACCGCTTCATCACCTGGAGTAATCGCCAGCAGATCGCGCAGCGTGGTAGCAGGACGCTCGTTAACCAGCTTCGCGTATTCCTGATAGTCGCTGTACTCGCCGCTCTGTACCGCCTGTTGTAGCGTGCGCACCACGTCTGGGTTGTAGGCGTGGTATTCGCCGCCGTGCACATATTTCAGCAGGCCACCCTGGCTGATGGGCTTACGCGCCAGCCAGGCTCGTTTTGACAGATTCAGCAGATCCTGCTGGAAGTCTTCGAAGCCTGCCCCGCCAATGCGGCTGACCGCGCCCTGGAAGCACAGGCTCACAACATCATCGTGCAGACCGACCGCCTCAAACAGTTTCGAGCAGCGGTAAGAGGCGATAGTGGAGATGCCCATCTTGGACATGATTTTGTACAAGCCTTTGTTGATGCCGTTACGGTAGTTGAGCATCACGGTACGATAATTTTTGGCAATCGCGTGGGTGTCAACCAGGCGACCCAGCGTTTCATAGGCAAGGTACGGATAAATAGCCGTCGCGCCGAAGCCCAGCAACACGGCGAAGTGGTGCGGATCGCGGGCGCTGGCGGTTTCGACGATGATGTTGGCGTCGCAACGCAGGCTTTGATCGACCAGACGGGTCTGGATCGCGCCAACCGCCATCGGAGCCGGAACCGGCAGGCGATCTTTAGCGATATTCCGGTCGGAGAGCACCAGCAACACGGTGCCGCTACGCACCATTTTTTCGGCTTTGTCGCACAGCTCTTTGACTGTCGCTTCGAGCGTGGTTTTAGTGACGTCAAAGGTGATATCCAGCGTATCTGCGCGGTAGTGCTCCTCTTTCATCGTCGTGAGCTGTTTGAAATCGGAGTAGAGCAGAATCGGCGATTTAAAGCTTAAACGGTGCGCCTGGCCCTCTGCTTCACAGAAGACGTTCATTTCACGACCAATGCTGGTGGCGAGCGACATAACATGCGCTTCACGCAGCGGGTCGATTGGCGGGTTAGTCACCTGAGCAAACTGCTGGCGGAAGTAGTCGTAAATAATGCGCGGCTGGCTGGAGAGTACGGCGAATGGGGTGTCGTCGCCCATCGAACCGACGGCTTCCTGGCCGTTTTCACCCAGCACACGGATCACAGAGTCCAGTTCTTCCGCGCTGTAGTTAAACTGCTTCTGGTAACTGGCAAGCGTGTCGTCGTCCAGTTCGCGGCTACCCACTTCTTCATCGGGCAAGTCTTCAAATGGCACCAGACGACGGACGTTTTTCTCCATCCACTCTTTATATGGATGGCGGCTTTTCAGGTCATCATCGGTTTCTGCCGAGTGCAGAATACGCCCACTGCGGGTATCGATCACCATCAGTTCGCCCGGCCCCACGCGGCCTTTTTCGACCACTTCATCAGGCTGATAATCCCAGATGCCCACTTCAGAGGCGCAGGTGATGAGTTTATCTTTGGTGATGACGTAGCGCGCCGGACGCAGACCGTTACGGTCGAGATTACAGGCGGCAAAACGACCGTCAGACATCACGATGCCCGCCGGGCCATCCCACGGCTCCATATGCATGGAGTTAAAATCGAAGAACGCGCGCAGTTCCGGATCCATATCCGGGTTGTTCTGCCAGGCGGGTGGCACTAACAGACGCATGGCGCGGATGATATCCATCCCGCCCGCCAGCAGCAGTTCCAGCATGTTATCCATCGAACTGGAGTCAGAGCCAGTTTCGTTGACGAACGGTGCGGCGTCGTGCAAATCCGGGATCAGCGGCGTCTGGAATTTATAAGTACGGGCGCGCGCCCACTGACGGTTACCGGTGATAGTGTTGATTTCGCCGTTGTGCGCCAGATAGCGGAACGGCTGCGCCAGCGGCCAGCGCGGCACGGTGTTGGTGGAGAAGCGTTGATGGAACAGACAGATAGCTGATTCCAGACGCAGATCAGCAAGATCCAGGTAAAAGCGCGGCAAATCCGCCGGCATACACAGACCTTTATAGATGTTGACCAGATTCGACAGGCTACAGACGTAGAAGTCTTTATCGGCTTCGAGACGTTTTTCAATGCGGCGACGGGCGATAAACAGACGGCGCTCCATATCGCGCGGACGCCAGCCTGCCGGGGCGTTCACAAAAATTTGCTCAATGCGCGGCAGCGAGGAGAGGGCGATTTCACCCAGTACACCTTCGTTGGTAGGGACATCACGCCAGCCGACAATCGACAAGGTTTCGCGTTGTAGCTCTTCTTCAACGATGCGGCGTGCGGCGGCGGCGAGTTCAGGATCTTTATTCAGGAAGATCATCCCGACGGCGTAGTTTTTCGCTAAACGCCAGCCGCGCTCCTGCGCAACGATACGAAAAAAGCGATCCGGTTTTTGTAACAGCAGACCGCAACCGTCACCGGTTTTACCATCAGCGAGAATCGCGCCACGGTGCTGCATACGGGCCAGTGCGTGTATTGCAGTACGCACTACCTTGTGGCTAGGTTCGCCTTCTATGTGGGCGATCAGGCCGAAACCACAGTTATCCCTCTCAAGGGATTTATCGTACAACATATCGTGAACCTCCCCCAGGCTCTGCGGGAACCCCACTACCGAACCGCTGCGCACGGGCACAGAAAGAGCATGGCGACGGGGTTTGCGTTTCATACGCTTACCTCGCATTCGCCCCCTTTTTTGTCCTTTTCGCATCGGTTAATACGGTGAAGAGGGGATCTCAATTACTGCATAAATATGATGAGCAGGCTGCTCATCCAGAAAGCTTCCAGCGGATTTCCAACTTATCGGGAAAGCTGATACAGGTCAAATGGCAAGCTTATTGGTCTGGAAATGTGCTTTAGCGCAAAATTCTTTGTTAATTCATTGAATTTAAACTGAATTTGTTATTCTTTATTAATGGGAGGGGAAAAAGGAAAACGTTGAGTGCCTGACTACTATAGCGGCGTGTTAACCCTTATCCTGCCTTGAATTGACGTTTGAAGCAGTGTTTTATACTGCCTTAAGATGAAAAGGCATTTCATGCTACTGTTTTTGTTTAAAATCCATTAGCGGATAAAAAAATCCGACGCAAGATAAGCAAAAGTAATTTATGTGCTATTGCATTAAATTTCAATAATTGTGATTTATTATGCAGTTGATATAAGCAGGCCGGGACGATTGATCCAGGTCATCGCCGAATTGAGCTAAAAATGGCAGGCTTTGGCCTCTTTTCAAGGCGCGGTCTATCAGATTATGCAGTTACAGAAATTAGTCAATATGTTTGGTGGGGATCTTACCCGTCGTTACGGGCAAAAGGTGCATAAACTGACGCTGCATGGCGGTTTTAGCTGCCCGAATCGTGACGGAACCATCGGACGCGGCGGATGCACATTCTGTAATGTTGCTTCGTTTGCCGACGAAGCGCAGCAACACCGTTCCATTGCTGAACAACTGGCGCATCAGGCGAATCTGGTTAACCGTGCGAAACGCTATCTGGCCTACTTTCAGGCGTATACCAGCACCTTTGCGGAAGTTCAGGTGCTGCGTTCCATGTATCAACAGGCGGTGAGCCAGGCCAATATTGTCGGTTTGTGTGTTGGTACACGCCCGGACTGCGTGCCGGATGCGGTGCTGGATCTGCTTTGTGAATATAAAGACCAGGGCTACGAAGTGTGGCTGGAGCTGGGGCTGCAAACCGCGCATGACAAAACGCTGCATCGCATCAATCGCGGACATGATTTTGCCTGCTATCAGCGCACGACCCAGCTGGCGCGTCAGCGTGGACTGAAGGTGTGTTCTCATTTAATTGTTGGCCTGCCTGGCGAAGGGCGGGCTGAATGTTTGCAAACGCTGGAGCGAGTGGTTGAAACCGGCGTGGACGGCATAAAGCTTCATCCCCTGCATATCGTGAAAGGCAGTATTATGGCGAAAGCCTGGGAAGCGGGGCGTTTGAATGGCATTGAACTGGAGGATTACACGCTAACCGCCGGGGAGATGATTCGCCATACGCCACCGGAGGTTATCTACCACCGAATTTCCGCCAGCGCCCGTCGCCCGACGTTGCTTGCTCCGCTGTGGTGTGAAAATCGCTGGACGGGAATGGTCGAGCTGGATCGCTATCTCAATGAACATGGCGTACAGGGATCGGCGCTGGGACGTCCGTGGCTACCTCCAACGGCGTAGGCCATTGAGGGGAATTCCGCATTTCTCACACAATTTATAACGTAACTGTCAGAATTGGGTATTATTGGGGCAGGTTGTCGTGAAGGAATTCCCTAATGAAGCAAATTCGTCTGCTGGCGCAGTATTATGTTGACCTGATGATGAAGTTAGGTCTGGTGCGCTTCTCAATGTTGCTGGCGCTGGCCCTTGTCGTTCTCGCCATTGTGGTACAAATGGCGGTGACCATGGTGCTGCATGGTCAGGTCGAAAGCATTGATGTTATTCGTTCTATCTTCTTTGGTCTGCTGATTACGCCGTGGGCGGTCTACTTTCTTTCGGTGGTCGTCGAGCAACTGGAGGAGTCACGACAACGTCTGTCACGGCTGGTGCAAAAACTGGAGGAGATGCGTGAGCGCGATCTGAGCCTCAACGTTCAGTTAAAAGACAATATTACCCAGCTTAATCAGGAAATTGCCGTTCGTGAAAAAGCGGAAGCTGAATTGCAGGAAACCTTCGGTCAGCTGAAAATTGAAATCAAAGAGCGTGAAGAGACACAAATTCAGCTCGAACAGCAATCCTCTTTCTTACGTTCCTTCCTTGACGCCTCTCCAGACCTGGTTTTTTACCGTAACGAAGATAAAGAGTTTTCCGGCTGTAACCGCGCAATGGAATTGCTAACCGGGAAGAGCGAAAAACAACTGGTTCATCTGAAACCTGCTGATGTTTACTCACCGGAAGCCGCCGCGAAAGTCATTGAGACCGATGAAAAAGTGTTCCGTCATAATGTGTCACTGACCTATGAGCAGTGGCTGGATTATCCCGACGGACGCAAAGCCTGCTTTGAAATCCGTAAAGTGCCGTACTACGACCGCGTGGGTAAACGCCACGGTTTGATGGGGTTTGGTCGTGACATTACCGAGCGTAAGCGGTATCAGGATGCGCTCGAACGTGCCAGCCGCGACAAAACGACTTTTATCTCCACCATCAGTCACGAATTGCGTACACCGCTGAACGGTATCGTTGGTTTAAGCCGCATTCTGCTGGATACGGAACTCACTGCTGAGCAGGAAAAATATCTCAAAACCATCCATGTTTCCGCCGTCACTTTGGGGAATATTTTTAACGATATTATCGACATGGATAAGATGGAGCGGCGTAAAGTTCAGCTTGATAACCAGCCGGTTGATTTCACCAGTTTCCTTGCCGATCTGGAAAATCTCTCCGCATTGCAGGCGCAACAAAAAGGGCTGCGTTTTATTCTGGAACCGACGCTACCATTACCGCATCAGGTCATTACCGACGGTACGCGTTTACGGCAGATCCTGTGGAATCTCATCAGTAACGCCGTCAAATTCACCCAGCAAGGGCAGGTTACCGTGCGCGTGCGCTACGATGAAGGCGACATGCTGCATTTTGAAGTGGAAGACTCCGGCATCGGTATTCCGCAGGATGAGCTGGATAAAATTTTTGCCATGTATTATCAGGTGAAAGACAGTCATGGCGGTAAACCTGCCACCGGCACCGGTATTGGTCTGGCGGTTTCTCGTCGGCTGGCGAAAAATATGGGCGGCGATATTACTGTTACCAGCGAACAGGGCAAAGGTTCAACCTTTAGGTTGACGATCCACGCACCGTCGGTGGCAGAAGAGGTCGATGACGCGTTTGACGAAGATGATATGCCTTTACCGGCGCTGAATGTGCTGCTGGTGGAAGACATTGAACTGAACGTTATTGTCGCGCGTTCTGTGCTGGAAAAATTGGGTAACAGCGTTGATGTAGCAATGACCGGCAAGGCGGCGCTGGAGATGTTTAAGCCGGGAGAATACGACCTGGTGTTGCTGGATATTCAGTTGCCAGATATGACCGGGCTGGATATCTCTCGTGAACTGACGAAGCGTTATCCGCGCGAAGATTTACCGCCGCTGGTGGCTTTAACCGCCAATGTGCTGAAAGATAAACAAGAGTACCTCAATGCTGGAATGGATGATGTGCTGAGTAAGCCGCTTTCCGTACCGGCGCTAACCGCGATGATCAAGAAATTCTGGGATACCCAGGATGATGAGGAGAGCACGGTGACGACAGAAGAGAACAGCAAATCTGAAGCATTACTCGATATTCCCATGCTGGAACAGTATCTCGAACTTGTAGGGCCAAAGTTGATTACCGATGGACTGGCGGTGTTTGAGAAAATGATGCCGGGCTATGTGAGTGTACTGGAGTCGAACCTGACGGCGCAGGATAAAAAAGGCATCGTCGAGGAAGGGCATAAAATTAAAGGCGCGGCGGGTTCAGTGGGGTTACGCCATCTACAACAGCTGGGTCAGCAAATTCAGTCTCCCGACCTTCCTGCGTGGGAAGATAACGTAGGTGAATGGATTGAAGAGATGAAAGAAGAGTGGCGTCACGACGTAGAAGTACTGAAAGCGTGGGTTGCGAAAGCTGCTAAAAAATGACCCCGGCTAGACCGGGGTGCGCGAATACTGCGCCAACACCAGGGAAATCTTGGCTGCGCCGTAAATTATTATGATGAGTTACAAGGGCACAGCACTGTTTTTCAGGCCGCACGCAGTTAAGATAGCAAATCTTAAATGATTTGTTACATGAATCAGTTAAATGTGTGATGCGTAGCATTTTTATTAAAAAGATTAATGTGTTTCAGTCAGTTGCGAAAGGATGATCACAATGAAGAAAATTGGCGTAGTTCTGAGCGGGTGCGGCGTCTATGACGGTTCTGAAATTCATGAAGCTGTGTTGACGTTGTTAGCTATTTCACGCAGCGGTGCGCAGGCAGTCTGCTTTGCACCGGATAAGCAGCAGGTTGATGTCATCAACCATTTAACCGGCGAGGCGATGACGGAATCGCGCAATGTGCTGATTGAAGCCGCGCGTATTGCGCGTGGTGAGATCCGTCCTCTGGCTCAGGCCAATGCCGGCGAACTGGATGCGTTGATTGTGCCTGGTGGCTTTGGCGCGGCGAAGAATTTAAGCAATTTTGCCAGCCTTGGCAGTGAATGCACCGTTGATCGTGAATTAAAGGCGTTGGCGCAAGCGATGCATCAGGCCGGTAAACCGCTTGGTTTTATGTGTATTGCCCCGGCGATGCTGCCGAAAATTTTCGATTTCCCGCTGCGTTTGACCATCGGTACTGATATCGATACCGCAGAAGTGCTGGAAGCGATGGGCGCGGAGCATGTGCCATGTCCGGTCGATGATATCGTTGTTGAT
Organism: Escherichia sp. 93.0816; assembly: GCF_013368855.2. Taxonomy (NCBI): domain Bacteria; kingdom Pseudomonadati; phylum Pseudomonadota; class Gammaproteobacteria; order Enterobacterales; family Enterobacteriaceae; genus Escherichia; species Escherichia sp. 93.0816. The sequence continues at coordinate 350,241 of NZ_JABWNC020000002.1, read as the reverse complement.
GAAGACAATAAGATTGTCACTACACCGGCTTATATGTTGGCACAGAACATTGCGGAAGCGGCGAACGGCATTGATAAGCTGGTTTCTCGCGTGCTGGTTCTGGCTGAATGAGTAAAAGCCGCTTAACGGCGTTCGGTTTCGTTCGTCGTTTTCTTCTGCGGTTAGTGGTTGTCCTCGCCGTTTTATGGGGCGGGGGCATCGCGTTGTTTAGCATAGTGCCCGTCCCGTTCTCAGCGGTAATGGTCGAGCGACAGGTCAGTGCCTGGCTGCATGGCAATTTTCGTTACGTGGCGCATTCTGACTGGGTCAGTATGGATCAAATATCGCCGTGGATGGGACTGGCGGTGATTGCCGCAGAAGATCAGAAATTCCCTGAGCACTGGGGCTTTGATGTCGCTTCCATTGAGAAAGCTCTGGCGCACAACGAGCGCAATGAAAATCGTATTCGCGGCGCATCAACGCTTTCCCAGCAGACAGCCAAAAACCTCTTTTTATGGGATGGGCGTAGCTGGATACGTAAAGGGCTGGAAGCAGGTCTGACATTGGGGATAGAAACGGTCTGGAGCAAAAAACGCATCCTGACGGTTTATCTGAATATTGCCGAATTTGGCGATGGTGTGTTTGGTGTTGAAGCCGCAGCGCAACGCTATTTCCATAAACCCGCGAGCAAACTCACTCAGTCGGAGGCTGCCTTACTGGCAGCGGTACTTCCGAACCCACTACGCTTTAAAGCTTCCGCACCCTCAGGCTACGTGCGTAGCCGTCAGGCGTGGATTTTACGGCAGATGCATCAGTTGGGCGGTGAATCTTTTATGCGGCAACATCAGTTGTATTAAGCTTCGCGCGAGGTGAGGGAGAGTTTCTTGTTCTCACTGAGTTGTGCGTCTTTCTTCAGGGCAACCGATAACGCGGGTTGAGCGATAAAACGTTGCCACAACCGCTCTTGTTTACGTAAACAACACCACTTCGACCAGGTCGCTAACGGAATCCACGTGCTTTCACCAATGTTGTCACAGACGACGGGAATAATTTCTGACTCGCTGATGCGGTGACAAAGAATATTCTGCGGCTTCAGCGACATTGTCACGATGCGGTTATCCTGCAAATAACGCTTCAGCTGTTTCAGTAACTGGCGCAGTTGCGCGATATCTTCTTCGTAACGGCATTGTTCAGCAAATTCGGTCAATGTAATAGACGGTTTGCCATCAAAATCGGCAATGACATCGTAGACATAACCGGTCCCGCAATCAGTCTCAACCGTACCGTGATAGCGTGGAATACCGCTCCAGTCTTTTAACCGACGTCCAAGATGCGCATAGTACTTTAACTCACGGCGGATCTCTTTATCACCACCGTCGCCACGGTGATAGACAATCTTGATACAGCGTTGGGCATCTTCCGGATGCGCGTAACATTTCCGATGTCTTCCGGTGCCCAGGGGACTTTGTTCAGATAAGCGAATCATGCCATCTCCTGGAAATATTTTCTGACAGTCTCCAGTATGAGGGCTTAACTTAAACAAAACCTAAACAAGGCTTTTTAAGGTTTTCTTAAGGTTTTGTACGCACAGAAAAGAGCACAAAATGTACAAGCCGCGAAAAATGAGGACATTTTCCGCTTGTACATTTTTCACCCTTAAGGGCTGAAGGTGTGTATCCGGGGGAATTAAGCGTCAGGGTTATGAAGATTAATCTTCATCGAAACCAGAGTTAAAGAGGGCGATAACGGCGGCCAGTGCTTCCACTTCCTGTGGACCGGTTGCTTCGACTTCAATCTGCCGTCCTTTGGCGGAGTCCAGCATCAGTAGCGCAATAACACTGTTCGCTTCAGCCTCGGTGCCTTCGTCATTACGTAACAGCACTTCAGCGTCAAAACCCTGCATTAATTCAAAGAGTTTCATAGCAGGCCGGGCATGCATGCCCAGCTTATTTGTGATTTCAACAGTTTGCTTGACGGTCATGGTTTACGTTTTTCCAGCGTACGATGGCGTGACTGGACGTTTTTACCGCGCGAGCGGAAGTAGTCTGCCAGCTGTTCTGCAATATACACCGAACGGTGCTTCCCGCCGGTACAACCAATGGCGACCGTCAGGTAGCTACGGTTGTTGGTTTCCAGCATAGGTAACCATAGCTCAAGGTAGCTTCGCGTCTGGTAGATAAAATTGTGTACTTCTGTGTGGCGGTCGAGGAACGCGGCGACAGGTTTATCAAGACCTGTCATTGGACGCAGTTTCGGGTCCCAGTGCGGGTTCGGCAGGAAGCGCACATCAAAGACGTAATCTGCATCAATAGGAATGCCGTGTTTGAAGCCGAAGGACTCAAAGACCATCGTCAGTTCACGCTCGCGTTTACCCAGCAAACGGGTACGCAACATTTCTGCCAACTCGTGAACGGACATTTCTGAGGTATCGACAATCAAATCTGCCCGCGAACGCAGTGGCTCCAGCAGATCGCTTTCTTTGTCGATGGCGCTCTCCAGAGACAGGTTTTTGCTGGAAAGCGGATGCAGACGGCGCGTATCGCTGTAACGACGAATCAGGGTGTTACGATCGGCATCGAGAAACAGCAGTTGCGGTGAGAAAGCATCAGGCAGGTTACTCATCGCCTGTTCGAATATTTCTGGTGACTCCGGCATATTACGAACATCAATGCTGACGGCGGCAGAAATCTCGCGATCGGCGAGCGTGCGAGCCAGATCGGGTAACAGCACTACGGGAAGGTTATCCACGCAGTAAAAACCCATATCTTCCAGCGCACGCAGGGCGACAGATTTACCTGAGCCTGAACGTCCGCTGACGATCATCAGTACCATGTACTGTTTCTCCTCACAACGTCTAAAAGAGACATTACAGAATAACTACGCTTCATCCGGAGTACCTTCGGTATCCGTAATGATTTGATACAGCTCTTCATCACTCTGGGCTGCGCGTAAACGGCGGCAGATGGTTTTGTCCGCCAGACGTTTCGCCACCAGCGAAAGAGTATGCAGGTGCGTTTTGGTTTGGTCAGCCGGCACCAGCAGGGCAAAAAGTAAGTCCACCGGTTGGTTGTCGATGGCATCGAAAGCTATAGGCGTTTCGAGCTGAACGAAAACACCAACGGCACGCAGAGTATCTTCTTCCAGTTTGCCATGCGGAATGGCAATGCCATTACCGATACCGGTACTGCCCATTTTTTCCCGCGTCAGAATAGCTTCAAAAACCACCTGAGGCGGCAGGCTGAGTTGTTTCGCAGCCAGTTCGCTGATAATTTCCAGTGCACGTTTTTTGCTCTGACAGTGGACGCGGCTTCGCGTACATTCCCTGTTAAGAACACTGCTAAGCTGTAGAGTTGTATCATTATTTGTCATAATTTCACCTAAGAACCTGACCACTCGAATCGTGGGACAGGTTCGGAGCATTAACCGTACAAATGGCCCGTTGTGTCGCACAACAGGCCGCCATGCACTTGCTAATTGCCCGGACAATTAGTGTTGTTTCAATTTATCTTTATGCTTGGTCAACTGGCGTGCCAGCTTATCGATTAAGCCATCAATGGCAGCGTACATGTCCTGACCTTCCGCGCTGGCATGAATCTCGCCACCGTTTACATGCAGTGTTGCATCTGAGGTATGGGTGACTTTCTCCACTTTCAGAACAACATAGACCTGGTTGATTCGGTCAAAATATTGCTCAAGTTTGGCAAATTTTGATGTGACAAATTCGCGCAGGGCCTCGGTGATCTCGACGTTATTTCCGGTAATGTTGAGCTGCATAGTGTCTTCCTTATCGGTTGGGTCAAACGAGCTGTTTACGCTGGTTTGACGGCGGAATGGATAAAGACTCTCGGTATTTCGCAACAGTGCGGCGTGCCACCATGATACCTTGTTCCGACAGCAAAGAGGTTAACTTGCTGTCGCTCAACGGTTTCGCTGGGTTTTCCGCCGCGATTAATTTCTTCACCAGCGCACGAATCGCCGTGGACGAGGCTTCGCCGCCGCCCTCGGTATTGACGTGACTGGAGAAAAAATACTTCAGTTCAAAAATGCCTCGTGGACTATGCAGATACTTTTGCGTGGTCACGCGAGATATCGTCGATTCATGCATTTCGACGGCCTGGGCGATATCGGCCAGTACCATCGGTTTCATATATTCTTCGCCTTGCTCAAAGAAGGCTTGCTGCTGTTCAACAATACAGCGACTCACGCGCAGTAGCGTATCGTTACGACTTTCCAGACTCTTAATCAACCATTTGGCATCCTGCAGATTGCTGCGGATAAACTGGCTGTCGCCATCGTTACGTGTGTTATTACACATAGAGGCATAGTGCTGGTTGATTTGCAGACGCGGAATACTGTCGCTGTTGAGTTCCACCGTCCAGTGGTCGTTATGCTTACGCACCAACACATCTGGAATGACATATTCCGGCTCGCCGGTCTGGATCGACTGACCGGGGCGTGGATCGAGTGACTGGATCAGATTGACGGCTTCTTTCAGCACATCTTCTTTTAGACGAGTTACGCGCATTAGTGTGCGGAAGTCGTGATTCGCCAGTAGATCGAGATGATCGCTAATGATCAGTCGAGCTTCTTCCAGCCACGGCGTCGTTTTGTCGAATTGGGAGAGTTGGATCAGCAGGCAGTCGCGCAGATCTTTCGCCGCTACACCGACCGGGTCAAACCGTTGGATCCGCTTGAGGACCGCTTCAACTTCATCGATGTCGATCTCTTCATCGCCCATGCTTTCGAGAATATCTTCCAGTGGGACGGTGAGATAACCGGTATCATCAACGGCATCAACGATGGAGGTGGCGATAGCGCGGTCAGTGTCAGAAAACGGTGTCAGTTCGACCTGCCACATCAGATAATCCTGCAAGGTCTGCGTCGTTTCGCCTTGATAGACTGGCAGTTCGTCGTCAATGTAGTCACCGCTGGTGCCGGACGGCGTACCGGCAGTGTAGATGGTGTCCCAACTGGCATCGAGCGGCAGCTCTTCCGGCATCTCTTTTTGTTCGAGCGCGTCAGCGGTGTCCAGAGTTTCGCTGTCTGGCGTTTCGTGAGTGTCGATTTCATCATGAGTGTCGATTTGCTCAAGCAGTGGATTACTCTCCAGCGCCTGCTGCAGCTCCTGTTGAAGTTCCAGCGTGGACAGCTGCAACAGACGAATTGCCTGTTGTAGCTGAGGCGTCATCGCCAGTTGCTGACTAAGCCTGAGTTGCAAACCTTGCTTCATGTTCAGAATCGTACTCTCCTGCTAAAACGTCGCGAGCTTCTACCCTATCAGAGTCTGAAGTCTTCCCCAAGGTATACACGCTTAACATGTTCGTCTTGTAAGATTTCTGTAGGTGTGCCGTGGGCGATCAAATGCCCCTGACTGACGATATAAGCGCGTTCACAAACTGCCAGTGTTTCACGCACGTTATGATCAGTGATCAGCACACCCAGGCCGCTGTCGCGCAGGTGCTCAATGATGCGTTTGATGTCGATAACCGAGATCGGGTCAACCCCGGCAAACGGTTCATCAAGCAGAATAAATTTCGGATTCGCAGCCAGTGCGCGGGCAATTTCTACACGGCGACGTTCACCACCGGAGAGCGATTGCCCCATGCTGTCACGCAGGTGCTCAATGTGAAACTCTTCCATCAGCTCGTTCGCGCGGTCTTCACGTTGTTCAGCAGACAAGTCGTCACGAATTTGCAGTACCGCCATCAGGTTATCGTAAACGCTGAGGCGGCGGAAAATGGAGGCTTCCTGCGGCAGATAGCCGATACCACGGCGCGCGCGCGCGTGTAATGGCAGCAGACTGATATCGTCATCATCAATAATGATGTTGCCTGCATCGCGCGGCACAATGCCAACAACCATGTAGAAAGTGGTGGTCTTACCGGCACCGTTTGGCCCCAGCAGACCAACAATTTCCCCGGAGTTGACGGTCAGACTGACGTCTTCCACCACGCGGCGACCCTTGTAGGCTTTTGCAAGGTTCTTTGCTGTTAATGTTGCCATAACGAATTAATTACCTTTCTTCTGCGCCGGGGTCTGGCCTTTGTTGTTTTTATCCTGCAACTGCGACGGCACCAGAACGGTGGTTACGCGCTTACCTTTATCGCTGAAAGCCTGCATTTTCTGCTCTTTCACCAGATAAGTGATTTTATCGCCCTTTATATTGCTATCGACCTGCTGCAGATAAGCATTACCGGTCAGAACGACAAAATCTTTCGCCAGTTCGTAATGCATCTGGGAAGCGTGGCCTTCGACAGGTTTACCGTTGTCCTGCATTTGATAGAACGTCGCTGGCTTACCGTAGCCATCGATCACTTCTTTGCCCTGCTCGCCGCCCGGGCGGGTAACGACCACTTTATCGGCATTAATTTTGATGGTGCCCTGGGTAACAATGACGTTACCCGTGAAGGTGACCACGTTGCCTTGCATATCAAGAGATTGCTGATCCGACTCAATGTGAATCGGCTGGTCAGTGTCTCCGGTAACGGCAAATGCCGGAATACTGGCGGCCAGAAGTGAGCTGGCAAGCACAAGATTAAGGCTGAGTTTGTTTGTTTTGAATTTCATAGGATGTTCTAACCTTTTCAATCAGCTCGGCGTTCTTGCTGCGTAAGTTGCCGCGCATTTTCAGACCGCTGGAGTTAAATGTTGTTCCGTATAACGTGACGAGGTCTTCAGAGGTAACATCCTGCGTCACCAGATTGATCTGCGCGTTATCCGTCGTGATTCTGCGAAGTTGAGAGTCCGGCACGAGTGCGTTGACTTCAACGTGTCCATATAAATAGAGCATCCGATCATTGGTCAGCTTGGCTTTATCCGCTTTTACGGACCATGTCGGGATTTTATCCTTATCAAACGTAGTAAGTACCGGTTGCGTAAACCACGAAACGGCCTGATCGGAATAATATTCAACGTGTTGAGCAATCAATCGATAGCTTAGCGCCCCTTCTGGGTTATAGACGAGCGTGTCCGTATGCTCGCTTTTATAGGTGGGATCATTGTTGTTGACGACCACCTGGGCGGTATCGTCTTTCTCGGTCATGTTAATACCGATCATCACCAGAACCGCCAGTGATAGCACAATGATAACCCAACGTCTGGCTTTACTCATATCGATTGCCCTTTGGCTTCATCCAGTTTGCCCTGCGCCAGGAGTAATAAGTCGCAAACTTCACGCACTGCGCCACGACCGCCAGCAATGCGAGTCACGTAATCGGCGCGCGGAAGCAACAGCGGATGCGCATCGGCCACGGCTACGCTTAGGCCCACTTTTTCCATTACTGGCCAGTCGATGAGATCATCCCCAACGTAAGCCACGTTTTCCGGGGCGATCGCCAGTTTTTCCAGCAGATCGCTAAAGGCGATAAGTTTATTCGACTGCCCCTGATACAAGTGAGTAATCCCCAATGTGGCACAGCGATCTTCTACCAGTTTAGCCTTTCGCCCGGTAATGATGGCGACTTCAATATCAGAGGTGAGCGCACAACGAATGCCATAACCATCACGAACATTGAACGCTTTAAGTTCTTCGCCGTTGTTGCCCATATAAATCAGGCCATCTGACAGCACGCCATCGACGTCAAGGATCAGCAGACGAATATTTTCTGCTTTTGCCATAACGTCGGCACTGACAGGGCCGTAACAGGTCTCAAGTGACGCACCTGCTTTGTTCATTGTTGTTTATCCTTGAATCTTTACACTACGCCAGCACGCAGTAAATCATGCATATGTAACACACCGAGTAAATGGTCGCCATCGGCAACCATTACGGAGGTGATATGGCGGGACTGCATTAAGTTCAGTGCCTCAACGGCCAGAATGCCAGGGCGTACGCGAATTCCCCCCGGCGTCATCACATCGGCAATACTTAATTGACGGACATCTACGCCCATATCGAAGACACGGCGTAAATCACCGTCGGTAAAGATGCCTTCAATCATCATATTGTCATCGCAAATGACGGTCATACCAAGATTTTTGCGGGTAACTTCCAGTAATGCATCGCGCAGGCTGGCGGTTTTTTTAACATGCGGGATCTCATCACCCGTATGCATAATATCGTTTACGCGCAGCAGAAGTTTACGACCCAGTGCGCCGCCGGGATGTGAGAGCGCAAAATCTTCGGCGGTAAAGCCGCGCGCTTTTAACAGAGCGACGGCGAGCGCATCGCCCATAACCAGCGTGGCAGTGGTGCTGCTGGTCGGTGCCAGCCCCAACGGACAGGCTTCTTTCGCTACTTTAACACACAGATGCACGTCTGCGGCGCGCGCCATGCTGCTCTCCGGGCGACCGGTAATGCAGATTAACGGCACGTGAAGACGCTTAAGCACCGGAATCAATGCATTGATTTCGCTGGATTCACCAGAGTTAGAGATAGCAATTACCACATCCTGCGGGGTGACCATGCCTAAATCACCATGCGCGGCTTCGCCAGGATGGACGAAAAATGACGGAGTACCGGTGCTGGCAAAGGTCGCGGCCATTTTGCGTCCAATGTGTCCCGATTTGCCCATCCCCATAACCACGACTTTGCCTTTACACCAAAACATCTTTTCGCAAGCGAGCGCGAAATTCTGATTGATGTATTGATCAAGCTCCGCCAGGCATTCACGTTCAATCGCCAGGACTTCTTTACCTGCTTGCTGAAAGTCAAAACCCGGTTGCAACTCTACGTGCGACATAATGCGTTTCCAGTTATTCAACGAGTATTGGCGATAACCAGTACAACATCGCCAGCCATACGATAAATCCGCCTGTTAATAATACCCCTACGCCACGGCCCGGTTGCGGGGAGCGTCGCCAGCACAGCAACGCAAAAATAATGCTTACCAACAACATCACGCTGTAGTCACGGCTGTACGCCAGTGGGTTAACCTCCCCTGGCGTAATCAGCGCCGGCAGACCCAGTACGATGACGATATTAAAAATATTCGCGCCAATGATATTACCGATGGCGATGTCGTTTTCACCTTTGCGAACACCAGCTATCGCGGTTGCCAGTTCCGGCAGACTAGTGCCGATAGCGATTGCCGTCAGACCAATAGTTAATTCGCTGATGGCAAAGTAATTCGCCAGTACGGTGGCGTTATCAATCACCATCCGCGTAGCCACTGGCATGATGATCAGCGCAATGCCAAGCCATAAAAATGCGACGGGTAAACCGCCTTCACGCGGTAGCTCTGCAAGCTGCTCTCTGGTCAGGCTATCGGTTCCCTGACGTTCGGCCTGATGTGCAAGTTTAACAATGAACAGCAGCCATAGCACAGCCAGAAAAAGGAGAAAGATACCATCGCTACGACTAAGTTGTCCGTCATAGAGTACGGAACCGGCTACCACGCTGACGAATAACATTAATGGTAACTCGCGGCGCAGAACATCGGAATGGACGGTAAAAGGGCGCACCAGTGCGGTCAGACCGAGGATCAGCAAGATATTGATAATGTTTGAGCCAAGCGCCGTGCCGACGGCTAAATCGCGTTGTTCATGCAGCGACGCGGCAAGCGAAACAATAATTTCTGGAAGTGACGTGCCAATACTGACCACCGTCATGCCAATGATCAGCGGTGGGATGCCAAAAGTGCGGCAAAGAATGGAAGCGGCAAATACCAGACGATCGGCACTGTATACGACCAAAAGTAAACCAACAATTAACAGTGCCGTAGCTAAAAGCATCTAACGTCCTTTCTTCAGGTATACTCGCCGGTCGCTGAAGATTCTCAGAAAGCCGTAACGGATTCTTAATTTTGACTTTATGCGGCTAAAAAGTAAAACAAATGCCAGCTTTAGCTAACCACGGCGGGTAATATTCTGTAAATATGTTGGGTTCAAGGTTAAATTGAGCGCCATGCTTAGAAAATCAACGCAAGACGAAGGGTGAATTATGGAGCAGTCTGTGGCGAATTTAGTCGATATGCGCGATGTCAGTTTTACGCGTGGCAATCGCTGCATCTTCGATAATATTTCCCTGACCGTGCCGCGAGGGAAGATCACGGCAATCATGGGGCCATCGGGCATCGGTAAAACGACGCTACTCCGTCTGATTGGCGGGCAAATCGCACCAGATCACGGTGAGATCCTTTTTGATGGCGAGAATATTCCGGCGATGTCTCGCTCGCGCCTGTACACTGTGCGCAAACGGATGAGCATGTTGTTTCAGTCCGGGGCGTTGTTCACAGATATGAACGTATTTGACAACGTGGCCTATCCACTGCGCGAACATACCCAGCTCCCCGCGCCATTGTTGCATAGCACGGTGATGATGAAGCTGGAAGCTGTAGGGCTGCGTGGAGCGGCGAAACTTATGCCTTCTGAACTTTCCGGCGGGATGGCTCGTCGCGCTGCACTGGCGCGTGCGATTGCCCTGGAGCCGGATCTCATCATGTTTGATGAACCGTTTGTTGGGCAGGATCCGATCACTATGGGCGTACTGGTGAAGCTGATTTCTGAGCTGAACAGCGCGTTGGGCGTGACCTGCGTGGTAGTTTCTCATGATGTGCCGGAAGTCTTAAGTATTGCGGATCACGCCTGGATTCTGGCGGATAAAAAAATTGTCGCTCACGGTAGCGCCCAGGCGTTGCAGGCGAATCCTGATCCGCGCGTACGTCAGTTTCTGGACGGGATAGCTGACGGACCTGTTCCGTTCCGCTATCCTGCCGGCGATTATCACGCTGATCTTTTACCAGGGAGTTAAGCCACTCATGCTGTTAAATGCGCTGGCCTCGCTTGGACATAAAGGGATTAAAACCCTGAGAACGTTCGGGCGGGCCGGGTTAATGTTATTCAATGCGCTGGTAGGCAAACCGGAATTTCGTAAACATGCGCCGCTGCTGGTGCGTCAGCTCTATAATGTCGGCGTCCTGTCGATGCTGATTATTGTGGTTTCTGGCGTGTTCATCGGAATGGTGCTGGGTCTGCAAGGTTATCTGGTTCTGACCACCTATAGTGCGGAAACCAGTCTGGGTATGCTGGTGGCGTTATCGCTGCTGCGTGAACTGGGACCGGTGGTTGCTGCGTTACTGTTTGCCGGGCGTGCCGGTTCGGCGCTAACCGCAGAAATCGGCTTGATGCGCGCCACAGAGCAGCTCTCCAGCATGGAGATGATGGCGGTCGATCCGCTGCGTCGGGTTATTTCTCCGCGTTTCTGGGCTGGGGTTATTTCATTGCCATTGCTGACGATTATTTTCGTCGCCGTGGGGATCTGGGGCGGATCGCTGGTCGGCGTTAGCTGGAAAGGTATTGATAGCGGATTCTTCTGGTCGGCAATGCAAAACGCCGTCGACTGGCGTATGGATCTGGTCAACTGTCTGATTAAGAGCGTGGTGTTCGCCATTACGGTGACGTGGATTTCGTTGTTTAACGGTTACGACGCCATCCCGACTTCTGCCGGGATTAGCCGGGCAACCACTCGCACCGTTGTCCACTCGTCTCTGGCTGTTCTGGGGCTGGATTTTGTGCTGACCGCATTGATGTTTGGGAATTGAGTTCATGCAAACGAAAAAAAATGAAATTTGGGTGGGTATCTTTTTATTAGCAGCACTGCTGGCGGCGCTGTTTGTCTGCCTGAAGGCGGCAAACGTGACGTCCATACGTACTGAACCGACCTACACGCTTTATGCGACGTTCGATAACATTGGCGGCCTGAAAGCGCGCTCTCCGGTCAGCATTGGCGGCGTTGTCGTCGGTCGGGTGGCAGATATTACGCTGGATCCGAAAACCTATCTGCCGCGCGTGACGCTGGAAATTGAACAACGTTATAACCACATTCCTGACACAAGTTCGCTGAGTATTCGTACTTCCGGCCTGCTTGGAGAGCAGTATCTGGCGTTAAACGTCGGTTTTGAAGACCCCGAACTGGGTACTGCTATTCTGAAGGATGGCGATTCGATTCAGGACACCAAGTCTGCGATGGTGCTGGAAGATCTCATTGGTCAGTTCCTTTACGGTAGTAAAGGCGATGACAATAAGAATAGTGGCGATGCGCCAGCTGCTGCGCCAGGTAATAATGAAACCACTGAACCTGTGGGTACAACGAAATAATTTCAGGAGAACCGACGCATGTTTAAACGTTTAATGATGGTCGCTTTGCTGGTGATTGCACCGCTGAGTGCGGCAACTGCGGCAGACCAGACCAATCCGTATAAGTTGATGGACGAGGCGGCGCAGAAAACGTTCGATCGCCTGAAGAATGAGCAACCGCAAATCCGGGCCAACCCGGATTATTTGCGTACTATCGTCGATCAGGAACTGCTGCCGTATGTGCAGGTGAAATACGCTGGTGCACTGGTACTGGGTCAGTACTACAAGAGCGCGACCCCAGCCCAACGTGATGCATACTTTGCCGCTTTCCGTGAGTACCTGAAGCAGGCTTACGGTCAGGCGCTGGCGATGTATCACGGGCAGACTTACCAGATTGCGCCAGAACAGCCGCTGGGTGACAAAACCATTGTGCCTATTCGCGTTACTATTATTGACCCGAATGGTCGCCCGCCGGTACGTCTGGACTTCCAGTGGCGTAAAAACTCCCAGACTGGCAACTGGCAGGCTTACGACATGATTGCTGAAGGCGTCAGCATGATCACCACCAAACAAAACGAGTGGGGGACACTACTGCGTACCAAAGGTATCGACGGCCTGACCGCGCAACTGAAATCAATTTCTCAACAGAAAATCACTCTGGAAGAGAAAAAATAATGAGCGAGTCACTGAGCTGGGTGCAGACGGGCAACACTCTGGTATTAACCGGAGAGTTGGATCAAGACGTACTGCTACCGCTTTGGGAAGTGCGTGAAGAAGCGGTGAAGGGAATTACCTGCATCGATCTTAGCCGCGTGTCCCGCGTCGATACTGGTGGACTGGCGCTGCTGCTCCACCTTATCGATCTGGCGAAAAAGCAGGGCAACAGCGTGACGCTTCAGGGGGTAAACGATAAGGTGTATACCCTGGCAAAGTTGTATAATTTGCCGTCTGATGTCCTGCCTCGTTAAATTTTTTCAGGCTGGATAAGGCGTTAACCGCCTGTCCGGCAAATCCGCCTGCAAGTCGAGCCTTGTTTGATTTATCAGCAAGGCTTTTTGCTTATTTATGCCAGCGCAACTTTGCTCTAAGATGTTTTGCTGGTTTATTAACTGATGAATGAAGATCCCATGGAAAATAATGAAATTCAGAGCGTGCTGATGAACGCTCTCTCCCTCCAGGAAGTCCACGTTTCCGGCGATGGCAGCCACTTTCAGGTTATTGCCGTGGGTGAGATGTTTGACGGCATGAGCCGGGTTAAAAAACAGCAGACGGTTTATGGTCCGCTGATGGAATATATTGCGGATAACCGCATTCATGCTGTGTCGATCAAAGCGTATACCCCTACGGAGTGGGCGCGAGATCGCAAACTGAACGGCTTTTGAGCTATGGGCGATTTGCCGGTAGCGGATATGAATTGTTAACTGAGAACAAACTAAATGGATAAATTTCGTGTTCAGGGGCCAACAAAGCTCCAGGGCGAAGTCACAATTTCCGGCGCTAAAAATGCTGCTCTGCCTATCCTTTTTGCCGCACTACTGGCGGAAGAACCGGTAGAGATCCAGAATGTCCCGAAACTGAAAGACGTTGATACATCAATGAAGCTGCTAAGCCAGCTGGGTGCGAAAGTAGAACGTAATGGTTCTGTGCATATTGACGCCCGCGACGTTAATGTATTCTGCGCACCTTATGATTTGGTCAAAACCATGCGAGCCTCTATCTGGGCGCTGGGGCCGCTGGTGGCACGTTTCGGTCAGGGACAGGTTTCTCTACCTGGTGGTTGTACGATTGGTGCGCGTCCGGTTGATTTGCATATTTCCGGGCTTGAGCAATTAGGCGCGACGATCAAACTGGAAGAAGGTTACGTAAAAGCTTCCGTTGATGGGCGTCTGAAAGGCGCGCATATCGTGATGGATAAAGTCAGCGTCGGCGCAACCGTGACCATCATGTGTGCTGCAACCCTGGCGGAAGGCACCACGATTATTGAAAACGCAGCGCGTGAACCGGAAATTGTCGATACCGCGAACTTCCTGATTACGCTGGGCGCGAAAATTAGCGGTCAGGGCACCGATCGTATCGTCATCGAAGGTGTGGAACGTCTAGGCGGCGGTGTCTATCGCGTGCTGCCGGATCGCATCGAAACCGGCACGTTCCTGGTGGCAGCGGCAATCTCTCGCGGCAAAATTATCTGCCGTAACGCCCAGCCAGATACTCTTGACGCTGTGCTGGCGAAACTGCGTGACGCTGGAGCGGACATTGAAGTAGGTGAGGACTGGATTAGCCTGGATATGCATGGCAAACGTCCGAAGGCTGTTAATGTGCGTACCGCGCCGCATCCGGCGTTCCCAACCGATATGCAAGCTCAGTTCACGCTGTTGAACCTGGTGGCAGAAGGCACCGGATTCATTACCGAAACGGTCTTTGAAAACCGCTTTATGCACGTGCCAGAGCTGAGCCGTATGGGCGCGCAAGCCGAGATTGAAAGCAATACCGTTATTTGTCACGGTGTCGAAAAACTTTCCGGCGCACAGGTCATGGCAACCGATCTGCGTGCATCAGCAAGTCTGGTACTGGCTGGCTGTATTGCGGAAGGGACTACGGTTGTTGATCGTATTTATCACATCGATCGCGGCTACGAACGCATTGAAGACAAATTGCGTGCATTAGGTGCGAATATCGAGCGTGTGAAAGGCGAGTAATCGTCTGAAAGCTGGCAGCCCCGTTCGCGGGGCTACCGCCAGACCACTCATTTTTTCGGTTTAGTGTAGCTGCGCATTAACTGCGTTCTGTCGATAAACTCATGTGTCTGCGGATCATGGTAGCGTGATGGCCATATAACCCATGGGTCAGTACCCAGGGCTTTCGCAATAATCATCTCTCCCTTTGGCCACGGACGCGATAATGCATTTGCCAGCGTCGAGGAACTCAAACCATTTCTGCGAGATTCCGCAGCCATTGACGTTCCCTTCTTGCGCAAACCCGCAATGATGTCAGCGGGATGCCAGTCAATGAAATTACTCTCCATCTTTCCTCACTCCTTAAGTTAGTCGCTTTCATTCAGAACATGTGTTCTGTCGGGCATCACTATACTCCTGATGGCGAATTGCTCTAAAAAGTTCATGTAAATAGTGTGAAGATTCAGAATATATAAAGACAAAAACCTGATTATTCAGATGGTATTGCACTGAATAAGTGTTTTTATGGAACTTACTGGAGTTATCCCGCGCAATGCGCGGGATAAAGGGAAGGAATTAACGATCGCGTTGAACCGCGATGTGTGCAAGGCCGATTAACGCCTCTCGCCACGGGGTATCCGGGAGTATCTGTAACGCTTCGATGGCTTTGTCTGCCTCTTCCTCGGCACGCTGACGCGTCCATTCAAGAGATCCACACGCGTTCATTGCTTCCAGAACCGGTTCCAGAAGATGACGCCCATTGCCTTGCTCAATAGCTGAACGGATCATTTGCGCCTGCTCCGGTGTACCATTATGCATCGCATGTAGCAGCGGCAGCGTCGGTTTACCTTCGTTTAGATCGTCCCCGACGTTTTTACCTAACTGTTCACCATCGGCGCTGTAATCGAGTAAATCGTCGATGAGCTGAAAAGCGGTGCCGAGGTAACGACCATAATCCTGCAGGCCTTTTTCCTCTTCCGGCGTACATCCTGCCAGAATCCCGGAACACTGCGCAGCAGCCTCAAACAGACGTGCAGTTTTGCTGTAGATAACGCGCATGTAGTTTTCTTCGGTGATATCCGGGTCGTTAACGTTCATCAGTTGCAGAACTTCACCTTCTGCGATGACGTTTACGGCTTCTGACATCACTTCCAGCACTTTGAGCGAGCCGAGGCTGGTCATCATCTGGAACGCGCGGGTGTAAATAAAATCGCCTACCAGCACGCTGGCAGCATTGCCAAACGCGGCGTTAGCGGTAGCTTTACCACGGCGCATATCTGATTCATCCACAACGTCGTCGTGTAGCAGAGTCGCTGTGTGGATAAACTCGATCAGGGCGGCAATGGTGACATGCGCATTTCCCTCATAGCCAACAGCTCGTGCAGCCAGTACAGCAATCATCGGACGAATACGTTTACCGCCGCCGCTGATGATGTAATAGCCTAACTGATTGATCAGTTGGACGTCGGAATTAAGCTGCTCAAGGATTGCCGCATTAACACCCGCCATATCTTGCGCGGTTAACTCATTGATTTTTTCTAAATTCATCGCAAAAGCCGGGCTTTTCGCCCCGATTACCTTACTGTGAACAAAGGCAACTTAGGGTTTATGGTTAGGAATATAGGGTGATTGTACTGAAAAAATGGCACAGATAAACGTTACCGTACAAGTTGTGTTTTTTTTCTTCGTGTATTGACTGTAGCACTTGTCAAAGGCGTGCGTTTTGCGTAATATTCGCGCCCTATTGTGAATATTTATAGCGCACTCTGAATCATTGAAAAGGTGTGCGCGGAAGCGGAGTTTTATATGTACGCGGTTTTCCAAAGTGGTGGTAAACAACACCGAGTAAGCGAAGGTCAGACCGTTCGCCTGGAAAAGCTGGACATCGCAACTGGCGAAACTGTTGAGTTCGCAGAAGTTCTGATGATCGCAAACGGTGAAGAAGTCAAAATCGGCGTTCCTTTCGTTGATGGCGGCGTAATCAAAGCTGAAGTTGTTGCTCACGGTCGTGGCGAGAAAGTTAAAATCGTTAAGTTTCGTCGTCGTAAACACTATCGTAAGCAGCAGGGCCATCGTCAGTGGTTCACTGATGTGAAAATTACTGGCATCAGCGCCTAAGACCTGAGGAGAGATTTCAAATGGCACATAAAAAGGCTGGCGGCTCCACACGTAACGGTCGCGATTCAGAAGCTAAACGCCTGGGCGTTAAGCGTTTCGGTGGCGAATCCGTTCTGGCGGGTAGCATCATCGTTCGTCAACGTGGCACCAAATTCCACGCTGGCACTAACGTAGGTTGCGGTCGTGACCACACTCTGTTTGCTAAAGCAGACGGTAAAGTGAAATTCGAAGTTAAAGGCCCGAAAAACCGTAAATTTATCAGCATCGAAGCTGAATAAGTTTTTCGCGTCCCGGTAACGGATGAAAGCCCCGCAACACGTTGCGGGGCTTTTTACATTCGATAGCCGGTAAAATGCGCATCGTGCGGCGTTAATCCGCAAATGCGTTTTGCAGGGATTACGGTATGAAGCAGCAGGCAGGCATTGGCATTCTTTTGGCGCTCACCACAGCAATTTGCTGGGGGGCGTTGCCAATCGCAATGAAGCAGGTGCTGGAGGTGATGGAACCTCCGACAATTGTGTTTTACCGTTTCTTGATGGCGAGTATTGGCCTTGGTGCTATTCTTGCGGTGAAGAAGAAGCTGCCGCCATTACATGTGTTTCGTAGGCCACGCTGGCTGATATTACTGGCGGTGGCGACTGCCGGGCTGTTTGGGAATTTCATCCTGTTCAGCTCATCCTTGCAATATCTGAGTCCGACCGCCTCGCAGGTGATTGGGCAACTCTCGCCAGTTGGCATGATGGTTGCCAGCGTATTTATCCTGAAAGAGAAAATGCGCAGCACCCAGGTTGTGGGGGCATTGATGCTCCTGAGCGGCCTGGTGATGTTCTTTAACACCAGTCTGGTCGAGATATTTACAAAGCTCACCGATTACACCTGGGGAGTTATCTTTGGGGTCGGTGCGGCGACGGTTTGGGTGAGTTATGGCGTGGCGCAAAAGGTTTTATTGCGTCGGCTGGCCTCACCGCAGATCCTGTTTTTACTGTACACTTTATGTACAATTGCGCTCTTCCCTCTGGCAAAGCCTGGAGTGATAGCGCAGCTTAGCCACTGGCAGCTCGCATGTTTAATTTTTTGCGGACTGAATACGTTGGTAGGATATGGCGCCCTGGCGGAAGCGATGGCTCGCTGGCAGGCAGCGCAGGTGAGCGCGATCATCACGCTCACCCCACTGTTTACGCTGTTTTTTTCAGATCTTTTATCACTGGCCTGGCCCGATTTCTTCGCCAGACCGATGTTAAACCTTTTAGGTTATCTCGGTGCGTTTGTCGTGGTTGCGGGCGCGATGTATTCCGCCATTGGTCATCGTATTTGGGGCGGATTACGTAAGCATACAACGGTGGTATCGCAACCCCGCGCAGGCGAATGATTTACGGAGAATAAAATGAAGTTTGTTGATGAAGCATCGATTCTGGTCGTTGCAGGTGATGGCGGTAATGGTTGCGTGAGCTTCCGCCGCGAAAAATATATTCCGAAAGGCGGCCCGGATGGCGGCGACGGTGGTGACGGCGGTGACGTATGGATGGAAGCCGACGAGAACCTGAATACGCTTATCGATTATCGTTTTGAGAAATCTTTCCGCGCCGAGCGTGGTCAGAATGGCGCAAGCCGCGACTGTACCGGTAAGCGTGGTAAAGACGTGACGATTAAAGTGCCTGTAGGTACGCGTGTTATCGATCAGGGCACCGGCGAAACCATGGGCGATATGACCAAACACGGTCAGCGTCTGCTGGTTGCCAAGGGCGGCTGGCACGGTCTGGGCAATACCCGTTTCAAATCGTCCGTTAACCGTACACCACGGCAGAAAACTAACGGTACGCCGGGCGATAAGCGCGAGCTGCTGCTTGAACTAATGCTGCTGGCTGACGTCGGTATGCTGGGGATGCCAAATGCGGGTAAATCGACATTTATTCGTGCTGTCTCGGCGGCTAAACCGAAAGTAGCGGACTATCCGTTTACCACTCTGGTGCCAAGTCTGGGTGTGGTTCGAATGGACAACGAAAAGAGCTTCGTTGTTGCCGATATTCCAGGGCTGATTGAAGGCGCTGCGGAAGGCGCAGGTCTGGGGATTCGCTTCCTGAAGCACCTGGAACGTTGCCGCGTCCTGTTGCACCTTATCGATATCGATCCGATTGACGGCACCGATCCGGTTGAAAACGCGCGTATTATTATCAGCGAGCTGGAAAAATACAGTCAGGATCTGGCGGCGAAACCGCGTTGGTTAGTCTTCAACAAGATCGATCTGCTGGATAAAGCGGAAGCCGAAGAGAAAGCGAAAGCGATCGCTGAGGCGCTGGGCTGGGAAGATAAATATTATCTGATCTCTGCGGCAAGCGGACTGGGCGTTAAAGATCTCTGCTGGGATGTGATGACCTTTATCATTGAAAACCCGGTCGTGCAGGCCGAAGAAGCGAAACAGCCAGAGAAAGTCGAATTCATGTGGGATGATTATCACCGTCAGCAGCTTGAAGAAATTGCTGAAGAGGATGATGAAGACTGGGATGACGACTGGGACGAAGACGACGAAGAAGGCGTTGAGTTCATTTACAAGCGTTAATTACGGATGACAAACGCCAAATAGCCTGATGCGCTACGCTTATCAGGCCTACAAGAGAATTGCAATATATTGAATTTGCACAATTTTGTAGGCCGACTCAGGCGTTAATGCCGCATCCGGCATAAACAAAGCGCACTTTGTCAATAATCTGAAACCCCGACCATGCGCCGGGGTTTCTTTTTGACTAATTGTTCTGATAAATATCTTTATACAAGCGGCTTTCAAATCGCACTAACGGAATACGGCGATTACGCTGATCCGCCGGTTCTACCGCATAGCCAGAAAGATATTGTACGAACGCCATTCGTTGCCCACTCGCCGTGGTGATGAATCCTGCCAGGTTATACACCCCTTGCAACGACCCCGTTTTCGCTGAGACTTTGCCATCCACGCCTGCCTGATGCAGACCTGCACGGTACTGCAAAGAGCCGTCATAGCCCGCCAGCGGCAGCATAGAGATAAAGTTAAGCTCGTTGTCGTGTTGGGCGATATATTGCAGCACCTGCATCATGGTGGCAGGAGCAATCAGGTTATGGCGTGAAAGTCCCGAGCCGTCGGCAATAATCGTGTTGCCAATATCGACACCGGCTTGCTGGCGCAGGATCTGACGCACGGCGTCCGACCCGGCCCGCCATGTTCCAGGCACATTGAAGCGCGCATGGCCTATCATGCGGAAAACCGTATCGGCGATCATGTTGTCTGATTTTTTCAGCATAATCTTAAGCAGATCATGCAAAGGAGCCGATTGTTTACTGGCAACCACCGTTCCAGGTTCGTTAACCTGAGTCTGGCGCAGCAGTGTTCCGCTCCAGGTGATACCTGCCTGTTTTAACTCATCTTTCAGAATTGCACCGGCATAGCTGGCACCATCTTGCACCGCAAAGGCTAACGGGAGCGGCTCGGAACGTTGTGGCAGGCATCCAGTCAGCGTAAAGCGGTTCAGGTCGCCTGGCACGACATCCAGCTCACAGTATTGCGCTTCGGCAGAACCACGGGGGAGGGTGCGTACCTGGCTGAACATCGTAACGGGGTAATAAGATGCCACGCGTATAAAAGCCATATCACCGGGTTTTTGGGCGCTGTAGAGCGAGACGGAGAAGCAATTGCGGTCAACAATGGCAGCGGCGGGAGGGGCGCTAAAGCATTGTGTCATATCATTCCATGGCCAGCCGGGAGCTTTATCATGACTGGCAAAAATGGAGGTATCTATGAGTACATTGCCATCGATTTGTGTGACACCAGATTTTTTCAGAGTCGCGACCATATTGCGAATATCCTGACGTTTTAGCGTAGGATCGGCACCAAATCGCGCCACTAAATCGCCTTTAAGCACTCCGTTTTCCACATTGCCTTTGGTTTCAAGCGTAGTGGTAAAACGAAAATCGGGGCCGAGTTGAATCAACGCCGCCAGCGCAGTGATTACTTTTTGCGTACTGGCGGGCAGCGCCATCTGCTGACTGTGGTAATCAATCGTGGGGGCAGACGCGCCGACTCTTTGCACCATCAGGGCAAGGTTGGCACCAGCAGGAAGCTGAGTAATGTACTCATCAACATTTGCGGCCTGGACACTGAACGCTATACAGCTGGTCAATCCGATGATAAATCTGGAAAATCGCATAATCTCGCGCTAACAACCTGGAATCGAGCCGTCATACTACGGCGCAACGCCCTATAAAGTAAACGATGACCCTTCGGGAACTTCAGGGTAAAATGATCATCAAAATGTGAATTGTAGCTGACCTGGAACCTGTTTCCGGGTTGGTATTTTTTTGCTTCTGGCCTGGTGAGGAGTTATGCCGGGCTGACCGAACAGCCGGGGTGGGTGGAGACTCGCCCCATCAGGAATATTCAAGAGGTATAACAAATGCAAGCTATTCCGATGACCTTACGCGGCGCTGAGAAACTACGCGAAGAGCTGGATTTTCTGAAATCTGTGCGCCGTCCTGAAATCATTGCTGCTATCGCGGAAGCGCGTGAACATGGCGACCTGAAAGAGAATGCTGAATACCACGCAGCGCGTGAGCAGCAGGGTTTCTGCGAAGGCCGTATCAAAGACATCGAAGCCAAGCTGTCGAACGCGCAGGTGATTGATGTCACCAAAATGCCAAACAATGGTCGCGTTATTTTTGGTGCTACCGTAACGGTGTTGAATCTGGATTCTGATGAAGAACAGACTTATCGCATCGTAGGCGATGACGAAGCTGACTTTAAACAAAACCTGATTTCTGTAAACTCGCCTATCGCTCGTGGCCTGATCGGCAAAGAAGAAGATGATGTTGTGGTCATCAAAACGCCAGGCGGCGAAGTGGAATTTGAAGTAATTAAGGTAGAATACCTGTAAGAATTACCCAATACTCAAAATGTTGATGTATTGTAAAGAAAGGAAAAAGGCCGCTATGCGGCCTTTTATCAACGAACAGAGCGTGGCATTTTGCTCTCCTGCCTGCGGAAAATCCCTCGTTTTACACAGAAAATGTGTGTAACTTTAGGATAATCTTAGCGTGGCAGCGAGATTTTACGTTCTTTAGTTGGGCGATAAAGCACCAGCGTTTTACCGATGACCTGTACATTACAGGCGCCGGTTTCGCGCACGATAGCTTCCACGATCAAGGTTTTAGTTTCGCGATCTTCTGTGGCGATTTTCACCTTGATGAGTTCATGGTGCTCTAACGCTTGTTCAATCTCGGCCAGCACCCCTTCGGTCAAACCATTACTGCCAAGCAGAACAACTGGCTTGAGCGGATGTGCCAGACCTTTCAGGTGTTGTTTTTGTTTAGTACTCAGATTCATCGTATTTTTTTGCTTACGTTGGGATTGAAAACGGGTCATTCTACCGCCATCTCCCATATATCACCAAACAGGCGCGTAAAAATTTACGCAATTGGTTACGATGAGTCATCCCAATGGGAAAGTTAAATGACAGGTAAGAAGCGTTCTGCCAGCTCCAGCCGTTGGCTTCAGGAACACTTTAGCGATAAATATGTTCAACAGGCACAGAAAAAGGGGTTACGTTCCCGTGCCTGGTTTAAACTTGATGAAATACAGCAAAGTGACAAACTCTTTAAACCGGGAATGACGGTTGTCGACCTTGGTGCTGCCCCGGGTGGTTGGTCACAATATGTGGTCACCCAAATTGGCGGCAAAGGCCGCATCATCGCTTGCGATCTTTTACCTATGGATCCTATCGTTGGTGTGGACTTTCTTCAGGGCGATTTTCGTGATGAACTGGTGATGAAAGCACTGCTGGAACGCGTAGGCGACAGCAAAGTCCAGGTTGTCATGTCCGATATGGCACCAAACATGAGCGGAACACCGGCGGTGGATATCCCCCGTGCCATGTATCTGGTGGAACTGGCGCTAGAAATGTGTCGTGATGTGTTAGCGCCGGGTGGCAGTTTTGTAGTGAAGGTGTTCCAGGGCGAAGGTTTCGATGAGTATCTAAGGGAAATTCGCTCCCTGTTTACGAAGGTCAAAGTTCGTAAGCCGGACTCTTCTCGTGCACGTTCGCGGGAAGTGTATATTGTAGCGACCGGGCGTAAACCCTAACCGGGAGATTTCAGACGAAAGTTTGAAAGATGCTGGATATAGAGTATCCTGACGCTGTTTTTAACACAGTTGTAATAAGAGGTTAATCCCTTGAGTGACATGGCGAAAAACCTAATACTCTGGCTGGTCATTGCCGTTGTGCTGATGTCAGTATTCCAGAGCTTTGGGCCCAGCGAGTCTAATGGCCGTAAGGTGGATTACTCTACCTTCCTACAAGAGGTCAATAACGACCAGGTTCGTGAAGCGCGTATCAACGGACGTGAAATCAACGTTACCAAGAAAGATAGTAACCGTTATACCACTTACATTCCGGTTCAGGATCCGAAACTACTGGATAACCTGCTGACCAAGAACGTCAAGGTTGTCGGTGAACCGCCTGAAGAGCCAAGCCTGCTGGCTTCTATCTTCATTTCATGGTTCCCGATGCTGTTGCTGATTGGTGTCTGGATCTTCTTCATGCGTCAAATGCAGGGCGGCGGCGGTAAAGGCGCGATGTCGTTCGGTAAGAGCAAAGCGCGCATGTTGACGGAAGATCAGATCAAAACGACCTTTGCTGATGTTGCGGGTTGCGACGAAGCAAAAGAAGAAGTTGCCGAACTGGTTGAGTATCTGCGTGAGCCGAGCCGCTTCCAGAAACTGGGCGGTAAGATCCCGAAAGGCGTCCTGATGGTCGGTCCTCCGGGTACGGGTAAAACGCTGCTGGCGAAAGCTATTGCAGGTGAAGCGAAAGTTCCGTTCTTTACCATCTCCGGTTCTGACTTCGTAGAAATGTTCGTTGGTGTTGGTGCATCTCGTGTGCGTGACATGTTCGAACAGGCGAAGAAAGCGGCACCGTGCATCATCTTCATCGATGAAATCGACGCCGTAGGCCGCCAGCGTGGCGCTGGTCTGGGTGGTGGTCATGATGAACGTGAACAGACTCTGAACCAGATGCTGGTTGAGATGGACGGCTTCGAAGGTAACGAAGGTATCATCGTTATCGCGGCGACTAACCGTCCGGACGTTCTCGACCCGGCACTGCTGCGTCCTGGTCGTTTCGACCGTCAGGTTGTGGTTGGTCTGCCAGATGTGCGTGGGCGTGAGCAAATCCTGAAAGTGCATATGCGTCGCGTACCGTTGGCGCCAGATGTTGATGCGGCAATTATTGCTCGTGGCACACCAGGCTTCTCCGGTGCAGACCTGGCGAACCTGGTGAACGAAGCTGCACTGTTCGCCGCGCGTGGCAATAAACGTGTCGTTTCGATGGTTGAGTTCGAGAAAGCGAAAGACAAAATCATGATGGGTGCGGAACGTCGCTCCATGGTGATGACGGAAGCGCAGAAAGAATCGACTGCTTACCACGAAGCTGGTCATGCGATTATCGGTCGCCTGGTGCCGGAACACGATCCGGTGCACAAAGTAACGATTATCCCGCGCGGTCGCGCGCTGGGTGTGACCTTCTTCCTGCCTGAAGGCGACGCAATCAGCGCCAGCCGACAGAAACTGGAAAGCCAGATTAGTACCCTGTACGGCGGTCGTCTGGCAGAAGAGATCATCTACGGACCAGAACATGTTTCTACCGGTGCGTCGAACGATATTAAAGTTGCGACTAACCTGGCGCGTAACATGGTGACCCAGTGGGGCTTCTCTGAAAAACTCGGTCCGCTGCTGTATGCGGAAGAAGAAGGTGAAGTTTTCCTCGGTCGTAGCGTGGCGAAAGCAAAACATATGTCCGATGAAACCGCGCGTATCATCGACCAGGAAGTGAAGTCACTGATTGAACGTAACTACAATCGTGCGCGTCAATTGTTGAACGACAATCTGGATATCCTTCATGCGATGAAAGATGCACTCATGAAATATGAGACCATCGACGCACCGCAGATTGATGACTTGATGGCTCGTCGCGATGTACGCCCGCCTGCAGGTTGGGATGAGTCGGGAGCATCTAACAATTCTGACAATAATGGCACGCCAAAGGCGCCGCGTCCGGTTGATGAACCACGTACGCCAAATCCGGGTAACACCATGTCAGAGCAGTTAGGCGACAAGTAAGTTCCCGCATCAGATGACTGTATTTGTACCGAAAACCCCGGGGCGTGCTCCGGGGTTTTTTCTTATCAATTCATACCAGGGATAACACCATGAAACTCTTTGCCCAGGGCACTTCACTGGATCTTAGCCATCCTCACGTGATGGGGATCCTCAACGTCACGCCAGATTCTTTTTCTGATGGCGGTACGCATAACTCACTGATTGATGCAGTGAAACATGCGAATCTGATGATTAACGCTGGCGCGACGATTATCGACGTTGGTGGAGAGTCCACTCGTCCAGGTGCAGCGGAAGTGAGTGTTGAAGAAGAGTTGCAACGTGTTATTCCGGTGGTTGAGGCAATTGCGCAACGATTCGAAGTCTGGATCTCTGTGGATACCTCCAAACCGGAAGTTATCCGTGAATCGGCGAAAGTGGGCGCTCACATCATTAACGATATCCGCTCCCTTTCCGAACCTGGCGCTCTGGAAGCGGCTGCGGAAACTGGTTTACCCGTATGCCTGATGCATATGCAGGGAAATCCAAAGACCATGCAGGAAGCCCCGAAGTATGACGATGTCTTTGCCGAAGTTAATCGCTACTTTATTGAGCAAATAGCACGTTGTGAGCAGGCGGGTATCGCAAAAGAGAAATTGTTGCTCGACCCGGGATTCGGTTTCGGTAAAAATCTCCACCATAACTATTCATTATTGGCGCGTCTGGCTGAATTTCACCATTTCAACCTGCCGCTGTTGGTGGGTATGTCACGAAAATCGATGATTGGACAACTGCTGAACGTGGGGCCGTCCGAACGCCTGAGCGGTAGTCTGGCCTGTGCAGTTATTGCTGCGATGCAGGGCGCGCACATCATTCGTGTTCATGACGTCAAAGAAACCGTAGAAGCGATGCGAGTGGTGGAAGCCACTCTGTCTGCAAAGGAAAACAAACGCTATGAGTAATCGTAAATATTTCGGGACCGACGGGATTCGTGGTCGTGTTGGGGATGCGCCGATCACCCCTGATTTTGTGCTTAAACTGGGCTGGGCTGCGGGTAAAGTACTGGCGCGCCACGGCTCCCGTAAGATCATTATTGGTAAAGACACGCGTATTTCTGGCTATATGCTGGAGTCGGCGCTGGAAGCCGGCCTGGCGGCAGCGGGACTTTCCGCGCTTTTTACTGGCCCGATGCCAACACCGGCAGTGGCTTATCTGACGCGTACCTTCCGCGCAGAGGCCGGGATTGTGATTTCCGCATCGCATAACCCGTTCTACGATAACGGCATTAAATTCTTCTCTATCGATGGCACCAAACTACCGGATGCGGTAGAAGAGGCCATCGAAGCGGAAATGGAAAAAGAGATCAGCTGCGTTGATTCGGCAGAACTGGGTAAAGCCAGCCGTATCGTTGATGCTGCGGGTCGCTATATCGAATTTTGCAAAGCCACATTCCCGAACGAACTTAGCCTCAGTGAACTGAAGATTGTGGTGGATTGCGCCAATGGCGCGACTTATCACATCGCGCCGAACGTGCTACGCGAGCTGGGAGCGAACGTAATCGCCATCGGTTGTGAGCCGAACGGCGTAAACATCAATGCCGAAGTGGGGGCAACTGATGTTCGTGCGCTACAGGCACGCGTATTGGCTGAAAAAGCGGATCTCGGCATTGCGTTTGACGGCGACGGCGACCGCGTGATTATGGTTGACCATGAAGGCAATAAAGTCGATGGCGATCAGATCATGTATATCATCGCGCGTGAAGGCCTTCGTCAGGGTCAGCTGCGTGGTGGCGCGGTGGGTACATTGATGAGCAACATGGGGCTGGAACTGGCACTGAAACAGTTAGGCATTCCATTTGCACGTGCGAAAGTGGGCGACCGCTACGTACTGGAAAAAATGCAGGAAAAAGGCTGGCGCATAGGGGCAGAGAACTCCGGTCATGTGATCCTGCTGGATAAAACCACTACCGGTGACGGCATCGTTGCTGGTTTGCAGGTGCTGGCGGCGATGGCGCGTAACCATATGAGCCTGCACGACCTTTGCAGTGGCATGAAAATGTTCCCGCAGATTCTGGTTAACGTGCGTTATACCGCAGGCAGCGGCGATCCGCTGGAGCATGAGTCAGTTAAAGCCGTGACCGCCGAAGTTGAAGCGGCGCTGGGTAGCCGTGGGCGTGTGCTGTTGCGTAAATCCGGCACCGAGCCGTTAATTCGCGTGATGGTCGAAGGTGAAGACGAAGCGCAGGTCACCGAGTTTGCACACCGTATTGCTGATGCGGTAAAAGCGGTTTAATGCGATAACTAACTGGCTAAAAAGGCGGCGATTGTCGCCTTTGTTTTTCTTATGCACATCGATTTTGCTGTTTTTTTCCGCAGTTGATACAATGCAATAAAATTGCCCTTGCGAAGGTCATTCGCTTTGGTTAGTATTCACACCCGCTTCAGTGGGAAAGATTAAATTTTCTCGCTTTATTGGTTGAAGCATTGGTACGCGGCAACTCCGCAAGGAACAGGTTGATTATGTACGAAGCTCTTTTAGTAGTTTTCCTTATTGTAGCAATTGGCCTTGTTGGTCTGATCATGCTGCAGCAAGGTAAAGGCGCTGATATGGGAGCCTCCTTCGGAGCAGGCGCTTCCGCTACGCTGTTTGGTTCAAGTGGTTCTGGTAACTTCATGACCCGTATGACGGCTGTGCTGGCAACGTTGTTCTTCATCATCAGTCTGGTGTTGGGTAACATCAACAGCAACAAAACCAATAAAGGTAGCGAATGGGAAAATCTGAGTGCTCCGGCGAAAACCGAACAAACTCAGCCAGCTGCTCCGGCTAAGCCGACCAGCGATATCCCGAACTAAGATAGTATCTGTGCTGAGGTGGTGGAATTGGTAGACACGCTACCTTGAGGTGGTAGTGCCCTAACGGGCTTGTGGGTTCGAGTCCCATCCTCAGTACCAATATTCCAAAAGAAAGACGCTGAAAAGCGTCTTTTTTTGTATCTGTGACCCGTCCTGAATAGCGTTGAACAATGTTTTCTGCATCATTGTTTTCTACAAGCGTTGCATAGGTTGTGATTGCATAATTATTGTAGATACAGTTTAAGAAGGCGTGAGCCTCTTCACTCTCGAAACAAAGAAGATTACCAACAGAGTGCAGTTAATGGCTTGCTCCCTGTTTGCCCTAACTGTCATTCGATGCGGCACCGACGCAAACCACCGTTTACGCCGGAGGAGTTAAGAGCATTGATGGATGCGCATAACTCAAATTTGTGAGTGCTCACTCTTCACGCCAAAACCGCAAAATAACGTCAGCAAATTTGTCGGAAATAATCCCCCGACGGGCTGCTGAGCTAAAATGACTGCTTCGTAGCGCCGTTGTCCAGTTTTCTGGTGTTCGGTACGCTGAACCGTAATATCCCGTGCTTAAATCATCCGGATCTTCATCAGGCTCGTTCGTCAGCCCTCGTTCGTCTTGTTGCTGGAAGCCGACAAAAATAATATTGGCTAAGACATTCTTTTTATAATTGCCATAAAGAGTTTCGTACGCATGAGGATAATTTTCTTTCCAGTACCAGGTGGTATCGCCGCAGAACCACGGAGCAGCGGAAGTGTTAGTATTCAGAAGCTGAGAACGGTACTGCTGTAAATCTTTCCGAAAGGCTTCAACCATATTATTAAAATATTGAGGGTGTAACGCGTAGTCACTCGTCATTAAGTCAAATTCGCCCTGCATCCAGCATACGCCGAGGAATTTATTCAGCGGATTCTTCGCCAGTGCAGCTCGCGTTCTGTTGACTAAATCCTGATACAGCGGAGTATCCGTTCCCCAACGACATGCATCATGGCTGGCTCCGTGTTGTTCTGAATATGTCCCTTCGCAGCCTGCGGTAAAAGCCGATCCGCCACGGCAACAAGGAACGATAAGAACGCCAGCATTATCAGGAATGAAGGGCAGTAATTTCCGCGCAATATGCAGTGCCTGTCCAACTGTACCGTATTGTGTTTGATGATCCGTTGCCAGAGGATGGTGATAATCCCGCATATCCTGAACATCGTGTGGGCAGTGAGTCAGTGGAATAATGTCATTAAATTGACATGATGGGCCACCGGGATGCGTCTGTGTAAATCTTGCCAGTTGTTTTATTCTGGGGTGAGGCGCATCTTCACTGTCTGGTAAGGGAAGTCCTTCGCCATATGCCATGGCATTAGATTGACCGGCAACGGTAAGAACATAGTAATAATCGGGCGATGTTATCGTGTTCATATATATGCGTAATTGAAATGACAACGGGTGATGAGCCATTGATAGCAGGGCTCCTTTGCTGGAGCCCTGAAAAGTTAGTTTTGCACAGTAACTTTATTATCTTTCACAGAGAGCAACACTGAGTCCGCTACAGCTTTGCCACCCGTAGTTTCACCGCCTATAATCAATAAATTATTATTCCAGGGCAATGATACTCCGTAGGCCCGACCTTGCGACAGTTCGCCAGATTTCTCCCATTTCCCGTTATGCCAAAGATGAATATCGGCGCTATACGATTTTTTCAGACCTTCATGCGCATAGTTCTTACCGTTCTGGTAATTTTCCCGTGAACCTTTGAATCCAGCTCCTCCGGCAAATATAAGAGAGTCATTGCTAATACCTGCAAAACCGCCAGCTACGCCATCCGGTGAGGAGACGGGAGAAAGTTTATTCCATTTTATGCCATTGCCAGTGAAATCAAGCTCAAATACAGCATCAGTTCGCAGCCCTGGTTTTGCTTCGCCATTAATAAGCCAGGTTTTATCACCATTATTTACTACCGCCGCACCAGCCGTACCGTACCAGGGGGATTCGCCAGCGTAACTCCATTGCTGTGTAGAGGGATCAAAAGACAACAGGAACTTATTGAAGAAATAATCTTCTGCTTTTTTGTCAAAATAGTGGGCGTTGATTTTATCTATGGCCGCTGAATCTTTTCCAGCCTCCTTGAGATCTTCAAAATAGCCATTAAATATATTCTGGTTAACGCCGCCAGTAATATAGGCTTTGCCGTTGTGTACAAAGGTCACATGACCTGCCATGCCCATCGGCGCGTGCGACATTAATTTAACCCAGGTATTAGTTTTTGGATTATATTTGTGTACGTCGTTGAATACCTGAGTTAACCCCTCGCTGTTTTTACCAACACCGCCAAATACATACAAATTACCATCAATAAAGGCGGAGGTTGCTTGATCTCTCGCGCCAGCGGGGAATTCCGCCAGGGCTATCCATTTTTTATCTTTGGCTTGTGTATCCAGCTTGTACCATGCTGTACCTGCGCTACCTAAACCAATGTAGACAGTGTCGTTATCAATTGCTCCAGTACCACTTTTAAATGGCACAGGAGTTTCCGGCAATACCGACGCGTTTGCGGCAAATGACGCCATCATGATAGCAAGTGCCGTTATTGTTTTATTCATTGTGACTGTCTCCTGTCTACTACAGTTTAAATGACACACCAATGCGATAACTGTTTTCCGATAAATTATCTCTGCCGTTGTAAACACCCTGACGGTCAAGGTAGTCATATTCTATGTATGGCGTAATATCGGGCGTCATATGGTATTGTAGAATAAATGCATTTTCCGTCGCCCATTTCTTATGGTTTGCATAGCGATAATCGTTTTGTTTGCTGTACAGCGTCGTTTGCCATGCGAAGGTGAAATCACTATTAATATTGTAAGTGACATATCCATCCCAACGATGAACGTTATCACGAGACATATCGCCAGATAAGTCTTGTTGCCGGTAAGCTTTCCAGTCGTAACGATAGCGAATGCCAAAATTGAGATCTTTTGTCGCATCCCAGGATAGTTTTACGTAAGGTCCGTAGCGTGTACCATTGCTGCTAAAATGGGTTAACATTCCAGGGCGCACGGTCCATTGATCATCAAGTTTAATCGCGTAATTAACTTCAACCTGAACATCATTTAATGCGGCATTTTCCTTTTTATTATCATGAATGGTATTCCAGGTATTACTTTCCATGCTTGCCCACCATCCATTTTTCCATCCCTCACTGACTTTGAGTCGAGTTTCATAGGCATGGCTTCCACTACGATATCCACCACGCACATCCAGTGTTGCAGCCTGAGAAATTAATGGTGACGAAAAGCAGAGTAATAATACTCCAGAAAGTATTTTAGCCTTTTTCATAAATTTCACTCATTTGTAGAATACAGAAAGTAATACGAAGTCCGAATAAACAAATAGCATTTATGTTATGTGCTCTTTTTTGCCAGGCTTATAGCGTCATTGGCCACGGATAATTATTTTTTTGTATAAGGTCTCCTGTGAGAAATTGTTTTCCACATAATTTAAGATAAACAGAGATCTGGATTAAATACCTGAGTATTAAATCTATTCTGATGTTTAATTGATTTTAATGTTCGTAAGCTATTTCACTCACTAAATCTATCTTTAGCCAGTGTCATAAAATGGATTGTTTGTTGATCTCATTTTCATACTCCTTTCAGACTGAAGTGCTCTTTCATCACCCGATAAGGGAGGACGCCAGGGATGTTTGTATTAGATTGCGAGAGAGTCGTCTTATTTATCTCTTGTGTGTACCTTTATACCTGTTATACCAGATCAAAAATCACTCAATCCATACAACAAAACCAGATTTGCAATTTGCGTCACAAAATATGTCGATATTTTTCGAAGGTAAAGATGTTATGTAAGGCCAGATGGTCATTGTCGACTGCCTTCGTGAAACAGAAGTTATGTCATTAACTCATTGTTTAATATTTATTTTTAATGGATGTCTGCAGTGCCGGGTTTACAAGCTAACTCCGAAAGCATGGTGAAAATGAGAGTTTATCCGCTATCCGATTGGCGATAATTCTCACCATAAAATATGTTTTTGCGTTCTGAGACTAAGGGCAGCCTGGTATGTAGCAGAGGAGTTCCTGGCTCTGTCCTGGGCTGACTCGTTGATGTTCAGCACACTACAGGATGGGGGCAGTCAGTTATTTGCCGTATCGCCAGTAAAGAGCAGTGAGTAAGGAAAGATTAAGTTGAAGTAACACGCACACTTAATGCGAATGCAGATGAAAAAAGGTGCGAGCGGACTTCCCCCCATTTCTTTGGACAATATATGGCCTGGAAAGGGACGTAACAATCTCATAGTATGAGTTTACAAACCAAAGGATAATAATGGCTAGGGAACTAAGCATTAGCATGATAATAGCCACCTGAAAATTATGGAATTCCATTAAATAGCAATTTTGTGAAAAATGGAGTTGACTAATAATGTTATATGTGAGATGGCCTATTGAACGAATATTAAATTTTGCTGAATTTTTTATGTTGATTTACTTGTTACAGAACATATCACGTGATATATAGATAAGATTAGTTACATTGATGATGAGGGTTATTATTAGATTCGTCTCAGATTGAAAATATATAAAAGACATATCATGCAAGAGCATAGCGTTTGTATGGCAAAGTTATTATAAGTAGCTATCGCCATTCTATTTAAGTTCATTCAAAAGAGCTGGTCCACTTGCGTTAGCCATTAAGCAAACATTCGCTTTTATAAACATAATCAGGATTAAAATGTTGGATTATTGCTAACCCAGCACAGCTAGTGCGCGTCTGTAATTATAAGGGAAAACGATGAAGAATAAGGCTGATAACAAAAAAAGGAACTTCCTTACCCACAGTGAAATAGAGTCACTCCTTAAAGCAGCAAATACCGGGCCTCATGCTGCACGCAATTATTGTCTGACTTTGCTTTGTTTTATTCATGGCTTTCGGGCGAGTGAAATTTGCCGATTGAGAATTTCGGATATTGATCTTAAGGCAAAGTGCATATATATCCATCGATTAAAAAAAGGCTTTTCAACAACGCACCCGCTATTGAACAAAGAAGTTCAGGCTTTAAAAAACTGGTTGAGTACGCGTACTTCTTATCCACATGCTGAGAGCGAGTGGGTATTTTTATCACGCAAGGGGAATCCGCTTTCTCGTCAACAGTTTTACCATATTATCTCGACTTCAGGTGGTAATGCCGGGTTATCACTGGAGATTCATCCGCACATGTTACGCCATTCGTGTGGTTTTGCTTTGGCGAATATGGGAATAGATACACGACTTATCCAGGATTATCTTGGGCATCGTAATATTCGTCACACCGTCTGGTATACCGCCAGCAATGCAGGGCGTTTTTACGGCATCTGGGATAGACCCAGAGGTCGACAGCGCCACGCTGTTTTATAAAGATGGATGAGATGCCAGGGATGGTGTTAAAACCTACATTATTCTTACGATATATCAATAATAATTAACCATTTATTAATTGATGTTATTGTTAGTGTGATTCTTAATTATCATAATAAACATTAGCTTAACTATATCCATACAAAATACAATGGTTTATTTTATTCAAAATAAACAAACAAAAGCATTCATAAATTTACATATCACTTATATTTTTCTCTTTTTGCACTTTTTTTCTTTATTTTTTAAGCAACTGGAGGTTAATCCGGTGCAATCTATTGTTATATTGAATTAAATCAATGAAAATAGATGTTGTCACATCAGTGATATCTTATTTTTGTATGATATTTAATGTAATTGACTGATAACCACATAACTTAGTGTGTGATTATCTTTTTATCTATTGGGCTAATTTTGACCGTTTGAGGTTTCCTATAGGTATTCATTCAAATATATCTCAGTCAGGAGTAATACTATTGTGAGTAAACGTCGTTATCTTACCGGTAAAGAAGTTCAGGCAATGATGCAAGCGGTTTGCTATGGGGCAACGGGAGCCAGAGATTATTGTCTTATTCTGTTGGCATATCGGCATGGGATGCGTATTAGTGAACTACTTGATCTGCATTATCAGGATCTGGACCTTAATGAAGGTCGAATAAATATTCGCCGACTGAAGAACGGATTTTCTACCGTTCACCCGTTACGTTTTGATGAGCGTGAAGCCGTAGAACGCTGGACCCAGGAACGTGCTAACTGGAAAGGTGCTGACCAGACCGACGCCATATTTATTTCCCGTCGTGGAAGCCGACTTTCTCGTCAGCAGGCTTATCGCATCATTCGTGATGCCGGTATTGAAGCTGGAACCGTGACGCAGACTCATCCTCATATGTTAAGACATGCTTGCGGTTATGAACTGGCGGAGCGTGGTGCAGATACCCGTTTAATTCAGGATTATCTGGGGCATCGAAATATTCGCCATACTGTGCGTTATACCGCCAGTAATGCTGCACGTTTTGCCGGATTATGGGAAAGAAATAATCTTATAAACGAAAAATTAAAAAGAGAAGAGGTTTAATATAACTTGTTGATAATAAAATGAAAAAATAAAGAAATACAAGACAATTGGGGCCAAACTGTCCATATCATAAAAAAGTTTCGTATTTTTTCTCAAGCATAAAAATATCAAAAAATGACAAAAACCAACTAACTGTTTGATATGTAAACTATTTATCTTGTAAATTAATTTCACATAACCTCCACTTTACGTAAAGATAACGTTTCTGTGTCTCGAAGCAACTTCCTCATTCTTCTCTCCAAAAACCACCTCACTCAATATAAAAATCTATAAATTAAAGTAATATCAGAATATAAAGCCAACAAATAAACTGAAAAGGTTCGTGCGCGATGCTTTCCTCTATGAGTCAAAATGGCCCCAAATGTTTCATTTTTTGGGGGGAAACTGTGCAGTGTTGGCAGTCAAACTCGTTTTCAAAACAAAGTGTACAGAACGACTGCCCATGTCGATTTATACGTAGATTTAAAAAGGAAAGCAGTATGAAAATTAAAACTCTGGCAATCGTTGTTCTGTCGGCTCTGTCCCTCAGTTCCACTGCGGCTCTGGCCGCTACCACGACGGTAAATGGTGGGACAGTTCACTTTAAAGGGGAAGTTGTTAACGCCGCTTGTGCGGTTGATGCGGGCTCTGTTGATCAAACCGTTCAGTTAGGTCAGGTTCGTACCGCATCGCTGGCACAAGAGGGGGCAACCAGTTCTGCCGTCGGTTTTAACATTCAGCTGAATGACTGCGATACCACTGTTGCAGACAAAGCCGCTGTTGCCTTCCTTGGCACAGCAATTGATGGAAATCATACCAACGTACTGGCTTTGCAGAGTTCAGCTGCGGGCAGCGCAACAAATGTTGGTGTGCAGATCCTGGACAGAACGGGTACTGCGCTGGCGCTGGACGGTGCGACATTTAGCGCACAAACAACCCTGAACAACGGAACCAACATCATTCCGTTCCAGGCACGTTATTTTGCAACCGGTGCTGCAACCCCTGGTGCTGCTAATGCGGATGCGACCTTCAAGGTTCAGTATCAATAATCTACTCAAGTTTTAGGGAAGTCATTATGGGCAAGGATGCCCGCCCCCTGCGCGATAAGAATAACGATGAAAAGGACGAAATTAATTCTAGTAGCGTCGTTACTGCCGATGTTTGCACTGGCCGGAAATAAATGGAACACCACGTTGCCCGGTGGAAATATGCAGTTTCAGGGCGTCATTATTGCGGAAACTTGCCGGATTGAGGCCGGTGATAAACAAATGACGGTCAATATGGGGCAAATCAGTAGTAACCGGTTTCATGCGGTAGGGGAAGATAGCGCACCGGTGCCTTTTGTTATTCATTTACGGGAATGTAGCACGGTGGTGAGTGAACGTGTGGGCGTGGCGTTTCACGGTGTCGCGGATGGTAAAAATCCGAATGTGCTTTCCGTGGGTGAGGGGCCAGGAATTGCAACCAATATTGGTATTGCATTATTTGATGACGAAGGAAACCTCGTACCAATTAACCGACCACCAGCTAACTGGAAACGGCTTTACTCAGGTTCTACTTCGCTACATTTCATTGCCAAATATCGCGCAACCGGGCGTCGGGTGACTGGCGGCATGGCTAATGCCCAGGCCTGGTTCTCCTTAACCTATCAGTAATTGTTAAGCAGATATTGTGATAACAGGAACAGGACAGTGAGTAATAAAAACGTCAATGTAAGGAAATCGCAGGAAATAACATTCTGCTTACTGGCAGGTATCCTGATGATCGTAGCAATGATGGTTGCCGGACGCGCTGAAGCGGGAGTGGCCTTAGGTGCGACTCGCGTAATTTATCCGGCAGGGCAAAAACAAGTGCAACTTGCCGTGACAAATAATGATGAAAATAGCACCTATTTAATTCAATCATGGGTGGAAAATGCCGATGGTGTAAAGGATGGCCGTTTTATCGTGACACCACCTCTGTTTGCGATGAAGGGAAAAAAAGAGAATACCTTACGTATTCTTGATGCCACAAATAACCAATTGCCGCAGGATCGGGAAAGTTTATTCTGGATGAA
This sequence comes from Escherichia sp. 93.0816, assembly GCF_013368855.2. NCBI lineage: Bacteria > Pseudomonadati > Pseudomonadota > Gammaproteobacteria > Enterobacterales > Enterobacteriaceae > Escherichia > Escherichia sp. 93.0816. The sequence goes on along the minus strand of NZ_JABWNC020000002.1, from coordinate 313,990 downwards.
CGTTAAAGCGATTCCGTCAATGGATAAATCAAAAATGACCGAGAATACGCTACAGCTCGCGATTATCAGCCGCATAAAACTGTATTACCGCCCGGCTAAATTAGCGTTACCCCCCGATCAGGCCGCAGAAAAATTAAGATTCCGTCGTGGCGCAAATTCTCTGACGCTGATTAACCCGACACCCTATTACCTGACGGTAACGGAGCTTAATGCCGGAACACGGATTCTTGAAAATGCATTGGTGCCTCCAATGGGCGAAAGCACGGTTAAATTGCCTTCTGATGCCGGAAGCAACATTACTTACCGAACAATAAATGATTATGGCGCACTTACCCCCAAAATGAAGGGCGTAATGGAATAACGCAGGGGAATTTATTCGCCTGAATAAAAAGAATTGACTGCCGGGTGATTTTAAACCGGAGGAATAATGTCATATCTGAATTTAAGATTTTACCAGCGAGACACGCAATGCTTGCATATTCGTAAGCCTCGTCTGGCTGGTTTTTTTGTCCGGCTCTCTGTTGCCTGTGCTTTTGCCGCACAGGCACCTTTTTCATCTGCCGAACTCTATTTTAACCCGCGCTTTTTAGCGGATGATCCTCAGGCTGTTGCCGATTTATCGAGCTTTGAAAATGGACAAGAATTACCGCCGGGGACGTATCGTGTCGATATCTATATGAATAATGGCTATATGGCGACACGTGATGTCACGTTTAATACGGGGGATAGTGAACAAGGTATTGTCCCTTGTCTGACTCGCGCACAACTCGCCAGTATGGGGCTAAATACGGCTTCTGTTTCCGGTATGAATCTGCTGGCGGATGATGCCTGCGTGCCATTAACCTCGATGATCAATGACGCTACTGCGCATTTAGATGTTGGTCAGCAGCGGCTCAACATCACGATCCCTCAGGCATTTATGAATCAGCGCGCGCGTGGTTATATTCCACCAGAGTTGTGGGATTCAGGTATTAATGCCGGATTGCTCAATTATAACTTCAGCGGAAATAGTGTGCAGAATCGGGTTGGGGGTAACAGCCATTATGCATATTTAAATCTACAGAGTGGATTAAATATTGGTGCGTGGCGTTTACGCGACAATACCACCTGGAGTTATAACAGTAGCGGAAATTCATCAGGTAGCAAAAATAAATGGCAACATATTAATACCTGGCTTGAGCGCGACATCATTCCGTTACGTTCCCGACTGACGTTGGGTGATGGTTATACCCAGGGCGATATTTTCGATGGTATTAACTTTCGCGGCGCACAACTAGCCTCAGATGACAATATGTTACCCGATAGCCAAAGAGGATTTGCCCCGGTGATCCACGGTATTGCTCGTGGTACTGCACAGGTAACTATTAAACAGAATGGGTATGACATTTATAATAGTACGGTGCCACCGGGGCCTTTTACCATCAACGATATTTATGCCGCAGGTAATAGTGGTGACTTGCAGGTAACGATTAAAGAGGCTGACGGCAGCACGCAGATCTTTACCGTACCCTATTCGTCAGTCCCGCTTTTGCAACGTGAAGGGCATACACGTTATTCCATTACGGCAGGAGAGTACCGTAGTGGGAATGCGCAACAGGAAAAACCCCGCTTTTTCCAGAGTACATTACTCCACGGCCTCCCGGCTGGCTGGACAATATACGGTGGAACGCAACTGGCGGATCGTTATCGTGCGTTTAATTTCGGTATCGGGAAAAACATGGGGGCACTGGGTGCTCTGTCTGTGGATATGACGCAGGCTAATGCCACACTTCCCGATGAAAGTCAGCATGACGGACAATCGGTGCGTTTTCTCTATAACAAATCGCTCAATGAGTCAGGCACGAATATTCAGTTAGTGGGTTATCGCTATTCGACCAGCGGGTATTTTAATTTCGCTGATACAACATACAGCCGAATGAATGGCTACAACATTGAAACGCAGGATGGTGTTATTCAGGTTAAGCCGAAATTCACCGACTATTACAACCTCGCTTATAACAAACGCGGGAAATTACAACTCACCGTCACTCAACAAGTTGGGCGCACATCAACACTGTATTTGAGTGGTAGCCATCAGACTTATTGGGGAACGAGTAATGTCGATGAACAATTCCAGGCCGGATTAAATACCGCATTCGAGGATATCAACTGGACGCTCAGCTATAGCCTGACGAAAAACGCCTGGCAAAAAGGACGGGATCAGATGTTAGCTCTTAACGTCAATATTCCTTTTAGCCACTGGCTGCGTTCTGACAGTAAATCTCAGTGGCGCCATGTCAGTGCCAGCTACAGCATGTCACACGATCTCAACGGTCGGATGACCAATCTGGCTGGTGTATACGGTACGTTGCTGGAAGACAACAACCTCAGTTATAGCGTGCAAACCGGCTATGCCGGGGGAGGCGATGGAAATAGCGGAGGTACAGGCTACGCCACGCTGAATTATCGCGGTGGTTACGGCAATGCCAATATCGGTTACAGCCATAGCGATGATATTAAGCAGCTCTATTACGGCGTCAGCGGTGGGGTATTGGCTCATGCCAATGGCGTAACGCTGGGGCAGCCGTTAAACGATACGGTTGTGATTATTAAAGCGCCTGGAGCAAAAGATGCAAAAGTCGAAAACCAGACGGGTGTTCGTACCGACTGGCGCGGTTATGCCGTTCTGCCTTATGCCACTGAATATCGGGAAAATAGAGTGGCGCTGGATACCAATACCCTGGCTGATAACGTCGATTTAGATAACGCGGTCGCTAACGTTGTTCCCACCCGTGGGGCAATTGTGCGAGCAGAGTTTAAAGCGCGCGTAGGAATAAAACTGCTCATGACGCTAACCCGCAATAATAAGCCGCTGCCGTTTGGGGCGATGGTCACATCAGAGAGTAGCCAGAGTAGCGGCATTGTTGCGGATAATGGCCAGGTTTACCTCAGCGGGATGCCTTTAGCGGGAAAAGTTCAGGTGAAATGGGGTGAAGGGGAGAATGCTCGCTGTGTCGCCGATTACAAACTGCCACCAGAGAGTCAGCAGCAGTTATTAACTCAGTTATCAGCCGAATGTCGTTAAGGGGGCGTGATGAAAAGCAAACCTTTTTATCTTGTGTGCGCTTTTTTGTGGCTGGTTGCCAGTCACGCCAGGGCCGCAGATAGCACGATTACTATTCGCGGCTATGTCAGGGATAACGGCTGTAGTGTGGCAGCTGAATCAACCAATTTTACCGTTGATCTGATGGAAAACGCGGCGAAGCAATTTAGCAACATTGGGGCGACGACTCCGGTCGTTCCATTTCGTATTTTGCTGTCACCCTGTGGTAATGCCGTTTCTGCCGTAAAAGTTGGGTTTACCGGCGTTGCAGATAGCCACAATGCCAACCTGCTTGCACTTGATAATACGGTGTCAGCGGCCGCAGGGCTGGGAATACAGCTTCTGAATGAGCAACAAAATCAGATCCCCCTTAATGCCCCATCGTCCGCGATTGCGTGGACGACCCTGACGCCGGGTAAACCAAATACGCTGAATTTTTACGCCCGGCTAATGGCGACACAGGTGCCTGTCACTGCGGGGCGTATCAACGCTACTGCAACCTTTACTCTTGAATATCAGTAACTGGAGATGCTCATGAAATGGCGCAAACGTGGGTATTTATTGGCGGCAATGTTGGCGCTCGCAAGCGCGACGGTACGGGCAGCTGATGTCACTATCACCGTGAACGGTAAGGTCGTCGCCAAACCGTGCACGGTTTCCACCACCAATGCCACGGTTGATCTCGGCGATCTTTATTCTTTCAGCCTGATGTCTGCCGGAGCGGCATCGGCCTGGCATGATGTTGCGCTTGAGTTGACTAATTGTCCGGTGGGAACGTCCAGGGTCACCGCCAGCTTCAGCGGGGCAGCCGACAGTACGGGATATTATAAAAACCAGGGAACCGCGCAAAACATCCAGTTAGAGCTACAGGATGGCAGCGGTAACACATTGAACACCGGCGCAACCAAAACTGTTCAGGTGGATGATTTCTCACAATCAGCGCACTTCCCGTTACAGGTCAGAGCATTGACGGTAAATGGCGGAGCCACCCAGGGAACCATTCAGGCAGTGATTAGCATCACCTATACCTACAGCTGAACCCGAAGAGATGATTGTAATGAAACGAGTTATTACCTTGTTTGCTGTACTGCTGATGGGCTGGTCGGTAAATGCCTGGTCATTCGCCTGTAAAACCGCCAATGGCACCGCTATCCCTATTGGCGGTGGCAGCGCCAATGTCTATGTTAACCTTGCGCCCACCGTGAATGTGGGGCAAAACCTGGTCGTGGATCTTTCGACGCAGATTTTTTGCCATAACGATTACCCGGAAACGATTACAGACTATGTCACACTGCAACGAGGCTCGGCTTATGGCGGCGTGTTATCTAATTTTTCCGGAACCGTAAAATATAATGGCAGTAGCTATCCTTTCCCTACCACCAGCGAAACGCCGCGCGTTGTTTATAATTCGAGAACGGATAAGCCCTGGCCGGTGGCGCTTTATCTGACGCCTGTCAGCAGCGCGGGCGGGGTGGCGATTAAGGCTGGCTCATTAATTGCCGTGCTTATTTTGCGTCAGACCAACAACTATAACAGCGATGATTTCCAGTTCGTCTGGAATATTTACGCCAATAATGATGTAGTGGTGCCTACTGGCGGCTGTGATGTTTCCGCTCGTGATGTCACCGTGACTCTGCCGGATTATCCTGGTTCGGTGCCGATTCCTCTTACCGTTTATTGTGCGAAAAGCCAAAACCTGGGGTATTACCTTTCAGGCACAACCGCAGATGCGGGCAACTCGATTTTCACCAATACCGCGTCGTTTTCGCCAGCACAGGGCGTCGGCGTACAGTTGACGCGCAACGGTACGATTATTCCAGCGAATAGCACTGTATCGTTAGGAGCAGTAGGGACTTCGGCGGTAAGTCTGGGATTAACGGCAAATTACGCACGTACTGGAGGGCAGGTGACTGCAGGTAATGTGCAGTCGATTATTGGTGTGACTTTTGTTTATCAATAAAGAAATCACAGGGCTTGCTAATGCGCTACGCTACCTACAAAACCTGCACGTTAGCCCTTTGTAGGCCAGATAAGGCGCCAGTGTCGCATCTGGCATACACAAAGCGCACTTTGCTGGTCTGTTCCCCTCACCCTAACCCTCTCCCCGGAGGGGCGAGGGGACTGTCCGGGCACATTTTTAGACTTTGTCATCAGTCTGAGCCTGCCATTGGCAGGCTCTGGTGTTCTTTTACGCTACCATGCTAATAATCAACACAATAATCAGCCCAACCACGGAGTTGACCAGCTCTAGCAGACCCCAGGTTTTCAATGTGTCTTTTACTGACAGGTCAAAGTAACCTTTGAACAGCCAGAATGAGGCATCATTAATGTGGGTGAGGGTGTTGGAACCCGCAGCCGTCGCCAGCACCAGCAGCGCCGGATTCACGCCAACCAGCTGACCGGTTGCCGGATCAAGGATTGCAGCACTGATAATCCCGGCGGCGGTCATCGCCGAAACCACACCCTGACCGGTCGCCAGACGAATCAGTACGGTGATCAGCCACGCCATGATATACGGCGAAATATTACCATGCGACATCAACATGCCGATGGTGTCGCCAATGTCGGTGTCGATGATGGTCTGCTTCAGCACGCCACCCGCACCGATGATCAGAATCACCATTGCAATACTCTTCACCGCGCTTTCAAAAGCGTTCATCACCCACTGCATGTCATGACCACGCGCGGTGCCAAAGAGTACGAATGCAACCACCATCGCAATAAACATTGCAATCGGCGAGGAACCAATAAAGTTAACCACTTCCCACGCAGGCGTGTCTTTTACCAGCCAGATATTAGCGATGGTGGTGGAGATCATAATGATCGCCGGGATCAGCGGCACCAGAATCGAGATGCCGAAAGAAGGCAGATTGTTCATATCTACCGGTTGATCTGCTTTCAGAAATGACGGTGTCGGTCGCTCAAGATTACCGAGGAACTTTGGCAGGATCAGGCCAGCGCAAATTACGCTTGGGATCGTCACCAGCACGCCATAGATATAAACCATCCCCATATCCGCGCCATAAGCATTTACCAGCGCCACCGGACCCGGCTGCGGCGGGAACAGTGAATGTGCGGTGGTGGCAGCCGCTACTGCCGGAATAGCCAGTTTCAGGAACGGGATTTTAGCTTCGGCGGCAATCACGATCACCAGCGGTGCCAACATGATAAAGGCCACTTCATAGAACATCGCCAGACCGAAAATCAGGCCGATGATAATCACCGATAGCTGTACATAGCGCAGACCGAGACGTGCCAGCAGCGTATGCGCTATCTGGTGAGCAGCGCCGGAGTCGACCATCAATTTACCGATGACCGCACCGAATACCACGATGATAGCCAGTTCCCCCAGCGTGTTGCCGAAGCCCGCTTTCATGGTGTGCAGCAGCGACATCAAATCCATGCCCGCCAGCATCCCAACGGACAGCGCCGCCACTAGCAAAGCCACCATTGAATTGATTTTGAACTTCAAATTCAGTACCAGCATCAGGCCAATGCCGAATACCACCCAGAGAATGTTAAGCACATGCATAACGTTTTACCTTACCTGGTTGAACCGTTGTTATTTTGGGCGACATGTTATGTAAATTGGTCAACCATTGTTGCGATGAATGTCACATCCTCTGATCCATAACCATCGATTACCCTTTGCTGCAATTTGCAGCAACAACCGTGAGAGTGAAATTCTTGTGATGTGGTTAACCAATTTTAGAATCTGGGTTGACATGTCTTACCAAAAGGTAGAACTTATACGCCATCTCATCCGGTGCGACGCCACGGCTGTGGTCTGGTTGTTCATCCGGATACCTAAACAACTCCGGGGTTCCGCGTCTCTTCGCTGTGGAACCCACTATGTGAAAGAGGAAAAATCATGGAACAGACCTGGCGCTGGTACGGCCCAAACGATCCGGTTTCTTTAGCTGATGTCCGTCAGGCGGGCGCAACTGGCGTGGTTACCGCGCTGCACCATATCCCGAACGGCGAAGTATGGTCCGTAGAAGAGATCCTCAAACGCAAGGCTATCGTTGAAGACGCGGGCCTGGTGTGGTCTGTCGTGGAAAGCGTGCCAATTCACGAAGATATCAAAACCCACACTGGCAACTATGAGCAGTGGATCGCTAACTATCAGCAGACTCTGCGCAACCTGGCGCAGTGCGGCATTCGCACCGTGTGCTACAACTTCATGCCGGTGCTCGACTGGACCCGTACTGACCTCGAATACGTACTGCCGGACGGCTCTAAAGCCCTGCGTTTCGACCAGATCGAATTTGCTGCGTTTGAAATGCACATCCTGAAGCGCCCAGGCGCGGAAGCGGATTACACCGAAGAAGAAATTGCTCAGGCAGCAGAACGTTTCGCCAACATGAGCGACGAAGACAAAGCGCGTCTGACCCGTAACATCATTGCTGGTCTGCCGGGTGCGGAAGAAGGTTACACCCTCGACCAGTTCCGTAAGCACCTGGAACTGTACAAAGATATCGACAAAGCCAAACTGCGCGAAAACTTTGCGGTCTTCCTGAAAGCGATTATTCCGGTTGCCGAAGAAGTTGGCGTGCGTATGGCGGTTCACCCGGACGATCCGCCGCGCCCGATCCTCGGTCTGCCGCGTATCGTTTCCACCATTGAAGATATGCAGTGGATGGTTGACACCGTAAACAGCATGGCGAACGGTTTCACCATGTGCACCGGTTCTTACGGCGTGCGTGCTGACAACGATCTGGTTGATATGATCAAGCAGTTTGGTCCGCGCATTTACTTCACCCATCTGCGTTCCACCATGCGTGAAGATAACCCGAAAACCTTCCACGAAGCGGCGCACCTGAACGGTGACGTTGATATGTACGAAGTGGTGAAAGCGATCGTGGAAGAAGAACACCGTCGTAAAGCGGAAGGCAAAGAAGACCTGATCCCGATGCGTCCGGATCACGGTCATCAGATGCTGGACGACCTGAAGAAGAAAACCAACCCAGGTTATTCCGCCATTGGTCGTCTGAAAGGCCTGGCCGAAGTTCGCGGTGTCGAACTGGCGATCCAGCGCGCTTTCTTTAGCCGTTAATACCCACCGGCATGGCTGCGCGCCGTGCCGGTTCCTTCTTCCTTGCCGTCACTCTCTGAAGACGGATTCTGGAGTTTACGATGACTACTATTGTTGACAGCAATCTGCCGGTTGCCCGCCCGTCATGGGATCATTCTCGTCTGGAATCACGCATTGTGCATCTCGGTTGCGGGGCGTTTCACCGCGCGCACCAGGCGCTGTACACCCATCATCTGCTGGAAAGTACCGACAGCGACTGGGGTATCTGCGAAGTTAACCTGATGCCAGGTAACGACCGCGTGCTGATCGAAAACCTGAAAAAACAGCAACTGCTGTACACCGTAGCGGAAAAAGGCGCGGAAAGCACCGAGCTGAAAATTATCGGTTCGATGAAAGAAGCTCTGCATCCGGAAATCGACGGTTGCGAAGGTATTCTCAACGCAATGGCGCGTCCGCAAACAGCGATTGTCTCTCTGACGGTCACGGAAAAAGGTTACTGCGCCGATGCGGCAAGCGGTCAGTTGGATCTCAATAACCCGCTGATCAAGCACGACCTGGAAAATCCGACCGCGCCGAAGTCCGCGATTGGTTACATCGTTGAAGCTCTGCGTCTGCGTCGTGAAAAAGGGCTGAAAGCGTTTACCGTGATGTCCTGCGACAACGTGCGTGAAAACGGTCATGTGGCGAAAGTTGCCGTTCTGGGGCTGGCTCAGGCGCGTGACCCGCAGCTGGCGGCATGGATTGAAGAAAACGTCACCTTCCCATGCACCATGGTTGACCGCATCGTTCCGGCGGCTACTCCTGAAACCTTACAAGAAATTGCTGATCAGCTGGGCGTTTACGATCCGTGCGCCATTGCCTGCGAACCGTTCCGCCAGTGGGTCATTGAAGATAACTTCGTTAATGGTCGCCCGGACTGGGATAAAGTGGGCGCACAGTTCGTTGCGGACGTTGTACCGTTCGAAATGATGAAACTGCGTATGCTCAACGGCAGCCACTCTTTCCTGGCGTACCTCGGTTACCTCGGTGGCTATGAAACCATTGCCGATACCATGACTAATGCGGATTATCGCAAAGCCGCCTTTGCCCTGATGATGCAGGAACAAGCGCCAACGCTGTCGATGCCGGAAGGGACTGATCTGAACGCCTATGCGACACTGCTGATCGAGCGTTTCAGCAACCCGTCTCTGCGTCACCGTACCTGGCAGATTGCGATGGACGGTAGCCAGAAGTTACCGCAGCGTCTGCTGGATCCGGTGCGCCTGCACCTGAAAAACGGCGGTAGCTGGCGTCACCTGGCGCTCGGCGTGGCGGGCTGGATGCGCTACACCCAGGGTGTGGATGAGCAAGGCAACGCCATCGACGTAGTTGATCCGATGCTGGCTGAGTTCCAGAAGATCAACGCGCAATATCAGGGAGCAGAACGCGTAAAAGCCCTGTTGAGCCTGAGCGGTATTTTTGCCGATGATCTGCCGCAGAATGCCGACTTTGTTGGTGCGGTGACGGCGGCATATCAGCAACTGTGCGAGCGCGGCGCGCGCGAATGCGTGGCTGCACTGTAACTGACTGATTCCCCGACAGACTAACTGGTCAATCAAACTAATATTTGGTTGACCAGTTTTCGTTTTTTTGCCCACCTGTACGTGCCAACTTCCAGTGCTAATGGTATAGTTTGTCATTAACGATCAACGTAAGATCGCCCGATGCGCACGCTTATCGAGCCTGGGTATCAATCACAACTTATTGAATACGCACTCTTTGTTGGCCGGATAAGGCGTTCACGTCGCATTCGGCAATAATTTGATTAACCGCACCTAACGGACACAACACCATGAAATCTGCCACCTCTGCGCAAAGACCTTACCAGGAAGTCGGGGCGATGATCCGCGATCTGATCATCAAAACACCGTACAATCCTGGCGAACGACTGCCGCCGGAGCGTGAAATCGCAGAAATGCTCGAAGTCACGCGTACTGTGGTGCGTGAGGCGTTGATCATGCTGGAGATCAAAGGGCTGGTAGAAGTGCGGCGCGGCGCCGGTATTTATGTTCTTGATAGTTCAGGCAGCCAGAACACAGACAACGCAGATGTCAACGTCTGCAATGACGCCGGTCCTTTTGAGCTGCTACAGGCGCGTCAGTTACTGGAAAGTAACATCGCGGAATTTGCCGCTTTGCAGGCCACCCGCGAAGATATCGTCAAAATGCGCCAGGCATTGCAACTGGAAGAGCGTGAGCTGGCTTCCAGCGCGCCGGGCAGCAGCGAAAGCGGTGACATGCAGTTCCATCTCGCCATCGCGGAAGCGACCCATAACAGTATGCTGGTGGAGCTGTTCCGTCAGTCCTGGCAGTGGCGGGAAAACAATCCGATGTGGATCCAGTTGCACAGCCATCTGGATGACAGCTTGTATCGCAAAGAGTGGCTGGGCGATCACAAACAGATCCTCGCCGCGTTAATCAAAAAAGACGCCCGTGCGGCGAAGCTGGCAATGTGGCAGCATCTGGAAAATGTGAAACAGCGCCTGCTGGAGTTTTCCAATGTTGACGATATCTATTTTGACGGCTATCTCTTCGACTCCTGGCCGTTGGATAAAGTTGACGCCTGACCCTTTATTTCTGGTGCAAAGTTGAGCAGCTTTGCACCAGGCCTTTTAGCCACGTAATAACCGATATAATTAATAATAAACGATGAGTAATTTAATAATTACTTATTACATGTCTTTTATAAACATTATATATCTATTTAAATCTGAGTGATTATTCGGAATAATCAAAATATATTGGTTTGTTTCTGTCTGGTTTAGTGACTTTTATCAAATTATATCTTCTTAAATAAAAAGTAAGTGGATCTTCATTTCTGTTCAGGGTCTTATACTTTGCGGGCAAGAATCAAGCCTGTTATCAGGCACGGATGCGATGAGCAAAAAGGAATGACTATGGAAAATGAGCATCAACCCAGTGGTGTCAAGCCGTCAGGGCAAGATATCGATGCCGCTAAACGTCAGGAGTGCGCAAAATGATGCGCCAATTACTTCAGACCGTATTACCTGAAAACACAGGCAGCAATACATCATCGCTGCGTGATTCCGTATGTCGGGATCTCTTTCAACTTTTCAATTCTCCTCACTCACCGCTACCCGCATTACTTATTTCAGGTATGCCAGAGTGGCAAGGGGATAATCAGAGCGACAAACATCTCCAGAGCTGGTATTGCCGCCAGCTGCGTTCCGCTCTTTTATTTCATGAACCACGTATTGCTGCATTGCAGGTGAGTCTGAAAGAAGCATATTGCCACGATCTGACGATCAGCCTGGAGATGATGCTGTACCACGATAATGAACCGCTGACATTTGAGCTGGTCTGGCAGCATGGTGGTTGGTACAGTGCGACGGTGGGGAAAGTCAGCTAAATACCATCTTCTGCGTTTTACTCTGTCAGCCGTCCGAACGGGCATCCTGCGTCCATTCGTGCGGCTGACAACCGCTTATGCAGTTTCAAACGTTCCTTTTACACACGCCTTGCCGTCTTTGACCATCAGTTTGCCGTGAGCGTACACCTGCGCAATGCGCAGTTCCGGTGTCATAACCAGCAAATCCGCGTCATTGCCGGGCTGAATTTCGCCTTTCCCGGTCAGGTTGAGGAAACCGGCGACGCTGCTGGTGAGTGGACGCACGGCATCGCTGATACTGAAACCGTAGTCTTTGACCAGCACCTGTACGGTTTCCAGCAAAGTCTCAAAACCGGCAACGCCGATATGCGTTAAATTCCCCTCGTCGTCAAAGAACGGCTGGCTACCGTTGCCGTCAGAGCTGATGGTGATGCGTGCCAGCGGAATACCCGCCTGAACGGCGCGGGCAATCCCTTCGGCAGGGGCGACCGGTTCGTCAATGCTGCTGGTGATGTCGATGGTCCCGCCTTTCAGGGCGAACTCCAGCGCCTGTTCAAACAAAGGAACGTTGCGGTTAACGTGCGTCGGCAGCAACTTGCTGATTGGCACATCGCAATTTTCCAGGAGATCATAGATAGGCTGTAGCGCCTTTTTGCTGTCGCCCATGTGGAACACGGTGACGCCAGGTTTACCGCCGAGCAAGCCTCCAACGCGGGATTCCGCCGCCATATTGGCCAGATGATAAACATCCGGCGCGGCAGACCGGTGGTCGGAAATGGCACATTTCACGCCAATCACGCGATCGATAATCGCCACGTCTTTTTCCACGGAACCCGTAATGGTGCGGGAAGGCACATGATAAGCACCGGTCAGCATCCAGGCGCTGATGCCTTCTTCATTGAGCGCACGGGTCTTGGCGAGCAGGGATTCCGGGTGGCGAGAGATAGAGTCGGTGCCAAGCAGGCCAACCACCGACGTGACGCCCGCTTCAGTCAGGCGGCTTAACGCCACTTCCGGCGTGCGTGTCGTGGGACCAGCTTCGCCGCCGCCGCCAATCAAATGGACGTGTTGATCAATAAAACCAGGGCAGAGGATCTGCCCGCTGAGATCGACAATCGTGCAGTCCGGTACGATGTCAGAAGGGATATTGCTGGCAACGGCGATAATCTTGCCGTTAGCGACGAGGACATCGCAAACGCCCCGATCTTCCGGCGCATACAAATGCGCTCCCTGCAGCAGGATGAAACCGGCTGCGGAATAATCAATCATGTAAACTCCTTGTTAAACAATAATCTGCATAACCCAGATTGACAGCAATGCGTTAATCGCGCAGACCGTAATGATATGCAGATAGCATTTAGCATTCACTTCGGCTGTCTCCAGGCTGCGACCGACATTTTGCACCGGGTTGGCTATTAAATACATTGCGGGCAGTAAAACGGTGACATCATGGCCGGTTAACGCGCCTGCGGTCGCATGGCTGACAGCAACGCCGATGCGCTGCCACAGCGGCAATCCCCACAACGTTTTTGTATCTGCGTGTTGCTACGTGTGTTTTTTGCAGAGTGGAAAAACAGGATTGAGTTGCAGAAAATTCATAAACCCAGTGACAATGACGTAGCTGAATAAAAACAGGAAATACAGGGAAGAAGACAAAATGGCAAAGTATGGCGAAAAAGAGTTGGCAGATACGAGTAAGTTTTTAAGTTTTGTCCTCCGACATAAACCAGAGGCGATTGGCATCGCGCTGGATCGTGAAGGATGGGCGGATGTCGATAAACTCATACTCTGCGCACAAAAAGTGGGCAAGCGGTTAACCCGTGCCTTACTGGATGTCGTTGTCGCCACTAGCGATAAAAAGCGTTTTAGTTATTCGAATGATGGTAAGTGCATTCGCGCTGTTCAAGGGCATTCGACCTCGCAGGTCGCCATTGCCTTCACCGAAAAAACACCGCCACAATTTCTCTACCACGGTACGGCAAGTCGCTTCCTTGAGGCGATAAAAAGTCAGGGATTGATTGCAGGGGAGCGTCATTACGTGCATCTCTCTGCTGATGAAGCGACAGCTCGCAAAGTAGGAGCCAGACATGGATCGCCGGTTATCTTAACCGTCAAAGCCGAAGAAATGGCGAAACGAGGAATACCTTTCTGGCAAGCGGAAAACGGGGTCTGGCTGACAGCAACTGTTGCGGTTGAGTTTCTTGACTGGCAAGGGAAATACTGAGGCGCTCTTCTCTGGTATGGTGGGGAGAAAAATCCCCCCTTATGAAGTCGCCGTTTGCAGCTTAAATAATTGCACTGTGCTGATGAGCGCGGCAACAAACAGCGCCGCTGCGCCACAAAGCGTGGAGTTGGCGAGTGCCGACGTTCCGTTGCCGAGCATACTGGTCAGTGCCGGGCCGAGAATTTGCCCGATGCCATAAATAAGCGTCACAAAGCCTAACAGGTTGAGATTTCCCGGCACACTAAGCTGGCGGGCGATGGTCATCACCAGCGAGGTCGTACCCATAAAGGTGCCGCCAAAGCCAATACTGCTGATGATGAGTAATAAAGGAGAACTGCTGGCGAGGGTTAATAGCACGCAGATAGCCTGTACCAGCAAATTCGCTGTAAGGCAGGGTAACGCCCCCCAACGTTTTGCTGCCCACAACCAGCCAAAGCAGCCTGGCACAATCGACAAGCCGACCAGAGTCCAGAGATGGGCAGTCAGTAATGGCAAACCGGCATCTTTCGCCATGAGCGGCAGATAAGTGGCAACGATGATATAACCAAAACCCGCCAGACCGTACAGAATAGCCAGCAACCACCAGCTCATGGGTTGTTGAGTAGTTTTTGCTAACGGCGTTGGCGCGATGGTGTGTTTTTTCGAAGGAAGCAAAAGCGCCAGTACAATCAATATAATTCCAGAAAGCGCCCCGGCACCTTGCCATAGCGTTTGCGAGGAGAGGGAAAAATGCAGCCCAGCCAGCACATATTCATTGCCTAGTGCGATACCAACACCAACGCCAGAAAACAGTGCCGCAAGTACAAAAGGATGGCGGGTATGTTGCATGATGAGCGTCGAGCCGAAAATCAACATTCCGGCGCTGGCGATGCCTGCCAGAAAGCGAATCAACAACACCAGAATAAACGACGGCAACCACGCCATCGCGAGGATCAACAATCCGGTTGCCAGGGCGCAAACCAATAAAAACGGGCGCAGACGTGAGGGTAAATGAAATGCGCCGAATGAAAACAACAGGCTTCCAGCCAGATACCCAGCGTAGTTGCCGCTGGCAATCCACGACAGTTCGTTAAATGAAAACTGCCCCTCCGCCAGCATAACTGGCAGCATCGGCGTATAAAGAAAGCGACCTAACCCCATACCTAAGGTCAGAACCAGCATCCCGAAAAGCGCGGTGCTGAAGGAAAAGCGTTCTACGGGATGCGATGACGGGGACATGTTTTACCTTGCTTGTCTTTTTGTTGTTAACAAGTTAATAACAAAAAGGTGAAACATGCCAGTCTGTTAATGTGATGATGTAGGGGTAAAGCGATAAAAACGATTCGGTTCGCCAACGATATAAATATTGCCAGAGGCATCCATCGCAATCCCTTCAGCCTGTTTGATGTTATGTGACAAACCCCGGCTGCCTTTTGTTAGTGACATTTCACCGATAACCTCGCCAGCCAGCGTTACTTCCTGGAGTGCGCGTGATTCATGAGACAGCACCAGAAGCGTATTTTTTTGTTGGTTAAATTCTGCGCCGGACACATCATCTAAAGTAAATTGACGTTGTAGTTCCTGGTCTTTGCTGATGTGCAATTCATTGCTACTTAGTAGCCCGTTAACTTTGTAGACCTCAATCGGATTTTTCTCTTTAAAAAACCAGAAAGTGTGATCCTGGCGAGAATAGGCCAGCCCTTCAAAACCACTATTGGTTGGCGTTTTCTGCAACGGAATTTTTATTTTTTTGAGGATTTTCACTTCTGAATTTTCATTAAGTGAAATCACATAAATGGCATAATCGCGTTCATCACTGATGACGAACTTATTATCACCAATATATTCGATAGTCTCGAGATCTTTCACAAAATCCAGAGGAATGGTGCGGAGCAAATCCCCATTCGTGGTCATTTCAACAATCGCCGCAGGTTTATTGATAGTGCTAAACAGGGTATTACTCTGCGCAGACCAGGTCAGTGAGGAGATATTATTCGTTACACCTGCAATCTCTTTACCATCAATATTAACGTGGTAATTTTGAAACCCTGCGGGATAACTGCTTTTGCGCGCGCAAGATTGCACGAAGAAAACACACATTGCGACAATGGCAAAAAGAATAATAATGCTGATACGTTTACTTAACGAAAACCTTTTTGTCATGGCATTTCCATCCAACAAAATCAATAAGATATCGATAAGTATACGTAGTGATCTTAATGAATCCTTAACGCGGAGTCAGATCGTAATGTGCAATGCATTTCCAGTCGCTGTCTTTCTTCCCATTACTGATGAATGCGGGCAGTCATCGCATTCAGTTCGTTGTGCAATGACAAAGATTGCGCAGGTTCTTGCTCAGCTTCTTCGGTAGTTTCAGCTGAGGTGGAGCAACCGCACCGCAGGCAGTGTGCATCTTCTGCGGCATAAACGTGCAGTAAGTGCCGACCAGCGGAATGACGCACTTTGGAGAACTGCTCGAAAATGGCGGGTAGAACGGTGACAAGTGGCATGATTTTCCTTTCCCGTACACGGGAGACAATGAAAAAGGCCGCATTATTACCATGATTTAAGTGTGCTTTATTTGTTCTCTCTCGCGGTTAAAAATTGCCGAGGGGTAACAAAGTCGGGATTTGCGATAAAAGATACAGTATCAATCCAATACAACCACCAACCAGCGTACCGTTGACGCGGATAAACTGGAGATCTTTGCCGATATTTAACTCGATTTGCCGTGACATATCCCGCGCATCCCAGCTTTTTACCGTATCAGTAATGTGGCGCGTCAGGAATGCCGAAAACTCTGGTGCGACGCGGTGCGCGGCCTGTTCGAGATGACCATTTAATGACGCCCGCAAGGCGTCATCGGCAATTAACGTCTCGCCAAACCATTGACCCGCCCGCGCGATACGCTCCTTCACGCGAGAATCTTCGCTATTGATATCGGCCTTCAACCATTCCCGCAAATCCCCCCACAATTCACCGAGATAGCGGTTAAACGCTTCATCTTCTTTCAGATACGCTTTGATATTGTCGGCGCGAGCCGCCATTTCGGGATCGTTTTTTAGCTTGTCGATCAGCGCAAAGGTGGCGCGATCAAACGCATGGCGGATCTGATGCGCGCGATCGCGGCTGATGTCATCAAGCAAAGAATTAACTGCGTCAGAAACCAGCTCTGCGCTATGTTCACCCAGCCATTCAGTTGGCAAAATTTTCGCTTTCAGCGGATGTTCGCTCTCCAGCCAGCGGACGATCTGTTGGGCGATAAATTTGCGTGATTTATCGCGCTGGAGCAGGGCGATCAGTTGGGCAATCAGCGTATCCAGCAGCACCTGATGACGATCGTTTTTGGTCATGCTCTCCAGCATTAACGCACTGGTGCCGGAAAGATCCACTTTATCAATCGCCCGATGCACCGCGCGCTTAAGCAGACGCTGAATACGCGCATCATCGGTAAGTTCGAGAAAACCACTCATGATCTGCAACAGATGCTGCCCAACGCGGCGGGCGTTTTCCGGCTGACTAAACCAGTTACCGATTAACAACGCCGGTTCATGACGACGAATTAACGCCACCAGGGATTGGGTATCGAGAAATTTTTCCTGTACGAACTGCCCGAGATTTTCGCCAATCCGGTCTTTATTACGCGGGATAATCGCCGTATGGCGAGAAATAATCGGAATCGGCACGCGGCGAAACAGCGCCACCACCGCAAACCAGTCAGCCAGAGCACCGACCATTGCCGCCTCCGCAATCGCCTTCACGCCGCTCACCCAAAAATTGGGGGGTAAAAAAAGCGTAACGATAAAAGTCGCGGCAGCAACGAGCAGTAAAGAGAGCGCCAGCATTTTGGCGCGTCGGAGTTCAATGATTTTATTCATATCGTAAGAATAGAGCCTGACGGCAGGTTCACGCAAAAATCGAGATGCCTTCCAGAAAAATGTATCGCTTGCAGGAGAACAAAAATAGCCTGGAAAGCGCCTCGGGGAATGGGAAATTACCGGATGTGAGCGGAATTAGGAATCGCTAAAGTCGGGCTATCTCTTCAACAGGTGACGGATCGCCATGACAAACTTCACGACCAGCACGCCGCATGACGCATTATTTAAATCTTTTCTCACGCACCCTGACACCGCGCGGGATTTTATGGAGATCCATTTACCAAAAGATTTACGTGAACTGTGCGATCTCGATACCTTAAAACTGGAATCAGCCAGCTTTGTTGATGAAAAACTGCGGGCGCTGCACTCCGATATTTTATGGTCGGTAAAGACCCGCGAAGGCGATGGTTATATCTATGTGGTGATTGAACATCAGAGCCGCGAGGATATTCATATGGCCTTTCGCCTGATGCGATATTCCATGGCGGTGATGCAGCGCCATATAGAGCATGATAAACGCCGACCACTACCGCTGGTCATTCCGATGCTGTTTTATCACGGTAGTCGTAGTCCTTACCCCTGGTCTTTGTGCTGGCTGGACGAATTTGCCGACCCGACTACCGCACGGAAGCTTTATACCGCCGCGTTCCCGCTGGTGGATATCACAGTGGTGCCGGACGACGAGATTGTGCAGCATCGCAGAGTCGCCCTGCTGGAGTTGATCCAAAAGCATATTCGCCAGCGCAATATGATGGGGCTGATTGATCAACTGGTAGCATTACTGGTTACAGAGTGCGCTAATGACAGCCAGATAACCGCGCTGTTAAATTACATTTTACTGGCTGGTGATGAAGCGAGTTTTGAAGAATTTGTCAATGAGCTTGCCAGGCGAATGCCACAACACAGGGAGCGAATCATGACGATTGCAGAGCGAATACATAATGCGGGATGGCTGTTGGGGAGGGAAGAAGGGAGGATTGAAGGTAAAGAAGAAGGTAAAGAAGAAGGGGAACAGCGCCTTCTCCGATTGTTTTTGCAGAATGGTGCAGATCCTGAATGGATACAAAAGATTACCGGACATTCATTAGAGCAAATACAGGCATTAGGTCAGTCTTTGCCTGACAGTTACCGCGATTCAGGGATCGAATAATAATCAGAGACTGATGACAAACGCCAAACTTCCTGATGTGCTACGCTTAACAGGCTTACATAGCCCATGCAATATATTGAATTTGCAATATTTTTATGCCGGATAAGGCGCTAGCGCCACATCCGGCATGAACGAAGCGCACTTTGCCTAAGCCATGCCGGAACGTGGCGATGACCTGGCAGAGACAAAACGAGCCACAGGCTATTCGTCAGAGGAAATTCAGGCGTGTCGTCACGATTCCGTATTTATTCCATTGCCCGATACACTGCCTCGCCAATTTGCTTCAGTGCTTCGCGGTAGGTTTCGCTGAGCGGCAAAGCGCAGTTGATGCGCAGACAGTTTCGGTATTTACCGGAAGCTGAGAAAATCGAACCTGCCGCCACCTGGATTTTCATGCGGCACAATTGCCGCGCGACGCAGACCATATCGACCTGTTCAGGCAATTCTATCCACAGTAAAAATCCGCCTTTCGGGCGCGTAATACAGATTTCGCAGGGAAAATATTCCCGTATCCAGCAGGTATAAAGCGCCATATTGCGCTGATAGTTCTGCCGCATCCGCCGGATATGACGATGATAGTGACCTTCCTGCACAAACGTCGCCGCCGCCATTTGCGTGGACGGTACATTAAAGCTGCTGGTGGCATATTTCATATGCAGCAGTTTATCGTGATAACGCCCCGGCGCGACCCAGCCCACGCGCAGGCCTGGCGCAATGCTTTTACTGAACGAACTGCACAGCAGCACCCGACCATCGCTATCCCATGAATGAATGGTACGCGGGCGCGGATATTCCGTTGCCAGTTCGCCGTAGACATCATCTTCAAAAATCACAATATCATGGCGTTGAGCGAGAGAGAGAACGGCTCGTTTGCGGGCGTCCGGCATAATAAATCCCAGCGGATTATTGCAGTTTGGCACCAGAATGATGCCTTTAATCGGCCACTGTTCCAGCGCCAGCTCCAGTGCTTCAACGCTGATGCCTGTTTCTGGATCGGTTGGGATTTCAATCACGTTCACGCCTATGCCTCGCAGCATCTGCATCGAACCGTAATAACAGGGCGATTCAACCGCGACAATATCGCCCGGTTTACACACCGCCATTAACGCCAGCGACATCGAGTTATGGCAGCCGCTGGTGATAATAATGTCATCGGCGGTGACCACCGAGCCGCTGTCGAGCATCAGGCGGGCAATCTGCTCGCGCAATACCCGCTGACCGGTTAACGAATCATAGCTGAGAACGGTTTGCAGATTATGCTGCACCACCCGGCTAAGCTCCCGCCAGAGCGGTTTCAGGCTGGGCGCCTCGACATCCGGCGTGCTTTTACTGAACGGAATAACAGAACTATCGCTATGCGCTTTCAGCATATCCAGCACCTGATCCCACTGGGTAATTTCCACCGGACGTTGCACCGGACGCGTCATCGGCGGCACTGGCGGCTGGGCTTTGTGTTGCGCGACAAAATAACCCGAACGCGGCTGTGGGGTGATGAGCTTCATCGTTTCCAGCGTCTGATACGCCTGCTGCACGGTGCTGATACTGACGCCGTGCTCCTGACTTAAGCTGCGCACCGACGGCAATTTCTCCCCGTGACGATACAGCCCTTGCTCAATCCGCTCGGCAAGTAGAGTCGCCAGATGTTGATAACGCGTCATGCTGTATTCCTTATTTGGAGCATACAGAGAGAAAAACCGGTACAGATGCTGGCAAAAAACCGGATGCAGATGCTGTTTTAACCTGTCTGTATGTTAAATAAAAGTAATATTTGCATCTGTATTGTGAACTGCCAGAAGGCGGATGATGAAGCCTCTGAAAGATGAGGAGGCAGCAGATGGAATTTCACGAAAACAAAGCCAAAGCGCCGTTTATCGGCTTCGTGCAACTCTGGCAGTCGGTGCGAAGCTGGTGGCTGAAAAAGCAGACCCGGCGTGTGTTACAGCAGATGAGTGATGAGCGGTTGAAGGATATTGGGTTACGCAGGGAGGATGTGGAGTGAGGGGACAGTTCGTCGCGGATAAACAGGATTTCTCTATAACCTCCACAAGGAAGTGTTTATTATTGTGAAATCATCGCTTCACGGAAAGACGTCAGAATGAAAGCAACAGAAGCCCGTTTACTCGATTTTTTAAAACGTTCGCAGCAGTTTGTTATTCCCATTTATCAACGCACCTATTCATGGACAGAGCAACAATGTCGGCAACTTTGGGACGACATCATTCGTGCCGGAAAGCGTGATGATATATCAGCGCATTTTATCGGTTCGGTTGTTTATATAGAGCAGGGGTTGTATCAGGTTTCCGGTATTTCTCCGTTGCTGGTCATTGATGGTCAACAGCGGCTGACGACCGCAATGTTGCTGATTGAGGCTTTATCGCGCCATCTTGGCGAAGAAGAAGTTTTTGATGGCTTTTCGGCAATGAAATTGCGTAATTATTATTTACTCAATCCTTATGAGTCCGGTGAGAAAGGATTTAAATTACTGTTGACCGAGACCGATAAAGACAGTTTGCTGGCATTAATAAAACAAAGACCAATGCCAGAAAACTATTCCCATCGAATAATGGAAAACTTTACTTTCTTTGATGAGCAAATTGCCAAACTCGGTGATGATTTGATCCCCTTATGTCGTGGGTTAGCAAAGTTATTAATTGTCGATGTGGCGCTTAATCGTGGTCAGGATAATCCGCAACTGATTTTTGAAAGTATGAACTCCACCGGTAAGGCGTTAAGTCAGGCCGATCTGGTGCGCAATTTTATTCTGATGGGTCTCGAACCAGAGCATCAAACCCGGTTGTATGAAGATCACTGGCGTCCAATGGAAGTCGCTTTTGGTCAGCAAGGTTACAGCGAATATTTTGACAGTTTTATGCGTCATTATCTGACGGTAAAAACGGGGGAGATCCCTCGGACAGATGAAGTCTATGAGGCATTTAAACTACATGCCCGCAGCCAGAGTGTTGCTGAAAAAGGCGTAGATCGGCTGGTTGAAGATATACACATCTACGCGGAGTATTACTGTGCAATGGCATTGGGTAAGGAAAGTGACAAATCGCTTGCCACGGCTTTTCAGGATTTGCGCGAGTTAAAGGTCGATGTTGCGTATCCTTTCTTACTGGCGCTTTATCATGACTATAAAAATGGCGTTTTGTCTCACGAAGATTTCCTGAGCATAATTCGTTTAATTGAATCTTATGTTTTCCGCCGTGCAGTGTGTGCAATTCCGACGAATTCTTTGAACAAGACGTTTGCCACTTTTTATAAGATCATTAATAAAGAAAAATATCTGGAAAGTATTCAGGTGCATTTTATGAACCTGCCTTCATATCGTCGTTTTCCCAACGATGATGAATTTAAACGGGAATTAAAAGTTCGCGATCTCTATAACTTCCGCAGTCGCAGCTACTGGTTACGACGACTGGAAAACGATAAACGCAGAGAGCGCGTGGAAGAGTTTACGATTGAGCACATTATGCCGCAGAACGAAAACCTGTCGGCTAAATGGCGCGAAGAGCTGGGAAGCGACTGGCAGCGTATTCATAAAGAATTGTTGCATACGTTGGGGAATCTCACTTTAACGCGCTATAACTCCCGCTATAGTGACAGACCTTTCGCGGAAAAACGCGATATTGAAGACGGCTTTAAGCATAGCCCGCTCTATTTGAATATCGGTCTTGGACAGTGCGAAAAATGGGATGAAGCCGCCATTCGCACCCGTGCCGATCGTCTGGCCGATCTCGCGGTTCAGGTCTGGCAAGCGCCTTCTCTTCCTGAAGAGGTTTTAGCTGTTTATCGGGGGCAGCCGGAGAACAAAACCAGTTACAGCCTGAATGATTTTCCTTTCCTTGCTGATGGTTCGCATAGCCGGGTGTTATTCGATCATCTTCGCGATGAAGTTATGCGCCTGGACGCAGGGATCACACAGGAAGTTTTAAAGCTGTATATTGCGTTTAAAGCTGAAACGAATTTTGTTGATGTTGTGCCGCAAAAAAGCCGACTGCGGTTGTCGCTTAATATGCAGTTTCATGAACTGGTCGATCCGAAAGGTATTGCCAAAGATGTGACAAATGTTGGGCGCTGGGGCAATGGCGATGTGGAAATTGGTTTCAGCGACCTCACACAACTTCCTTACATTATGGGATTAATTCGTCAGGCATTTGAAAAACAGATGGAGAGTGCGTTGGTATAACGCGGCGAATAATACCCGGTAGCACTTGGCGCTACCGGGTCAATCTATCAGGCAACTTTCTGTTTACCCGCAATCACCCCAATAAACTCCTGCACCTGCTTTTGTTTACGTGCCGACAGTTTGCACACCTTGCGCAGTGACTGCATCAGTTCGCTCTCTTCGGGGGCGGGTGGTTGGGCGGTGAGGACAATACAGCCGTCCATCACTTTGACATCTACCGCTGTGCCAGTGGCAAAACCGGCGGCCTCCAGCCACTGACCTTTCAGGGTGATGGCGGGAATACGGCGGTAATCCGGGTAGCGGCTCGCATAACCGACGGTGACATGACGGTTATTTGCCGGAGAGACTTCTGGTTCGAATGATTCTGAAATAGAATGCGTGTCAGTCATAACTGCTATTCTCCTGGAATAGTGATTGTGATGAGCGGTGCGGGTGTGTTGGCGCACATCCGCACCGCGCTAAATACCTGGATATATCATCAGCAAATACAGGGA
Organism: Escherichia sp. 93.0816; assembly: GCF_013368855.2. NCBI lineage: Bacteria > Pseudomonadati > Pseudomonadota > Gammaproteobacteria > Enterobacterales > Enterobacteriaceae > Escherichia > Escherichia sp. 93.0816. The sequence continues at coordinate 290,572 of NZ_JABWNC020000002.1, read as the reverse complement.
AAGTCCAGCTAAAAATAGAATAAAATGGGCGGCTTCTGGAATGAATTAAATATATTTACGTGAGTTATGATTGGTGTGAAATAATAAAAAGCGCACCGGAAAGGTGCGCCAGAAAATAATGTTCAGGATTTTTTGCGTGAGGCTTTTTTACCCCCGCTGGCTGCGCGTTCAGCTTTGATTTTTTCCAGCAACGCGGCGGCGCTGTTTTCACCGCTGATTAATTCCGGGTTTTCGGCCCGCCACTGGGCGGTAAGTTCACCACGGAACGCTTTTGCCAGGATGGATTGCGTCAGGTTGTTGACGCGGGCTAAGGCGTTGTTGACCTGTTTTTCTATGGTGTCGGCGTAGGCGAAGAGTTGCTCGACGCGGCGAACGATTTCGGCTTGTTCAACCAGTTCCGGGAAAAAAATGTTAATATTTCTGATAGATTTTGCATTTATATTTGGCTGAGTGATAGCAGTAGTGCTTAATCCCATTTGTTGCTGACCAATAGGGGATGTTAATGAAAAATACACATATTTAGCATTAACTTCTTTTATGAATCTAAATCTAATCAAGTAAGCGCTAGGGATAGCAAGGTAATCATCAGTAAATAAAGCCATTACACCAATACTACCAGTGCGTGTAATTAACAAATCATTTTTTTGTACTTTGAATTGTTCAATTTTATCGGTTGGTACGTGAACGCGAGGTGTGCTCTGAGTAATAAATATATTTCCTTTTTCCATATCGGTAGTACGAATCGTAGGTATTCCATTAGATTCAAGCGTATAATCGTTTTTGCTAAATCGGGGCCCATAAAAAGAACTTTCTACAATTTCATCAATGGTAATTATTTTGGGTAGGGATAATCCATTTTTTTTTCGCCATTCTTCGGTTAATTTTCCACTCACTGCATCAGATAGAACCGCCTGACGAAAACGTTTCAGGATTTGTGGGATTTGCTCAAGACGTGCTTTGGTGCTGTCTACCTGCGCCAGCAGCGTATCGAGTTTTTCAGCGATGATTTTTTGCTCGGCAAGTGGCGGGAATTTAAATGGTGCCTGAGAAAATTTGCTCTTGTTCACAATCGCAATCGTAGTAGCTGCTGATTGAGACTCTAACCATGGTTTTAATGTTAAAATTTGGTAATAAACAAATTTTACATTTAGCTTTTCTGTCGGGATTAATGCATTTATTTGTTGATTAGATGCGGATTTTTTAGCGGTAATGCCAACTTTTCCTAAATTTCCAATACACGTTACAACGACTGAATTGGCAGGAAGAGTGGGTACAAGAGATAACCCTTTCTCCGTCAGAGTATCGGCGGTATTCATGATATAGCCACCGAGATCAAGATCGCCTGGTTTAATGAAAGGAATATTGCCTCCAAAATTGGAAGGCTCTTTAGTACTGGGGGTTTTCCCTGTAACTATGTTACCGAGTGCGGATAATTCACACTCAACCCACCCCTCCGGCAATTTCCCCGCACTCATTCCTTCACCTCACCAAACGCTTCTTCCAGCAACTGACGCTGTGCATCCGCCTCATCGCTCGCGCCCAGTTCACGCATCAGCGCATCCAGTTCACCCAGCGCCTGCACCAGTTCGCCCATCGCTTCTGCCGCTAATACATCCGGCTCCGGCAGGTTGTCGGCGTCGATGCTGTCTTTATCTTTCAGCCAGGAGATATCCAGCGAATCGGATTTCGCGGTACGGATCCACTCGCGGCTGAACTTGCGCCAGCGGCTGGTGGCTAGGTGCTGGTCGGTGTTTTTGTTCTCTTCACTGTCGGCAACTTCCGTCTCTTCGGCGTTAAAACTCCATTCACCTTCAGTGCGCGGGCTTAAACCGTGCGGGTCTTCGCCATACACGCCCTCAAACGGCTGCAAATGCTCGTCGGTAAACGGCGTGCGTTTACCAAAGCTCGGCATATTGGTACGCAGGTCGTACACCCACACGTCATCGGTACAGTTCTTATCCTGATTCGGGTTCGCCACCGTCCCTTTGGTAAAGAACAGCACGTTGGTCTTCACGCCCTGCGCGTAAAAAATACCGGTCGGCAGACGCAGAATGGTGTGCAGATGACACTTATCCATCAGGTCACGACGAATGTCGGTGCCTTTGCCGCCTTCAAACAGCACGTTATCCGGCACCACCACCGCCGCACGACCACCGGGGTGCAGCGTTTCGATAATATGCTGCATAAAGCACAACTGTTTATTGCTGGTCGGGTGAACAAAGGTGCGGGTAATGTTGGTGCCTGCGGCGCTGCCAAACGGCGGGTTAGTGGCGACAATATGCGCCTTCGGCAGGTTTTCTCCGTCGCTACCCAGAGTGTTGCCCAGACGGATTGCGCCACCGTGGTCGAGGTTGCCTTCAATATCGTGCAGCAGGCAGTTCATCAGCGCCAGACGACGGGTGCCGGGCACCAGTTCGAGGCCGATAAACGCGCGGTGGATCTGGAAATCCTGCGTGTCGCCATCAAGGTCGTCCAGATCGTTAGTCTGCGACTTAACGTAGCGGTCGGCTTCAATCAAAAAGCCCGCCGTACCTGCCGCCGGGTCCTGCACCACTTCACGCGGCTGCGGTTTCAGCAGATGAATAATGGTTTTAATCAGCGGACGCGGGGTGAAGTACTGGCCCGCGCCAGACTTGGTTTCGTTGGCGTTTTTCTGCAACAGCCCTTCGTACATATCGCCGAAGTCATCGCGCGACTTACCGTGCGCACCGTTGTACCAGTCCAGCGAATCCATATTTGTGACCAGTTCGGTCAACTGTTTCGGCTGGGTAATGGTGGTGTTGACGTTCTGGAACACCGCCTGCACCAGCTTTTGATTGTCGGCGCCCAGATGTACCAGCAGGTTACGGTAGAACTGCAACTGCTCCTGGCCGATGCGGGATTTCAGGTCATCCCAGCGGTAGCCTTCCGGCAGGTACTCCGCTTCCTGCCCGGTCTCTTTACACATTTTCAAAAACAGCAGTGAGGCGAGTTCATTGACGTAGTTTTGATAGGAAACGCCGCCATCGCGCAGGTTGTCGCACAGCTTCCACAGCTTCGCGACCAGATCGTTATTGTTCATTGTGAGTTCCGTAAATTAAGCAGCGGCCCAAATTTATCGGGCCGCAGAAGAAGAAATTGCCGGGAATGATACCGTGTCAGGCGAGCTCGTCCCAGATGTAATCGCTGAATTTGCCCAGCAAGGTATCGAGATTATCGTCAAAGGTTCTTTGCAGCATCGCCTTCCCGCCGCGACGGTGGAAGTTGCCGGTTTTGAAGACATCGTCGTCGAGCACCACTTTCTCTTTCAGCGCCTGCGCTAAACGATCGAGCCAGCTTAATTGCTCGCTGCTCCAGTCGTTTTCGCCCTTAATGCGCGTCAGCGCGTGATCGACTCGTTCCTCAAACGGTTTCAGCGCATCGCCCACCGCAGCGCGGCGAATATGTCCAATCAGCCGGGCAGCGATATCTTCATTGCGCGTCTCTTTCCACGCTTTGCGCAGGGAAGATTCCTCAAAGTGCTGGCGGTCAAACCACTCCTGTAGCTCGACCAGCCCTTTACGGGTGAGATCGCGCGGGCGATTGATCACCGCCTGCAATGCCGGCTGTGCGTTCGGGGAACGTTGCACCAGCGAGTCAAAGGCTTCGAGGAAATCCTGCGGCGTGTCGTAATCACCGTACAGCGATTTTACGCTCACCACTTCATCGTCGATATCGAGGAAGATCGGCGCATCATTCAGGTTGTTGATGTCAGTTTTCAGCTTTTCCAGACGGGCGATAAAGCCAGGCAGTTTGTTAAAGACTTCGGCGCTCCAGTGCGGCCCTTTATCCCGCAGACGCGAGGCGAAGCCGTTAAAGTTCACCCCCGCCGCGTCCTGGCATAGCTCATCCAGACGACGTACCTGTTTATCTATCGTTTCGCTGCGGTCACGATTAAACGTGGCCAGGCCGATGATGCGCTGGAGCTTCGCCACCAGTTGTTCATGGCTGTGCTCGGCAAAACTGCGGCCGTCCGCTTCGGTGATTTTATAAGTTTCTGAATCGGTAATTTCGTTGACCAGCGTTTGCAATTCCACCTTCGGACGCACCACCACCGGACGCATGGTGTCGACGCTCTCCAGCGTGGTGTAGATATCGACACAGTCGAAAATCTTAAAGCTGGTTTTATTCACGTCCGGGCATAAGCGCGTGGCGCGGCCTTTCATCTGCTCGTACAGAATACGGCTGCGTACTTTACGCAGGAACACGATATTACAGATCGACGGAATATCGACGCCGGTTGTCAGCAGGTCGACGGTTACCACGATATTGGGCAGCCGCTCTTTATTGAAGCGGGTGATCATGGTCTGCACTTTGCGCGCGTCTTTATCGGCATCACCAGTGATCTTGATGATCGCGTCGTGCTCCAGTTGCGGATACTTTTTCTTGAACGCGGTACGCAGCTCTTCCACCACCATATCGGCATGGGCATTGGTGACGCAGAAGACCAGCGTTTTTTGCGACCCGGTCGGGTCAAGGTAGTTGGTGAGTTCGTTACAGACGGCGCGGTTAAACGCCGGGATCACCAGGCCACGGTTAAAGTCGGCGACCTCAAAATCCTGATCGTCTTCCAGGGTGTCGTTGATCACTTCCCCCTGCGGGCTGATGCGCTCTACCTGTTCGCCTTTGGAGAGATAAACTCCTTCCTGCGCGTTGCGGGTGATGATCTGAATCGGCGGATCCTGGTCGATCAGAAAACCGTCGATAACTGCGGTACGGTAGGTATAACGGTAAACCGGCTCACCGAAAATCTGCACCGTATGCAGCGCCGGGGTGGCGGTGAGGGCGATTTTTACCGCATCGAAGTGATCGAGAATGCGACGATAGGCAGAAACGTAATCCAGCTGGCTGCGGAACTGCAGCTCTCCTTCGGTCTGCTCTTTATCGAGAATATAGCCGCGATGTGCTTCATCGACGACGATACAGTCGTAACGGGCCACCGGCATCGGTTCATCTGATTGCAGGGTGCGTTTCACCAGCGACTGTACGGTGGCAACGTGAATTTTGGTGCTGTCTTCCGGGAATTTATCCGTCAGCCCTTTAATATCGAAAATGCTGTTGAAGGTGTCGCCGTTAATACGCGTATCTTCAAACGCGCCCAGCGCCTGCTCGCCAAGAGAACGGCGATCGACAAGGAAGAGAATGCGTTTAAAACGCTGGGACTGGATCAGGCGGAACATCATGGCGATTGCCGTACGAGTTTTACCAGTACCCGTCGCCATCGCCAGCAGGATCTCTTGTTGACCCTTGACGATTGCCTTTTCTACCGCGCGGACGGCATCTTCCTGATAATAACGCAGGCCCAGCTCGCTCATGCCAGGGTTATCGGCAAACCACTGATTCTGTTTTTGCGGTTCGCTGCCGAGCATTTCCAGCAGCTCTTCCGGGCGATGCCACTCGGGTAAGGCTTTCGACATATTGCGGGTATCACGCACGTCGCGATACCAGATGCCACTTTTAGTCTTCATCGCTGCGCGGTATTCGCGCCCGTTAGTCGAGTAGCAGAAGGGGATTTTAAACCGTTGTTGGCCGCTGGTGTCCTGCCAGCTGGTTTCATACTCCGGCACCGCTTCATGCACTTCATCCGGTGAGTAATGCTCAAGCAAGGTTTCCCGAAGGAAGCCATTATCGAAACATTTACTGTAGCGATACGACTCATTGAGCTTGGCGGGAACGTCGATATTGTTACGTTTCGCCTCTACCACTGCGATGGGTTTGAGGCCGACAAACAACACATAATCCGCAAAGCCCTGTTTACCCGTTTCATCTATCCCGGTCGGCCATTCGGCAATGGCTTTATTGACGCCGGGTTCCGGGCGCGCGCCTTTGGAGAAGCGCAGGGTTTTGCTATCGGCCTGCCAGCCTGCTTTACGCAGTTGCGCGTCAATCAGGAAGCGACTCTCTTCTTCGCTAAGGTTGAGTGTGCGCTTGATGGCCTGATCGGTAATTTCTTTGTGGTAAGCCTTACGTTCCTGTTCGGTCTGTTTGGCCAGTTCCGCGTTCTTCTCGGCAAGCTGTGCTTCCAGCGCCGCAAGGCGAGCCTGGGTTTGCGCTTCGGTTTCCTGCTGTTTGCCTTCCAGAATGGCGATATAGCCGTTCAGGGCAACCAGCTTCTGCTGTTGCGCTTCGACTTCTGCCTGAGTCTGCGCTTTTTCTCGCACCTGCTGTTCAAGCTGTTGTTTTAGCGTCAGCACTTCCTGGTGATAGAGGTTTTCACCACGTTCCGGCAACACAAACACCGGCACCGGGAAGTCATAATCTTTGGTGACCAGACGGTAGTACCAGACAGCCAGACGGAAGCCGAGCCGCAGGCACATCTGGGCATCGTCGAGATCGTTATGATATTCGTGCACTGCCTGGTTACCAATGCGGCGTAATTTGTGGAATACAGAGAGGATGTTGTCATCAATGAAGGCGATTTTGCCGAGTTCGCGCAGGAGATCGTGTTGATTCTCACAAGGGGGGATGTTGAGTAACAGACCAAGATGTTTCGCTGTGGCTTCGCCAAACATACGCATTTTAATCAGCGTCGTGTTGGGATCATCCGGGTAGTTATTTTCCGCCGCACAGGCGATGGCATAAGTGAAGTCGTTGACGCCCTTCAGGAATTCAAAATTGGATTTATTCATCATTGTTATTAATCCATTGCTGTGTGGGCCTGTCCAAATATTTAAGGCCCATAACATCTTATCTTAGCTTTCTGTACCTTTCCGGGCAATGACCGGAGTCACAGCAACTGACTCATTTCTAACGTGTTCGTCTATTTTGGTAGTGCTATAGTAGTCGCAATAACGACTCGTTTTTCTGGCCGGTGTTTCTTTACGTTTTTTGAAGGTGCTGAAGCTGGATTATTTTGAGTAAAAAACAGTGAACCATGCAATCAAGGATCCTCTAATGACAACCAAACTACTGGACCTGAGCTGGAATGCAAATGCCATCCCGGCGATGCAAATTGTCGGTACGCGCGCGGCATTGTTTACCTTCAAAACGCATATGGCGGGTTTTGTCTGGGATGCCGCGCAACTGGAAAATAACCCTTATACCTTTGTTGAAGTTAAAACGCTGCTCGATGGCGTCACCGTTGGCGGGCACAAGGTCAGTGATACTGAGCAGGTGCTAAACCTGGCGGACAGCGCGAAAAAGTTGATCGAGCTGGTGCAGTCAGGCCGTTTTGATCTCGATAAAAAAACGTTCACGTTATTGCACGGCATTATTGCCCGCAATGAGGCGCCGGAGTGGGGCATTTTTCGCGGCGAAGGTGAAGAGTTGCATTACAATGCGCGCGTTCACCTCGGCGAGTTGGGCACCCATTTTCCTCCTGCTACCGAAGCGGGTGCACCAGAGCTGAACCGCATTTTTGCTGAGGGTTTCGCGCATATTAAAATGCTTCCCCCGTTTGAAGGCGCGCTGGCGATGTTCCTTTTCGGTGCCTACTATCAGTTTTTCTTCGACGGTAACAAGCGCACCAGCCGCCATATGATGAATGGCTGGTTAATGATGCACGGCTATAATCCAATCAGTATACCAGCAGCTAAAGCCCTGGAATTTAACAGCAAAATGGTACGCTTTTATCACAGCAAAGACGCGACGGAGATGATGGCGTTTTTGGTGGAGTGCTATCAGCTCTGAGTAGACGCCGGATGCGGCTGCGCCTTATCCGGCCCATAAACCCTACTTCCTCAACCCCGCAAACGCTGCTCGAATCTCTTCCTCCGGCAGCTGAATCCCGATAAACACCATTGTGCTATGCGGTTTTTCATCGCCCCACGGGCGGTCCCAGTCGGCGCTGTAGAGGCGCTGGACGCCCTGGAACAGCAGGCGGTTAGGTTCACCGTCAATCCACAGCATCCCTTTGTAACGCAGCAGTTTATCCGCCGACTCCAGCAGCAGGTTTTCCATAACGCGGGAAACTTCGCTGATATCTACCGGGTAATCCAGTTCCACCACAATCGACGAAATATCGTTTTGTTTGTCCGCGATAAAGTGGAAACGCGGTTTGGCGCTGACGACGTTCTCTTCCAGCATAAAACCGTTGGTGTTGAACAGCAGCCCCAGGTCGATATCGCCGTGGGTAACGGTGTAGACCGGTGCACGGGCGTTGATGCGCGCCAGGCGTTCACGCAGTTTCTCTGCTTCGCCTGCGACGTCGGTTTTGGTCAGCAGAATACGGTCGGCGTAGCCCACTTGTGACTGGGCGATGGTGAACTGGTTCATCTGCTCATCGGCATGTACAGCATCCACCAGCGCAATCACGCCGTCCAGCAGGTAACGCTGGCATAAAATCTCATGGGAGAAAAAGGTCTGAATAATCGGGCCGGGATCGGCCATGCCGGTGCATTCAATCACCAGACGGTCGAACTGAATATTGCCCTTGTCGAGATTATCCAGCAGGTCGAGTAGCGCGTCTTCCAGCTCGTTGGAGCGTGAACAGCAGATGCAGCCGTTGGTCAGCGTTTTGATCTGCGTGGCGCGGTCGCCAATTAATTGATCGTCAACGGAGACTTCGCCGAATTCGTTTTCAATCACGGCAATCTTGTAGCCGTGTTGTTCGTTAAGAATATGGCGCAGCAGGGTGGTTTTGCCCGCGCCTAAAAAACCGGTGAGTAGGGTAACTGCAATCGGGTTCATGCTCTCTCCATTAACAACAGCGCATACCGCCTTTACCATCGCCGCCGTAGCGCGCGTTCTGGCGTTCGCGGAAGAATTCTTCGTAGCTCATGTACGGCTTGTCGGGATGGTTGGTCTTCATATGCTCGACGTAGTTGTCGTAGTCTGGAATGCCAATCAACATCTTCGCCGCCTGGCCGAGATATTTTTTTGCCTGTCCTAAGTTACCAAACATAGTTCACTCTGATAAGAACAAAGCCCCGCCGAAGCGGGGCTAAACACGGTTAGTGGTGCGAAGAGATCTTCACGCCGCCTTCCGGGATTGGAACGTACGGCGTTTCTTTGTCAGTACGTTTGTCGCTGTTACGCACCTTCAGCCAGGTTTTGAAACCGTAGAAGATGATGCTGTACACCACAATCAGGAACAGAATACTCAGGCCCGCGTTGGTGTAGTTGTTCACAACGATGTGGTTCATGTTGGCAATCTGCTGCGCCGTCAGGTCAGTACCGTTAGCAATCTTCTCTTTGTACTGGCTTGCCATGTAGAAGAAGCCTTCCATCTGCGGGTTGGTGCTGAACAGTTTCAGACCCAGCGCCCAGGTGGTGCAGATAAGCAGCCATACCGCCGGAACAACAGTTACCCAGATGTATTGAGTGCGCTTCATCTTAATCAGCACAACGGTGCCCAGTACCAGCGCCACGGCTGCCAGCATCTGGTTGGAGATACCGAACAGCGGCCACAGGCTCTTAACGCCGCCCAGCGGATCGACCACGCCCTGATACAGCAGGTAGCCCCACAGACCCACACAGCCCGCCGTACCGATGATACCGGCAACCAGAGAGTCGGTTTTTTTCAGGAACGGGATGAAGTTACCCAGCAGGTCTTGCAGCATAAAGCGGCCAGAACGCGTACCGGCATCCAGTGCGGTCAGGATGAACAGTGCTTCAAACAGAATACCGAAGTGATACCAGAAGCCCATGTCAGCCATCGGCAGCACTTTGTGGAACACGTGTGCGATACCTACCGCCAGCGTCGGCGCACCACCGGCACGGTTCAGGACAGAAGGCTCACCAATGTCTTTCGCGGTTTGCAGGATCTGCTCTGGCGAAATCACGAAGCCCCAGGAGCTGACGGTTGCTGCCGCGTGTGCGGTAACGTCTTTCAGCTGCGCCATGATGATCGGCGCGTTCTCGCCACCCATTTCATGCAGGTTAGGCATGGTGATGCCGAGACCCGCAGGTGGGGTGTTCATCGCGAAGTAAAGACCCGGTTCGATGATGGACGCAGCAACCAGCGCCATAATCGCCACGAAGGACTCCATCAGCATTGCGCCGTAGCCAATGAAACGCGCGTCGGTTTCGTTAGCCAGCAGTTTCGGCGTCGTACCGGAAGAGATCAGCGCATGGAAGCCAGATACCGCACCACAGGCGATGGTGATGAACAGGAACGGGAACAGAGCGCCTTTCCACAGCGGGCCAGTACCGTCAATGTACTGGGTCATCGCAGGCATTTTCAGTTCCGGGTTCAGTACCACGATACCCAGCGCCAGGCCGACGATAACGCCGATTTTCAGGAAGGTTGCCAGATAGTCGCGCGGTGCGAGGATCAGCCACACTGGCAGCAGTGCGGAAACAAACGCATAGCCAATCAGCGCGAAGGTAATGGTGGTGTCTTTAAAGGTCAGTGCCGGACCCCAGTACGGATCGTGAGCAATCACGCCACCGAAGTAGATAGAGGCAACCAGCAGTACGATACCAATGACAGAGACTTCACCCACACGCCCCGGACGGATAAAGCGCATGTAGATACCCATAAACAGCGCAATCGGTACGGTTGAGCAAACGGTGAAGACACCCCACGGACTTTCGGCCAGGGCTTTAACCACAATCAGCGCCAGGACGGCAAGGATGATGATCATGATTAAGAAACAGCCAAACAGCGCGATAGTCCCCGGTACTGGTCCCATCTCTTCTTTGATCATCTCACCGAGAGATGCGCCGTTACGGCGAGAGGAGATAAACAGCACCATAAAGTCCTGTACCGCACCGGCCAGCACTACCCCCGCCAGCAGCCACAGCGTGCCAGGCAGGTAGCCCATCTGCGCGGCGAGCACCGGACCAACCAGCGGACCGGCACCGGCGATAGCGGCGAAGTGGTGACCAAACAACACGTAACGGTTGGTCGGAACATAGTTCAGACCGTCGTTGTTAATAACCGCAGGCGTCGCGCGCGTGGGGTCGAGTTTCATCACCTTCTGGGCGATGTACAGACTGTAGTAGCGATACGCCACCAGATACACCGACACAGAGGCGACCACGATCCACAGGGCACTGACGTGCTCCCCCCGACGTAATGCAACTACCGCGAGGCAGAATGCACCGATGATTCCAAGAATCACCCAGGGTATGTGCTTGAATAGTTTTTTCGTATCCATAGTAAAACCTGGCATTTTACTCGTCGTCTTTTGGCTTACTGATGCGGCAGCTACATTCGCTCCCCCAGTCACTTACTTTTGTAAGCTCCCGGGGATTCACTCACTTGCTGCCTTCCTGCAAACCGAAATCCATAGAGTAATTTGTTAATCATAGGCCGAAGCCGTTCTAGGTTTGCGTTGCGTTTGAGGAGGTAAATTGACCGCTATCCTGCAGTGATGTTGCCAGAGTTACGCGCGCGTAAAGTAAGGTAAATAACTGAGTGGTTATATTAGGGACGTAAGCGGTCAGTTTTGCAGTTGAGCGGTATTGGGCGAGGTTTATGAAGGCTATTTATGTGATATTGATCACAACCGAAGCGATTTTTAGCCCTCGGTTGTGTTACTCATATAAAAATTATATTCACGCTATAAATATTAAATAACAATATAGCAATATGGTGTATTATTTATTTCTTTAAGTAAAACGTGTTTTTTACGAGATTTAGTAAGGTAAAATTTCTCATCTAAATAACTATCGATGAGATGATCCAGTCTTTCCTTGTCTATCGTGGGGGTGATGCCCAGGGTTCAGAAACTACGCAAATCAAGTTCAGAACGTTTAATTTTGGCACTTTTCTCTAAGTCTGCGATCATATTTTTAACACAACTAGTCGCGTCTCTGTTTTGTTTTATTTCAAGTGCGATATAGCTATCTTGCGTCCAGCCTTTTTTACGTAATAAGAAATCTGTGCGTAGTGTGGGGCGCACGGGATTTCTGCGCTTATCACAGCAAAGTGTTTGTTCTCGCCACCATTCATGGCCTGTTGAGCAGAGCATATTGGCAAATTCAACCTGAAGCCACACTTCCCAACCAGTGATATTGTTTTGGTCAATAATATTAAGTTTTTGACAAATATCCTCACGTTCAAAAAAGAGATGTAATAGCGTTGAGAGATGATCGAAGTCACGGTTTAACATTTCAGATGTCCTTTCTTAAAAATTTACATATAGAACATATTTCGTTCAAAATAGATACAGTTAGTGTGAAAAAAATAAGAAAGAAAAATGTATCAATGAGTGGTTATTGTATTTTTGAACAAAAATAAAAAAGTGAGGTAAATTTAACCAGTTTCAGGTCGCTACCTATAAAGTTTTCTCATTCCAGGCCGAAAATCCTGCTATCGGTCAACAGGAAAAGAGAAACCATGTTAAAACGTATCAGGATCGTGACCAGCTTACTGCTGGTTTTGGCCGTTTTCGGCCTTTTGCAACTGACATCAGGCAGCCTGTTCTTTAACGCTTTAAAAAAGGACAAAGAAAATCTCTCCGTCTTACAAACCATTCGCCAGCAGCAATCTACGCTAAATGGCAGTTGGGTTGCGTTGTTGCAGACGCGTAACACCCTCAACCGTGCGGGTATCCGCTACATGATGGATCAGAACAATATTGGCAGCGGTTCGACCGTCGCCGAGCTGATGCAGAGTGCCACTATTTCGCTGAAACAAGCGGAAAAAAACTGGGCAGATTACGAAGCATTACCGCGTGACTTGCATCAGAGCACAGCGGCTGCTACGGAGATCAAACGTAATTACGATATCTATCACAATGCACTGGCGGAGCTGATCCAGTTGTTAGGGGCGGGCAAAATCAACGAGTTTTTTGACCAACCTACTCAGGGATATCAGGACGGTTTCGAGAAGCAGTATATGGCGTACATGCAGCAAAACGATCGTCTCTATGACATCGCCGTCACCGATAATAATGCTGCCTTTAACCAGGCAATGTGGGTGCTGGCGGGTGTGCTGATCGTCGTACTGGCGGTCATCTTCGTCGTCTGGTTTGGTATTAAAACGTCGCTGGTAGCGCCGATGAATCGCCTGATCGACAACATTCGTCATATTGCTGGCGGCGATCTGGTGAAACCGATCGAGGTAGACGGCTCTAATGAAGTGGGGCAACTGGCAGAGAGTTTGCGCCATATGCAAAGTGAACTGGTACGTACCGTGGGTGATGTGCGTAATGGTGCTAATGCCATCTATAGCGGAGCCAGCGAAATCGCTACCGGTAATAACGATCTCTCTTCACGCACTGAGCAACAAGCCGCTTCGTTAGAAGAGACGGCAGCCAGCATGGAGCAATTGACTGCGACAGTGAAACAGAATGCCGAGAACGCGCGACAGGCAAGCCATCTGGCGTTAAGTGCTTCCGAAACGGCACAACGTGGCGGTAATGTGGTCGATAGCGTGGTACAAACCATGCGCGATATCTCTACCAGTTCGCAGAAAATCGCCGATATTATCAGCGTCATCGACGGCATTGCTTTCCAGACGAATATTCTGGCCTTGAATGCGGCGGTCGAAGCAGCGCGTGCGGGTGAGCAAGGGCGTGGTTTTGCGGTAGTTGCGGGAGAAGTGCGTAATCTGGCTCAGCGTAGTGCCCAGGCGGCGCGTGAAATTAAAAGTCTGATTGAAGATTCGGTTGGCAAAGTGGATGTCGGATCGACACTCGTCGAAAGCGCCGGGGAAACTATGGCGGAGATTGTCAGCGCCGTGACCCGCGTGACCGATATCATGGGCGAAATTGCCTCCGCTTCAGATGAGCAGAGTCGCGGTATCGATCAGGTTGGTTTAGCGGTTGTTGAGATGGACCGGGTAACGCAACAGAACGCTGCGCTGGTGGAAGAGTCAGCCGCTGCTGCTGCCGCGCTGGAAGAGCAGGCCAGCCGCCTGACTGAAGCTGTGGCTGTATTTCGTATTCAGCAAGAGCAACAGCGTCAGCGCGAAGCGTTGGCGGTAAAAACGGTGGCACCGGTGGTGTCGCGTAAAGCGGTAGTGGCTGATAGCGGGGATAACTGGGAAACGTTTTAATTGCCACAAAAAATGCCCGATAAGCGATGACTTATCGGGCAAGGGGAGATTACTCTTTATGCGGATCGCTAATGGGTTGATGTACCATGAAGATGTACGCCAGCGCGCCTGCTGCGGTGACGCAACCGCAGATGAGCAGCGCCAGACGGAATGAGTGAGTGGTATCGACAATAAAACCGGTAATAATCGGTGCTAATGAGGCGCAGATGAAGCTGGCAAAGTTCTGGATACTGCCCACTGATGCAGTCATGCGAGAAGCTACCGCTACGTGAACCAGTCCCCAGCAGGATGTACTGGCAAAGTGAAGGCAGAACAACGCCATGCCAATCAGCAGAACCGCGCTCATGGGGGTTGTCGCTTGTGGTACTACCAGAGTAAAGGCGGCTGAACTGAACATCCCGGTAATAATACAGAGCTTACGGTTCTTAATCGGCTTCATCCCTCCTTTGACCAGCCAGTCGGTCACATATCCGTTGAGTAGCATCCCGATCCCACCGAACAGGAAAGGTATTGCCGCCATCAAGCCCGTGCTTTTTAAATCCAGGTGATAGGCTGTTTGCAGGTAACCCGGCAACCAGGCAATGTACAGCCATGCCGCATAGTTGATACCACTGAAACCGAGCATCATTCCCCACATTGTGCGGTTACGAAACAGGCTGCGCCATTCGGCAAAAGTGAGTGGGTCGCGGCGGGTATTGACACTACCGGCGTTGAGATAGGTTTGTTCAACGCCGGTCAGCACTACCTGCTCGCGGTTGCGATAGAGCATAAACCAGGCGATGGCGAGAAAAATACCCAGTGAGCCGATGGTTATAAACATCCCACGCCAGCCGATGGCCAGCATTATCGCCGCCAGAATCGGCGGGCTTATGGCAACACCAATGATGGCGGCTGCGTTAAAAAAGCCCATCGGGCGTCCACGTTCTTTGATGTTGAACCAGTCGTTAATCACTTTAACACCGCACGGGTTCATGGGAGCCTCACCGATCCCCATACCAATACGTACCAGCACGAACTGCGTAAAGCTGTGTACCATGCCAGACATTGCCTGGAACAGCGACCAGACTAGCATCCCTAGTCCCAACATCAGACGTGAACCTTTGCGATCCAGCAGTGCGCCTGCGGGCAATTGCGCAATCCCGTAAGAGAGCGAGAACACGGAGAGTAAAGCGCCCATCTCGGTGGCGTTTAACCCCAGCTCTCCACGAATAGTTACATTCGCTACCGACAGCGAACTGCGATCGAGAAAATTTATTACCGCAGCAATAAATAATAACACCATGGCGGTGGTTTGAATGTGTTTAATTCGGGGACTGCGTTGAATTAATCCATTTGGTGGCACGGGGATATCTACCGACGACGATGAGCGAAAGGAAGACTGCGGATCGAGGGTAATATTTTCTTTTTCCACGCCGAACTCCTGTATCTATAATATATTAATTATTTGCGTAATTATGTATTGCGCAGGGTTAATATTAATGGCAGATGAAATCTTTAGGATTTCACTACCGCTCACAAGAAAACATTTATAGTCGACTGGTTGCGAGCATAGGTAAGCCGGAAATTTCGGGTGTTTATATTTTGATAAAACCGTGCACAAACTAATAGTTTGCTGTTTTTAATCTGTATTTAATAAACGTACCGCTTGTTCTTCTTGATGGAACGAATCATCGCTTGTTTAGCTGAATTCAAATGGTTACGTAGTGCAAGCGTTGCATCCACATAGCTGCGGCAAACCAAAGCACTGAGAATAGTCATATGCTCATCTATGGCTATGATATTGCGCTGCCGGCGATCGTTTTCGTCCCATTGATAGTGGAAATGAAAGATGACGGAGATAATATCAATGGATTGATTGAAAAAGATATTGTCAGTGGCTGAAAGCAATAAGGAATGGAACTCTCTGTCCAGTTGCGAGAACGTGTGAAAATTACTGCCGATGTTGTTACGCAGCATTCGGTGGCGTTCGAGCATGGTTTTCACCTGAAACCAGCGCGGATCATTATCAGGCAGAGTGAGAAAACGCTGGATTGAGCGCGTTTCCAACATTTCGCGCAGTTCAAAAAGCTGCTCGGCGTAGGATTGATCGAAATGCTTTATCCTCCACTGACCGCGTTTTTCGCTTTGGGTGAGGTTATAGCACCATAATTTTAAAAGATATTTTCTTGCCGTAATCGAGCTGACACCTGCCGCTCGCGCCAGTTGTAGCTCCGAAAAAGTTTCACCAGGCAATAACTGACGCTGATTTATCATCGTGAAAAAAAACTGCTCAAATACTTTGTCTTGCTCGCTTATCGAAGCTGCGGGACAGGCAAAACCATCGTTGTGATCAGGTTTACGCGTGATGACGTGGTCATTCCCGACCTGCGTCAGGACACCGCATTCGCGTAAGTGGCTGAGAACATGACGCACCGTGGTGCGACTGACGTTGTACATTTCCGCTAGTGAGCTTTGCGATGGGAGTGGGGAAGGGATATGACCACATACCATCTCATCAATAAACTGGTTAACCACATTATGGCGTAAATTTTGTGAGCGACTCATATTTTTCTCCTTGTCGCGCTATTAAAACCCGATTTAAAACATTTTTATGCGTGTATTTTCACAAAATAGATTTTCTATTTCACTGGCATTTTTCATTTTCATTGATATCTAAGACAACAAAAAATGGAGAGCAGAATTATGCCTAAGATAAATACATTAATTTGCCAGAAACCGAAAGAATTAGTCTGGAAACAATATGAAATGCCAATTCCCGGTGGCGATGAAGTATTGATAAAGATTAAGTCTGTCGGAATTTGTGGTACTGATATTCATGCCTGGGGTGGAAATCAACCATTTTTTAGTTATCCACGCGTGTTAGGCCATGAAATATGTGGAGAGATTGTTGAATTAGGTAAAGATATTGCTGATCTCAAAAATGGCCAGCAAGTTGCAGTGATCCCTTATATCGCCTGTCAGAAATGCCCGGCGTGTAAAAGTGGTCGCACCAACTGCTGTGAAAGCATTTCGGTCATAGGGGTGCATCAGGATGGCGGTTTTAGTGAGTATTTAAGCGTGCCAGAGGCGAATATTTTGCCCGCAGACGGCATCGACCCACAGGCGGCAGCGTTGATTGAACCCTTCGCCATTAGTGCTCATGCGGTGCGCCGCGCGGCAGTTGCGCCTGGCGAGCAAGTGCTGGTGGTTGGGGCGGGGCCAATCGGTCTTGGCGCGGCGGCAATTGCTAAAGTTGATGGCGCACAGGTGGTGGTGGTCGATACCAGTCCGGCGCGGCGTGAGCATGTGATAAGGCATCTGGAGCTACCCGTGCTTGATCCGGCAGCAGAAGATTTTGATGACCAACTGCGCGCGCAATTTGGTGGCTCTCTGGCGCAGAAAGTGATCGACGCGACAGGTAATCAACATGCGATGAATAACACTGTTAATCTGATTCGCCACGGTGGCACGGTAGTCTTTGTCGGCCTGTTTAAAGGCGATTTGCAAATCTCTGATCCAGAATTCCACAAAAAAGAGACCACAATAATGGGTAGCCGTAACGCTACGCCGGAAGATTTTGCGAAAGTCTGGCGGCTGATGGCTGAAGGGAAGATCACTGCCGACATGATGTTAACCCATCGCTATCCGTTCGCCACGCTGGCAGAAACCTATGAGCGCGATGTGATTAACAATCGTGAGTTGATTAAGGGCGTGGTTACTTTCTGATAATGAGTGACTGGTAAAGTGGCTATGCAGTGTTGGACACTATTTTTATTTATCAATAATGTTTTGTTGGTCGGATAAGACGTTTACGCGTCTTATCCGACCTGTAAATCCGTCAGTGTTTACCCTTCACGCGCCACCACTTTAATTTCCACCATCCCGATACCGAGTTTACGCGGCGAGTGACCGAGAATATTCCCTTCGTTGGTTGCGACGGGTTCCGGCGGCACAATCACCAGGGTGTCGGCATCGGTTGGGTTCTCGAAATGCAGCGTAGTGGTGGTTACTTCGTTGCCCAGCACGATGGTTTGTTCTTCATTGCCAACGCGTACCGGAATGGGGCGGCTGGCGTTATTACCGTAGGCTTTGGCGGTAATCACCAGATCAAATTTCTTCGGCAGCGGATGCTTGTACTCGATTTTCACTTCATCACCAAGCTGTGCGTTAGACCAGCGTCCCCACGACTCCGGACGGGAAATCCCGCTAAACTGTTTCACCTCTTCCGGCGCACCCGCGACGTTAAAGATGAAACTGTCTGCTTTGTAGCGAATATCGTTATCGACAATCTTCAGTGTATCGACATTGCCTTTGTAGCGTTCCATGTCGATGACCGTGTCCTTAAATGCCGTTTTACCTTTCCATTCTGGCTTATCGACATGCTGCACTGTTTGTTGCCCGCCAAGTTGCCCCTGTGAAACACACCAGTCGGTAGAAAGCGCCAGTTCCGGCGCCCACAACTGCCCCATTTTGTAGCAGCGGTCAACCCAGATGAAATTATCACGTGGGGCGAAATCGGCCAGTTGGAAACGCAGTGGTGCGGAGTATTCACTTTCTGGCAGCGGTTCCACTCGTTTGTCTGAAACCCGCAGCAGCAGCGGCAAACGGAAATGACTACCTGAGAAGGCGATCATGTTTTTATTCTGATTGATGGTAAATTCTTTTATCTCGGTGGGGAATTTCCACAGACGAATGATATCCGGCTTCCACGCCAGTACTTTCTCTTTCATGTTGAGGAACACTTCTGACATTGACTGAGCAGAAAGGCTACTGCGTCCGAGGCCGATAAAATTATCACCACCAAGGATATCCAGTACCGTAGCGCCGTTATCCATCGTGTTGCGCTTCACTGCCAGCGTCTCTTGCTGCGGTTTGTCGCCACGGATGACAAAAAACAGGTTATTGCGATCCTGCTTATTGAGGTATTTCC
Source organism: Escherichia sp. 93.0816 (assembly GCF_013368855.2). Lineage (NCBI taxonomy): Bacteria > Pseudomonadati > Pseudomonadota > Gammaproteobacteria > Enterobacterales > Enterobacteriaceae > Escherichia > Escherichia sp. 93.0816. The sequence continues at coordinate 271,757 of NZ_JABWNC020000002.1, read as the reverse complement.
ACGCCGTGTTATTCATCGCTAAATGGTCAGAAGAGACGACGATGACGGTATCTTTAAACCACGGTGACGCTTTGATTTTGTTGATAAACGTCGCGATGTTCTCCTGGCTACAACTTACCGCACTGAATGACTGGTTCGGTTTACCGTCAAAATCATATTTTTTGCGATTACAGGTACGAGAGATAAAACCATCCGGGTGATGGGTATCGACCGTCAGGGTAAACAGTGAGAACCGCTGACCAGAGCGGGAAAGCTCTTCAAACTTTTTCCATGCTTCATCCAGCACGGTATCGTCGTAGAATCCCCAGTCGTTGCGATAATGCGGGTCTGCGACCACGCTTTTCAGCTCTTCCGAGCCGTACAAATGGTCGAAGCCGTGTGATTTCAGGAACACATCTTTACCGGCAAAACGCAGATTAGCGCCCTGAACGAAATAGTTCTGATAACCCGAGTTTTTCAGGATATCGCCCAGACAGATGTTCTGCGGGAAGAAGCTGGAAACAGATGCAGAAGCGTTGCCTTCAAATGGAGCAAAAAGCGGAATACCACACTGGGAAGCCACCATGCCCGCAATCGTGTAGTCCGTTCCCGGCAGCTGCTGCGTGTGGCTGAAATCCAGACTTTCATTTTTCAGCGCGCCCAGTTCAGGCGTGAGATCCGGGAAAGCATCGTTGTCAAAATAGGTGCGTTCGAGGCTTTCTCCGTAGATATAAACCAGGTTGAGTTTCGGGTCAGGAATGGTTTTCGACGGTTCTTTATAATAAGCCGCAAAGTCCGGATCGCCGTCGCGCGACTGGGATTTCACCAGTTCTGTTATCTGACGAAACGCCGGGCTGGCATCGACAGAACCCAGTGCCAGCAAGAGCGCCAAAAGGCTGTAACCAAAATGGTGCGGATGATGACGTCGGCGGCGCAGGATCCAGCCCAGTGCACCGAAAACGACAGCCAGTGCCAGTGCAATGCCAATACCTGGCAGGATATATTTGCTGACGCCTGCACCGGTCAGGCTGTTGGTTAAGGTATAGAGAACCGCGTCGTTAATACCATCGCCAGTAAAATAGTCGCTGGCAAACAGGGTAATATTTAAAACGACAAATAACCCTAACACCGTTAACGTGGCGGCAAACCACCAGGTGTTACGTCCCGCTTTCCATGCGTAGATCAGCACAGAGGCGAGAAACAAGGCAAATGAGAGTAGTTCTGACAACGGGCGATCCTCACTAAACCAGGCTGTGTAGCCGATGTTTAAGATTTTTTGAGAAACACAATGTAATGGCGCTGCCATATTGCTGCAATTCTAGTGTCAAAAAAATGCGATGTTGTTAGGAATTAGTTTATAAACAGACTTTTTTGATCGAGGTTGTTTCCCGCATAGCAGGGGATGAAAGCGTCAGAAGTGGGAAAAAGAGAAGGGGATTGCCGCGCCAGCCGATTAACAGCTAAAACGCGGCGTTATGCGGATCAAGAGATAAAGTTCAGACCTTGCTTTAATACCAGATCGCAGGCTTTGGTTTTCACTTTCTCCGCCAGCGGAGTCGTACCGATGTTATCCAGATTAAGCTGCTGGCCATCTTTGGTTTTCAGCAAACCCTGAATGCCGTCCAGATAGTTGGTGTCTTCTTTCTGCTCTTCGCTGTTCAGACCCAGTTTCTCCAGTACCTGGTTTTTGATGTTTTCCGCATCGGTCACCGAAGCCAGCTTTTGCTTCGCGCAGTATTGCAGAATGCCTGCGGCATTGTTCATGTTATCTGCGCTTAATGCCTGGTTGCCGCTACTAAGCAGGTTAGTTAATGAAGCGAGCGACCAGCCGCCTTCCTGTGTGGTGTTTTGATTGCCTAACTCGCTGGCGGCGCTGGAGAGCGCATCTTTCCAGGAAGCGGCATTCACCCCGGCGGAAATTAATGCGCTGGCGGTAATTGCACAGCACAGAAGGTGTTTAACAGTTTTCATCATCATTACTCAAGGTGGAATTTTGTCGCAGTATAACGCCGGGAATGGGGATTAATACTCTTTACCCGTTACCCGGCTACGATAACTGTCCCAGTTGAAGATCACCCACAGACTGTTACCCAGGCGCATACGATCCATAACACGCTCGCCCAGCAACTTCGTCATTTCCTCCACATTGCTGTTTGTTAGCATTCCGGTTGGTCGCTTGGAAGAAGAGCGACGATCGACGATCTGATTGATGATCACTTTTTCGTATTTAGATTCGGTCTGCACACCGATCTCGTCGATCACCAGTAGATCAACGTTGCTCAGATCGTTGAGCAGTTGTTCTTCACTGGCACCGCTATTTTTGAAGGTATCTTTCATCGCCGACATAATATCGGCAACAGTAATAATCAATACCGATTTGCCGCGCAGCAGTAGTTCGTTGCAGATTGCCGCCGCCAGATGGTTTTTACCGGTGCCCGGCTTGCCAGAAAAGATAAAGCTGGCGATGTTGCCGTCGAACTCTTCGACATATTGACGCGCTTTGCTCAACGCATTCATCTGCCCTTCGCATTCAACACGATAGTTCTCAAAGGAACAGTTCTGATGCAGCGGACGAATGCCGGAGCGGTTAAAGGTGCGCTGCATTTTCATCGCCCGATTCTCGCGCTCCAGAGCGGCGGAGCGGAGCACCCCTTGTTCTTTCTGCCACGCCAGAAGTTCTTCACCCGTTTTGAAGGCGGGTTTGATATGGGCAGGCATCATTTTTTGCAGGCGTTGCATCAGGTCGCCAACGTTTTTCATCGTTACCCTCTGAATCCTGGTGGAATTTGGCTGTCAGGTTCGCTGACCGTGTTCACATCTCGTTTGGCCAGGCCGCCGTTGCTGGCGCGACCAATTTGCAGACTGCGCGCCAGTTTTTGCTGCCACTGTACATGGTGAAAGACTTTACCTTCCGCCTGCCAGTAGGCAATGAATGAGGCCAGTTCTTCGGCGGTAGCTGGCTCTCTTAGTGCCACGCCCCACAACGCGGCCTGGCGAGTAAAGTCGGCATCGGGTCGCCAGTCTGGGTACATGGCAAATTTCCCCATCGGTACGGCAACGGGGGCAGTTTGCGGTTCCTGATAGAGTTGATCGTCCAGAGCGACATCGCTTCCCGGACGTGCCAGCTTTTCTTCCAGCGCCAGCAGTTCAGCAAGACGCGCGGGCGTGATGGCATAAAACGCCGGAGCGTTGTTAGCAAATACGGCAACCATTCCGCCTTCAGCTTTTGCCAGAACGGTCTGGTGATCGTGTACCAGGGCGTCAATACCAACGACGTCCGGGGTCAAAACTCTGGAAGACATACTGTTTCTCAATATGGAACGATGAACGAGAAGGGAGATTACTTTTATAGTAACACACGGATGAAAGGAGGCTGTCTCTCATCCGTGTGCTTTAAGCGAGGCAATTTTATACGCGAGGGCGCTTGCGGTACAACCATAATCCAGGAATGGAAAGGCCGATGGATAATGCTCCAACAATTGATGACGCCGTAAGAAAGTTGGTTAACAGGGTAATCATCAACGGCTCGCTGTAACCTAACTGACTGATTTTTACAGCTGAAATCATTGCTGTATAAGCAGAGATGCCAGGGAACATAGGGATAACGGCCGCCACGGTAAAGACTTTTGGATGCGCCAGATACCAGCGCGACCATTGAATTCCAATGGTGCCGACCAGCATAGAGGCCATAAAGGTTGACCACTCAATATTCAGCCCGGTAGTCATTAAGATCATTCGTGAACCATGACCAATCGCGCCAAGCAGCGCACACCAGCGTAACGCTCGAACCGGAACGTTGAATACCATCGCAAATCCGACCGCAGGAATTGCCGCGAGGATCATATCCTGCACCAACGCTATGAGAAATTCGATCATACCCATCCGCGTAGTCCCCAAATCGTCAGTGCCATCACCACGCCAACGCAGGTAGCCAACGTCAACAGGCTGGCAATTGCCCAGCGTGCCAGCCCGGTATTGATGTGGCCTTTAAACATATCGGCGACGGCATTAATTAACGGAAAGCCCGGCACCAGCAACAGAACGCTGGCCGCCATCGCTATGGTAGGCGTATGACTGAATGTCGGAAGTTGTAAAAGGAGGCCGGAAATCGTGGTGGCGGCAAATGCGGTGAGACAAAAGTTTATCTGCGGGTGAAGATGGCGTTGTGCCAGCAGTTGGCGGATGTACATGGCGATCATGCTGGCAAAGAACGTAATCAGCGCGCCGTCCCAGCCACCGTTATTCAGTTTGCAGAAACAGGCGCAAGAAAGTCCAACCATCAGGGCTACCAGCCAACGCGGATAGCGCAGAGGATGTATTTGACTAAAACGCTTCTCCACACCTTTGCAATCCAGCAATTTATGTTCCGCCAGAATCACAATGTGCTGTACTTCAGTAACCACATGCATATTAATGCCGCGATCCTGATTTTTACGTGTCGAGGTTAAACATTGACCATCTTTAATGGTGGTCAGCACAATTGCGTTGGAAGAGATGGAGCTTTCAACGCAGTCCATACCCAGCGCACGCCCAAGTCGTGAAGAAAGCTCATCCACCAGCGCACTTTCCGCCCCGTGCTGCAAAAGAAATAATCCGCACTGGATACATAGCCGTGTTACGGCTCGCTGTTGCTCAGTTTGCATAACTCGCCCTTTGTCATAGACGTGCTGCGTATTGTTCAAATAATGAGACCCCATTTGTATCATGAAGCGCGGTTGTTTTGGGGTTGGTTAAGATCAAAATTGCGCTGATTAATTCTGGTTATGGCCACAGGAAGCGATCTGCGTCGGAGGTTAAATAAATCCCCTCATGAATATTATCACTGAAATGAATTTATAGTTTTGTTTTTACTTGTTTGGCTAATAGCAGGGGAAATCAATTTTTCGAATCTGGATAAGAAATATCTTTCAGTTTTTATTGCTTTTTTTGTTGCTCTTTCGGACTAAAGGCCTTGTGTTTCGCCTTTGGTCATTATTTTGAATGATATCGTAAACTGATTGGATTTGCGGTTTTTGATTAAGTATTTCTAACAACATAATTTAGATATTTTAAATGTGTCAGAGGTATTTTACCAGGTTATTATTTGATGCTAGCCTCCTGAAACATACAAAGGATTTTTGGTGTGTCAGGGGTAAACTGATATGAAAGTGAATGCTAAGGATAATTTATTCGCTAGATCTATTAATTTGTTGGAGTCATTTGAGGGATGAATATCCTGATTAAACCATCATGATTTATAGAGAGTGGATATGGAGGATATATGTTGCCAGGATGCTGCAAAAATGGAATTGTTATCAGTAAAATACCCGTTATGCAGGCAGGATTAAAAGAGGTCATGAGGACCCATCTACCTGAATATGAAATAACGAGTAGCGCCTCTGCGGAGGAGTTGACCTTATTACAATTACGTCGTGCTGGGTTAGTGGTTGCCGATTTATCCGGCGAAACGGAAGACCCGCGTTCCGTTTGTGAACATTACTATTCATTGATCTCACAATACCGGGAAATACATTGGGTTTTCATGGTTTCGCGTGCCTGGTACTCCCCGGCAGTAGAACTGCTTATGTGCCCAACAGCGACGTTACTGTCCGATGTCGAACCCATTGAGAATCTGGTTAAGACCGTTCGTTCCGGCAATGCGTATGCGGATCGTATCAGCGCCATGCTGACCTCTCCGGCAATGACTGAAACTCAGGATTTTAGCTATCGCACCGTCATTCTGACCCTTTCAGAGCGCAAGGTACTGCGGCTGTTAGGCAAAGGATGGGGCATCAACCAGATAGCTTCATTGCTCAAGAAAAGTAATAAAACTATCAGCGCACAAAAAAACAGTGCGATGCGTCGGCTGGCAATTCACAGCAATGCTGAGATGTATGCATGGATAAATAGCGCGCAGGGTGCAAGAGAACTTAACTTGCCTTCTGTTTATGGAGATGCCGCAGAATGGAACACAACCGAATTAAGAAGAGAAATGTCGCACTTATAGAAAAATGCGTCATGAGCAGTATCGGTATTGAGAGTTTATTCAGAAAGTTTGCGGGTAACCCTTATAAGCTCCACACCTATACCAGCCAGGAGTCGTTTCAGGATGCCATGTCGCGGTTCTCGTTTGCGGCGGTCATTTTTTCTTTTTCTGCCATGAGAAGTGAGCGTAGAGAAGGATTATCTTGCCTGACTGAGCTGGCGATTAAATTTCCGCGTACCCGACGTTTGGTTATTGCAGATGATGATATTGAAGCACGGTTGATCGGTTCATTATCTCCATCACCACTGGACGGAGTATTAAGTAAAGCATCGACGCTGGAAGTTTTTCATCAGGAGTTATTTCTGTCATTAAATGGTGTGCGTCAGGCAACCGATCGGCTGAACAATCAGTGGTACATTAACCAAAGTCGGACGTTAAGCCCAACGGAGAGAGAAATATTGCGTTTTATGTCGCGTGGCTACTCAATGACACAAATTGCCGAGCAGCTTAAACGCAATATCAAAACGATCCGCGCGCATAAATTTAATGTGATGTCGAAACTGGGCGTCAGTTCTGATGCAGGGTTGTTGGAGGCCGCAGATATTCTGTTATGTATGCGGCATTGCGAAACAAGTAACGTGTTGCATCCCTATTAATCCGCATGATGCCGGGTTTACTTCCCCGGCAGTGCTTTCATTTCAGCGTACAATCGCCACATTGCTGCACATCCGGTAGGCGATAACGCTGGCAGCAGGTTCGGCGCACCAGCAGGCCGTCGCGCAGCACCACCGTACGCCAGAGTGGATTATCTTCGCCGCTGGTGAGCGTTTTCTCAAAAAAGAGGGCATGGCGGAGCGATTCAACCGTCGCCTCGCCAAGCAACTGCTTCATTTCTGTCAGATACCAGTTGATCAAATATCCGGTATTACTCCAGATGAGTTTGCCGTTAATCTCTCCAGTCGCTTCTAATGCCTGCACTACCGGGACAAGCGCCTGGCTGATTAACGTTTCCATTCGCTGTTGTGGAGAATGCGTTGTTGCGTTTTTATCTTCACACACATCGACCCAGAAACAGGCGGCGCGTCCGGTTTCGTGAAATTCAACGTGGAAATGCTCCGGGGAAAGGTCTAACGCTCTTTCCTGCGTCAGCAGCGCCAGCATTAATGGCGGCACCATCAGGCCGATATACCATTGCGCCCACAACGAGATCAGCGGCTTGTTCTCGCGGATCATCATCGGTTGGTTGCGGTAGATATGATCGGAATAGACCGCCAGTAGGGAACTTAGCGTATTCGGTGATGACCATTGCGCCAGCGTCATGGCGCGAAGCGGGGCGGGTTCATCCAGACGGATAAACTCCAGCAAATGTTCACGATGTTCGGCGATCGTCGCACGTACGGCTTGTGCAAGCCCAGCATCCTGCGGCTGGAGATGCGTTCGCCAGATAACATCTTCATAGAGCGGTGCGGAACGATAGGCCATAATCGGGATAGTAATCTAAATGATAATGATTGCTAATCCTAGCGATAGGTTTACCCGATAGCAAGGGATTTCTCTGGCTTGCAAATGATAAAAATTATCATATGATATTGGTTATCATTATCAGTTTGAGGGATAAAATCATGTTGCAACGTATGCTGGGCAGTGGCTGGGGAGTGTTGCTGCCGGGATTGCTGATTGCAGGGCTGATGTATGCGGATTTATCGCCGGATCAGTGGCGGATTGTCATTGTGATGGGATTAGTGCTGACGCCGGTGATGCTGTATCACAAACAACTACGGCATTATGTATTGCTACCATCGTGCCTGGCGCTTATTTCTGGCGTCATGCTGATGATAATAAACTGGAATCAGGGATGATAAAGCAGGGAAGAAACAAGAGAGGAAGTAAAGATAATTGGTGCGAGGGGGGGGACTTGAACCCCCACGTCCGTAAGGACACTAACACCTGAAGCTAGCGCGTCTACCAATTCCGCCACCTTCGCACAGTCATCTTACTTTTTTTGATATCGCCTCGTTGGTGCGAGGGGGGGGACTTGAACCCCCACGTCCGTAAGAACACTAACACCTGAAGCTAGCGCGTCTACCAATTCCGCCACCTTCGCCCAGTGCGAGCAATATCAACGTGGTTTTTGGTGCGAGGGGGGGGACTTGAACCCCCACGTCCGTAAGGACACTAACACCTGAAGCTAGCGCGTCTACCAATTCCGCCACCTTCGCATACCATCAATTCTTAAAAAGAATTGCTACCACGGAGGCGCATTCTAGTGGTTTTCAGCTTTTCGTCAATAGTTAATTATCGCCTGATGTGTAATTGCTGGAAAAATGGTCATCAGGAGGCTAACGTGCAGGTTTTGTATGTCGGATAAGGCGTTCACGCCGCATCCGATATGGCATGTGGCAATGGATGCCAGATGCGACGCTGGCGCGTCTTATCTGGCCTACAAAGGGCTAACGAGCAGGTTTGGTAGGTTGGATAAGGCGTTCACGCCGCATCCAACAAGGCTTGCGGCGAGAGACTTAACCTTTCTTCGCCTGGCGAGTCATAATCGCGCGATACACCTTGAAGCGTCCGGTTTGCGCAATGACTTCATGGAAGCCAAATGTCTCATCCAGCACGTCCGGGTAAGGCAGGAAGGCGTTCGCCACAATTCGCAACTCGCCGCCGCTGTTAAGATGACGCACCGCACCGCGAATCAGCGTTTGTGCTGCATCCAGGCTGGTTTGCATCCCATCGTGGAACGGTGGGTTGGAGATGATCATATCAAAACGACCTTTCACCTCGGAAAAGACGTTGCTGGCAAAGACTTCACCTTCAACACCGTTGGCCGCAAGTGTTGCGCGGCTGGCTTCTACCGCTGGCGCAGAGACATCGCACAGAGTGAGACGAATTTTCGGCGAATGGCGCGCAAAGGCAACCGAAAGCACGCCCGCACCGCAGCCGACATCCAGCACTTTGCCTTTTGTGTGCGGGGTTAACGTCGAGAGCAGCAACTGACTGCCGACATCCAGACCGTCGCGGCTAAACACGCCTGGCAGCGTTTTGACCGTCAGGCCATCGACGCTGTATTCGCCCCAGAATTTATCGGCATCAAACACCGGCTGCTTTTCCAGACGACCAAAATAGAGACCGCAGCGACGGGCGCTGTCTACCTTATTCAATGGCGCATAATCTGCCAGCATTTGCTCGGCGCTGCGCACGCCGCTACGGTTTTCGCCCACGACAAAAATGTCAGTCCCCACCGGCAGCAGAGAAAGTAAATTCATCAACTGGAACTGGGCTTCCGGTTTGTTCTTCGGCCAGTAGTAAATCAGCGTATCGCAATCTGCGACATCATCCGCCGTGGCGACCAGACTAAAACGGGCGTTATCACCCATCTGGCGGCTTAAAACCTGCCAGTGGTGGAATTGCTGGGTATGAGCACGACTGGTCGCGGTATCTAAACGCGCGGGCAGGTCATCCTGTAAGTCACCGGCAAACAGAATACGGCTTTGTTCGAAATCATCACTGTGGCGCAGCAAGACTTCACTTGCCGGGGTAAATGCAGACATGGAATGCTCCTCAATTGATACTGGCGGCGATTATAGCCATATGTTGGCGCGGTATCGACGAATTTGCTATATTTGCGCCCCTGACAACAGGAGCGATTCGCTATGACATCCCGACGAGACTGGCAGTTACAGCAACTGGGCATTACCCAGTGGTCGCTGCGTCGCCCTGGCGCGTTGCAGGGAGAGGTAGCCATTGCGATCCCCGCACACGTTCGTCTGGTGATGGTGGCAAACGATCTTCCCGCCCTGACCGATCCTCTGGTGAGCGACGTTCTGCGCGCATTAACCGTCAGCCCTGATCAAGTGCTGCAACTGACGCCAGAAAAGATCGCGATGTTGCCGCAAGGCAGTCGCTGCAATAGCTGGCGGTTGGGCACTGATGAACCGCTATCACTGGAAGGCGCTCAGGTGGCATCACCGGCGCTCACCGAATTACGGGCAAACCCAACGGCACGCGCCGCGTTATGGCAACAAATTTGCACATATGAACACGATTTCTTCCCTCGAAACGACTGATTTACCAGCGGCTTTCCACATTGAACAACGCGCCCACGCCTTTCCGTGGAGTGAAAAAACGTTTGCCAGCAACCAGGGCGAACGCTATCTCAACTTTCAGTTGACGCAAGACGGCAAAATGGCGGCGTTTGCGATTACGCAAGTGGTGCTGGATGAAGCTACATTGTTCAATATTGCGGTCGATCCTGACTATCAGCGCCAGGGACTGGGAAGGGCGCTGCTGGAACATCTGATCGACGAACTGGAAAAACGCGGCGTGGCGACGCTATGGCTGGAAGTCCGCGCTTCTAACGCTGCCGCCATTGCCCTGTACGAAAGTTTAGGCTTTAACGAGGCGACGATTCGCCGCAATTACTACCCCACCACGGACGGTCGCGAAGACGCCATCATCATGGCGTTGCCAATCAGTATGTAAGACAAGGTGGAATAATGAAGTGGGACTGGATTTTCTTTGATGCCGATGAAACGCTGTTTACTTTTGACTCGTTCACCGGCCTGCAGCGGATGTTTCTTGATTACAGCGTCACCTTTACCGCTGAAGATTTTCAGGACTATCAGGCCGTTAACAAGCCACTGTGGGTGGATTATCAAAACGGCGCGATCACTTCATTACAGCTCCAGCACGGGCGTTTTGAGAGCTGGGCCGAACGGCTGAATGTCGAGCCGGGTAAACTCAACGAGGCCTTTATTAATGCGATGGCGGAAATCTGTACGCCGTTGCCGGGGGCGGTTTCTCTGCTTAACGCCATTCGTGGCAACGCTAAAATTGGCATTATCACCAACGGCTTTAGCGCCTTGCAGCAGGTGCGTCTGGAACGCACGGGGCTGCGTGATTATTTCGATTTGCTGGTGATTTCCGAAGAAGTTGGCGTTGCCAAACCGAATAAGAAAATTTTCGATTATGCGCTGGAACAGGCGGGCAATCCTGACCGTTCACGCGTGCTGATGGTTGGCGACACCGCTGAGTCCGATATTCTCGGTGGCATCAACGCCGGGCTTGCGACCTGCTGGCTGAATGCGCACAATCGCGAGCAACCAGAAGGCATCGCGCCCACCTGGACCGTTTCTTCGTTGCACGAACTGGAGCAGCTCCTGTGTAAACACTGATTGCCTCCCCCCCGATGATGGGTAAAATAGCCGCAATTTTTCGTTTTCAACAAGCGCGGCGCGATGCCGCTTACTCAAGAAGAAAGAATTATGACGTTGTCTCCTTATTTGCAAGAGGTGGCGAAGCGCCGCACTTTTGCCATTATTTCTCACCCGGACGCCGGTAAAACTACCATCACCGAGAAGGTGCTGCTGTTCGGACAGGCCATTCAGACCGCCGGTACGGTAAAAGGCCGTGGCTCTAACCAGCACGCTAAGTCGGACTGGATGGAGATGGAAAAACAGCGTGGGATCTCCATTACCACATCTGTGATGCAGTTCCCTTATCACGACTGCCTGGTTAACCTGCTCGACACCCCGGGGCACGAAGACTTCTCGGAAGATACCTACCGTACCCTGACGGCGGTGGACTGCTGCCTGATGGTTATCGACGCCGCAAAAGGTGTTGAAGATCGTACCCGCAAGCTGATGGAAGTTACCCGTCTGCGTGACACGCCGATCCTCACCTTTATGAACAAACTTGACCGTGATATCCGCGACCCGATGGAACTGCTCGATGAAGTTGAGAACGAGCTGAAAATCGGCTGCGCACCGATCACCTGGCCGATTGGCTGCGGCAAGCTGTTTAAAGGCGTTTACCACCTTTATAAAGATGAAACCTATCTCTATCAGAGCGGTAAAGGCCACACCATTCAGGAAGTCCGCATTGTTAAAGGGCTGAATAACCCGGATCTCGATGCTGCGGTTGGTGAAGATCTGGCACAGCAGCTGCGTGACGAACTGGAACTGGTTAAAGGCGCGTCTAACGAGTTCGACAAAGAATTATTCCTTGCGGGCGAAATCACTCCGGTATTCTTCGGTACTGCGCTGGGTAACTTCGGCGTCGATCATATGCTGGATGGCCTGGTAGAGTGGGCGCCTGCGCCGATGCCGCGTCAGACCGATACCCGTACCGTAGAGGCGAGCGAAGATAAATTTACCGGCTTCGTATTTAAAATTCAGGCCAATATGGACCCGAAACACCGCGACCGCGTGGCGTTTATGCGTGTGGTATCCGGTAAATATGAAAAAGGCATGAAGCTGCGCCAGGTGCGTACCGCGAAAGATGTGGTGATCTCCGACGCGCTGACCTTTATGGCGGGTGACCGTTCGCACGTTGAAGAAGCTTATCCGGGCGATATCCTCGGTCTGCACAACCACGGCACTATTCAGATCGGCGACACCTTTACCCAGGGTGAGATGATGAAGTTCACCGGTATTCCGAACTTCGCGCCGGAACTGTTCCGTCGCATCCGCCTGAAAGATCCGCTGAAGCAAAAACAGCTGCTCAAAGGGCTGGTACAGCTTTCCGAAGAGGGCGCAGTGCAGGTGTTCCGTCCCATCTCCAACAACGATTTGATCGTCGGTGCGGTTGGTATACTGCAGTTTGATGTGGTGGTGTCGCGCCTGAAGAGCGAATACAACGTCGAAGCGGTGTATGAGTCAGTCAACGTCACTACCGCCCGCTGGGTAGAATGTGCGGATGCGAAGAAATTCGAAGAGTTCAAGCGTAAGAACGAAAGCCAACTGGCGCTTGATGGTGGCGACAACCTCGCTTTCATCGCCACCAGCATGGTTAACCTGCGCTTAGCGCAAGAGCGTTATCCGGACGTTCAATTCCACCAGACCCGCGAGCATTAATTCTTGCCTCCAGGGCGCGGCAGCCGCTGCGCCCTGTCAATTTCCCTTCCTTATTAGCCGCTTGCGGAATGTTCTTAAAACATTCGCTTTCGCTTATGTTTGCTCGCTTTTTAGCCGATACGGCGAGCGGTTTCAAAATTGTGATCTATATTTAACAAAGCAATGACATTTGTGTCGGCTTTAAATACCGTTATGTACGTAGGTAATAGTATTTAAAACCGTTAACTGTCATTCGATTGATATTAATAACTGATTCAGAAGCTGTAACGGTCGTTATTCATCACCCATCGCTTTTGTGATGGCGACCATTGACTTCTGTCGAGGGTGAAGTCTCTCCCTATTCAGCAATGCAACCTCGTGTTGCCTGGCTCAAATTACGAGCAAACATACAGGAATAAATCGATGACTATGACAAGACTGAAGATTTCGAAAACTCTGCTGGCTGTAATGCTGACCTCTGCTGTCGCGACCGGTTCTGCCTATGCGGAAAACAACGCGCAGACCACCAATGAAAGCGCAGGGCAAAAAGTCGATAGCTCTATGAATAAAGTCGGTAATTTCATGGATGACAGCGCCATCACTGCGAAAGTGAAGGCAGCTCTGGTGGATCATGAAAATATCAAGAGCACTGATATCTCTGTCAAAACCGATCAAAAAGTCGTGACGTTAAGCGGATTTGTTGAAAGCCAGGCACAGGCCGAAGAGGCAGTGAAAGTGGCGAAAGGCGTTGAAGGCGTGACCTCCGTCAGTGACAAACTGCACGTTCGCGACGCTAAAGAAGGCTCTGTGAAGGGCTACGCGGGTGACACCGCCACCACCAGTGAAATCAAAGCCAAACTGCTGGCGGACGACATTGTTCCTTCACGTAAAGTGAAAGTTGAAACCACCGATGGCGTGGTTCAGCTCTCCGGAACCGTAGATTCTCAGGCACAAAGCGACCGTGCTGAAAGTATCGCCAAAGCGGTAGATGGTGTGAAAAGCGTTAAAAATGATCTGAAAACTAAGTAATTCGTCGTAATTCGTCCTCCCGAACTTTGTCGGGAGGCGCGATGTGCACCACACTAAAAATATCGCATTGAGTGAATATCAAGCGGTGACATTAACTATGGTAAAGGAGAGGCTTATGTTTCGTTGGGGCATCATATTTCTGGTTATCGCGTTAATCGCCGCCGCACTTGGGTTTGGTGGTCTGGCCGGTACTGCAGCGGGTGCTGCGAAAATTGTCTTTGTCGTCGGGATTATTCTGTTCCTGGTGAGTTTGTTCATGGGCCGAAAACGACCCTAGATTTCAGACGATTAAGAAAATTTTATCCAAAGCCAGTCCAGCGGACTGGCTTTTGCGGTTTTAGCGAATAATAAATTGCGTTACTTTGTCATTCTTTCACAACAAAAACAGGAAGGCAGAGGTGGGGCAGCGAATACCTGTAACGCTTGGTAATATTGCGCCGTTGTCGCTAAGGCCGTTCCAGCCAGGACGAATTGCGCTGGTGTGCGAAGGCGGCGGGCAGCGTGGAATTTTCACGGCTGGTGTGCTGGATGAGTTTATGCGCGCGCAGTTTAATCCTTTCGATCTCTATTTTGGCACGTCCGCCGGGGCGCAAAATCTTTCGGCCTATATCTGCAACCAGCCTGGTTACGCACGTAAAGTCATCATGCGTTACACCACAAAACGCGAATTTTTCGATCCAGTACGTTTTGTCCGTGGAGGAAATCTTATCGATCTCGACTGGCTGGTGGAGGCGACTGCAAGCCAGATGCCGTTGCAGATGGATACCGCTGCGCGGTTGTTTGATAGCGGCAAATCGTTTTATATGTGTGCCTGCCGCCAGGACGATTACACGCCGAACTACTTTGTGCCGACCAAACAAAACTGGCTGGATTTGATTCGCGCCTCCAGTGCGATTCCCGGTTTTTATCGCACCGGAGTTTCACTTGATGGGATTAACTATTTTGATGGGGGCGTCAGCGATGCGATCCCGGTTAAAGAAGCGGCAAGACAGGGGGCGAAAACGCTGGTGGTGATCCGCACTGTGCCGTCGCAAATGTACTATACGCCGCAGTGGTTTAAACGTATGGAACGTTGGCTGGGTGATAGTAGCCTACAACCGCTGGTCAATCTGGTGCAGCATCATGAAACCAGTTATCGCGCCATCCAACAATTTATTGAGAAACCGCCCGGCAAGTTACGCATTTTCGAAATTTATCCGCCGAAACCGCTGCATAGCATCGCGCTTGGCAGTCGGCTTCCGGCGCTGCGTGAAGATTACAAACTTGGGCGCTTATGCGGGCGCTATTTCCTCGCGACGATCGGCAAAATGTTAAGTGAAAAACCGCCAATTACTCGCCATCTGGTGCCGGTGGCGACGCCGGAATCGATCGTCATCCCGCCAGCGCCAGTCGCCAACGACACGCTGGTTGCCGGGGTGATCGACGCTCCGCAGGCGAACGACCCGACATTTAACAACGAGGATCTGGCTTGATTTGCCGTTTTATCGACACCCACTGCCATTTTGATTTTCCGCCTTTTAGTGGCGATGAAGAGGCCAGCCTGCAACGCGCGGCACAAGCGGGCGTAGGCAAGATCATTGTTCCGGCAACCGAGGCGGCAAACTTTGCCCGCGTGCAGGCGTTAGCGGAAAATTATCAACCGCTGTATGCCGCCTTAGGGTTGCATCCAGGGATGTTGGAAAAACATAGCGATGCGTCGCTGGAGCAGTTACAGCAGGCGCTGGAAACGCGTCCGGCGAAGGTGGTGGCGGTGGGGGAGGTAGGCCTGGATCTCTTTGGCGACGATCCACAATTTGAGAGGCAGCAGTGGTTGCTCGACGAACAACTTAAGCTGGCGAAACGCTACGATCTGCCGGTGATCCTTCATTCACGGCGCACGCATGACAAGCTGGCGATGCATCTTAAACGCCACGATTTGCCGCGTGCTGGCGTGGTTCACGGATTTTCTGGCAGCCTGCAACAGGCCGAACGGTTTGTGCAACTGGGCTACAAAATCGGCGTAGGCGGCACTATCACTTATCCGCGAGCCAGTAAAACCCGCGATGTCATCGCAAAATTACCGCTGGCGTCGTTGCTGCTGGAAACTGATGCCCCGGATATGCCGCTAAATGGTTTTCAGGGTCAGCCTAACCGCCCGGAGCAGGTCGCCCGTGTGTTTGCCGTGCTTTGTGATTTACGCCCGGAACCAGCGGATGAAATTGCCGACGTGTTGCTTAATAACACGTATGCGGTGTTTAACGTGCCCGATGGCTGGTAAGGCCGTCCGTAAGTGAACACTGGTGCTGCTTGTTCCCCTCACCCTCACCCTAACCCTCTCCCCAGAGGGGCGAGGGGACTGATTGTGCTTAATGTTGAGTTTTGCGACATCTCTGGCTTATCACAGATACAGCGCCGGAAATATCAATCGACTAACCCCGTGCTCCTTTAACGCGCCAGCCAACTGCTCAACATCTTTCGGCGTGGCGCTCGGCCAGCTTTGCGCTTCGCCATACACACCGTGGGCATGAAACGCGTTCAGGCGTACCGGAACATCGCCAAGTCCCTTGATAAACGCCGCCAGCTCATCGATGTGTTGCAAATAATCCACCTGATTGGGGATTACCAATAAACGCAGTTCCGCCAGCTTGCCGCGCTCTGCAAGCAAACTGATGCTGCGCTTAATCTGTTGATTATCGCGTCCGGTTAACTGTTGATGACACGCGCTACCCCACGCTTTGAGATCGAGCATTGCGCCGTCGCACACCGGAAGCAATTTTTCCCAGCCGGTTTCGCTCAACATGCCGTTACTGTCCACCAGACAGGTGAGATGGCGCAATTGCGGATTATTTTTGATAGCAGTAAACAGCGCCACCACAAACGGCAGCTGCGTCGTGGCTTCGCCGCCGCTCACCGTTATCCCTTCAATAAACAACACCGCTTTGCGGATATGACTAAGCACCTCGTCCACGCCCATGCTTTGTGCCATCGGCGTGGCATTCTGCGGACACATCTTCAGGCAGGTGTCGCACTGCTCGCAGACTGCAACGTTCCACATTACTTTGCCGTCGGCAATCTGCAACGCCTGATGTGGACACTGCGGCACACATTCCCCGCAATCATTGCAGCGTCCCATCGTCCACGGATTGTGACAATTTTTGCAGCGCAGATTGCAGCCCTGCAAAAACAGAGCCAGACGACTGCCTGGCCCGTCAACGCAGGAGAAGGGGATGATCTTACTGACTAAAGCGCATCTGCTGTTCATGGCTTATCACGCGCGGCTGGCGTTCCAGAATACGAGTGTTACGTGCAGCTTCTTCGCCCAGCCAGGTGGTATTGGTACGTGAACCTTCGGCACGATATTTTTCTAAATCCGACAAACGCACCATATAACCGGTAACGCGAACCAGATCGTTACCGCTGACATTGGCGGTAAATTCACGCATTCCGGCTTTAAAGGCACCGAGGCAAAGCTGTACCAGCGCCTGCGGATTACGTTTGATGGTTTCGTCGAGCGTCAGAATGTCGCTGATTCCAGAGTAATAATAAGCATGATGCGGGGCGACGGTTTGCAGATGGGTGATTGGATCTGGCTCATCGCCATACGGCAATCGCGCCCCCGGCGTGGTGCCGATATCGGAACTGATCCCCGACTGTGCGTGTAGCATGGCGCGTTTTTGCCAGCCATATTTCACTGGCGTGCTGGCGACAAACTCCGCCAGTTGCGCGCTGATGCGATAACCCACTTCATTTGCGGCGGCTTCTTTACCGTAGCGCGCGGCAATCCCTTCTTTCTCGCACAGCAAGTTAACCGCTTCCGCCAGCCCGTACATGCCAAACATCGGCACAAAACGTTCAGGATCAATCAACCCTTCTTTGACCAGGAAGCTATTCTCAAAGAAGTGTGATTGTTGATAGAGAAATTCACATCGCGCATCGATGATGGCGATCTGCTGCTGGCAGTAGTGCGGTAGAGTGCGCGTAAAGAAGTCATCCAGCGATTCACTGCGCTCGGCAATGGCTTTCAGGTTAAGGCGTACCAGCGTACTGCCACCGCCAGCCAGCGGCAGCGAGTTGTAACAGCTTACGATCCCGTAACCCCCTTTTGTGAAAATTTTATCATGTACTGAACCGTTGGCGATGTGCGGTTTGCTACATTCACAAATGTTTTTTGCCACTTCCAGCAGCAGATCATCAGGAGTGATCTCAGGATCGTAGATAAAGGTCAGATTTGGTGAAACCTGCTTCAGCTCTGCATCTGCGCGTAAAATTGCACGGGTGATGGGGGAATCGGACGGGCCGATATTGGCATGCATAAAAGCGTCTGGCAGGGTTCTGTCGAGATAACGCCAGAAACGTTTTATTCGAATATCGATTTCGTCTTGTGTTAGAATTTTAACATACGGTTGCAACAACGCATCCAGTTGCCCCAGGTAGACCGGCATTGAGGTGACTGACGGGACATGGTGATAAAGAATGGTCAGCAGGGAGAGCGCATCATCAAGATCTTTCGCGCCTTCCAGCTCCAGCCATTCAGAACCGTTCGCCAGAAAACGGGCGTAATCGGGTAAGACATAGCGCGGTTTGTACGGCGCATGACCTTCAAACATATCGCAGATTACGCCTTCATCCAGCGCGCGGCGGGCTTCGGCAGGAAGCTGTGGGTAAGGCAGATTGTTTTCTGCTTCCAGCGCCAGAAAATGGCGCTTCTGCTCCGGACTAAGTACCGGACTGGTGACAATTTGCTGGCAACGTTGTTGCAGTGCAATTTCATGAGAAGTGGGCATCTTCTTTTCCTTTTATGCCGAAGGTGATGCGCCATTGTAAGAAGTTTCGTGATGTTCACTTTGATCCTGATGCGTTTGCCACCACTGGCGCATTCATTTGAAAGTGAATTATTTGAACCAGATCGCATTACCGTAATGCAAATTTGTAAGTAGATTTTCTTAATTGTGATGTATATCGAAGTGTGTTGCGGAGTCGATGTTAGAATACTAACAAACTCGCAAGGTGAATTTTATTGGCGACAAGCCAGGAGAATGAAATGACTGATCTGAAAGCAAGCAGCCTGCGTGCACTGAAATTGATGGACCTGACCACTCTGAATGACGACGACACTGACGAGAAAGTGATCGCCCTGTGTCATCAGGCTAAAACTCCGGTCGGCAATACCGCCGCTATCTGTATCTATCCTCGCTTTATCCCGATTGCTCGCAAGACTCTGAAAGAGCAGGGTACCCCGGAAATCCGTATCGCTACGGTAACTAACTTCCCACACGGTAACGACGACATCGACATCGCGCTGACAGAAACCCGTGCGGCAATCGCCTACGGTGCCGATGAAGTTGACGTGGTGTTCCCGTATCGTGCGCTGATGGCGGGTAACGAGCAGGTTGGTTTTGACCTGGTGAAAGCCTGTAAAGAGGCTTGTGCAGCGGCGAACGTGCTGCTGAAAGTGATCATCGAAACCGGTGAACTGAAAGACGAAGCCCTGATCCGCAAAGCGTCTGAAATCTCCATCAAAGCGGGTGCTGACTTCATCAAAACCTCTACCGGTAAAGTCGCGGTGAATGCGACGCCGGAAAGCGCGCGCATCATGATGGAAGTCATCCGCGACATGGGCGTAGAAAAAACCGTTGGTTTCAAACCGGCGGGCGGCGTGCGTACTGCGGAAGATGCGCAGAAATATCTCGCTATTGCAGATGAACTGTTCGGTGCTGACTGGGCAGATGCGCGTCACTATCGCTTTGGCGCTTCCAGCCTGCTGGCAAGCCTGCTGAAAGCTCTGGGCCACGGCGACGGTAAGAGCGCCAGCAGCTACTAAGCTGTCTTTTGCCAGAGGGCGGATGCCGGATGCTACGGGTCGGGTGCCCCTGTAGGCCTGATAAGACGCGTCAGCGTCGCATCAGGCTGTCAGCAGTGATGCCGGATGCGGCGCGAACGCCTTGTCCGGCCTACGGGGCGAGTGCCGTGTAGGCATGATAAGAAGCGGTCAGCATCAGGCAATAACAACATCCGCCATCTGGCAACAACGCCTTCAAACTTATTCCACGGGAGGTTACCTTGTTTCTCGCACAAGAAATTATTCGTAAAAAACGTGATGGTCATGCGCTGAGCGATGAAGAGATTCGTTTCTTTATCAACGGCATTCGCGACAATACTATCTCCGAAGGGCAGATTGCCGCCCTCGCGATGACCATTTTCTTCCACGATATGACAATGCCGGAGCGTGTCTCGCTGACGATGGCGATGCGAGATTCAGGAACCGTTCTCGACTGGAAAAGCCTGCATCTGAATGGCCCGATTGTTGATAAACACTCCACCGGCGGCGTCGGCGATGTGACTTCGTTGATGTTGGGGCCAATGGTCGCTGCCTGTGGTGGTTACATTCCGATGATCTCCGGTCGCGGCCTCGGTCATACTGGCGGTACGCTCGACAAACTGGAATCAATCCCTGGCTTCGATATCTTCCCGGATGACAACCGTTTCCGCGAAATCATTAAAGATGTTGGCGTAGCGATTATCGGTCAGACCAGCTCACTGGCTCCGGCGGATAAACGTTTCTACGCAACCCGCGACATCACCGCAACCGTGGACTCCATCCCACTGATCACTGCTTCTATTCTGGCTAAGAAACTGGCGGAAGGTCTGGATGCGCTGGTGATGGACGTGAAAGTGGGTAGCGGCGCGTTTATGCCGACCTACGAACTCTCTGAAGCCCTCGCCGAAGCGATTGTTGGCGTGGCAAATGGCGCTGGCGTGCGCACCACTGCGCTGCTCACCGACATGAATCAGGTGTTGGCCTCCAGTGCCGGTAACGCGGTTGAAGTGCGTGAAGCGGTGCAGTTCCTGACCGGTGAATACCGTAACCCGCGTCTGTTTGATGTCACGATGGCGCTGTGCGTGGAGATGCTTACCTCCGGCAAACTGGCGAAAGATGACGCCGAAGCGCGCGCGAAATTGCAGGCGGTGCTGGACAACGGTAAAGCGGCAGAAGTCTTCGGTCGTATGGTCGCGGCACAAAAAGGCCCGACTGACTTCGTTGAGAACTACGCGAAGTATCTGCCGACAGCCATGCTGACGAAAGCAGTCTATGCTGATACCGAAGGTTTTGTCAGTGAAATGGATACCCGCGCGCTGGGGATGGCAGTGGTTGCAATGGGCGGCGGTCGCCGTCAGGCATCTGACACCATCGATTACAGCGTCGGCTTCACTGATATGGCGCGTCTGGGCGACCAGGTAGACGGTCAGCGTCCGCTGGCGGTTATCCACGCGAAAGACGAAAACAGCTGGCAGGAAGCGGCGAAAGCGGTGAAAGCGGCAATTAAACTTGCCGATAAAGCCCCAGAAAGCACACCAACTGTCTATCGTCGTATCAGTGAATAATTGTATACTGATCTGATCATTTAAATTTGAAGCACTGAGTACGGAGAACATATGAAACGTGCATTTATTATGGTGCTGGACTCATTCGGCATCGGCGCTACAGAAGATGCAGAACGCTTTGGTGACGTCGGGGCTGACACCCTGGGTCATATCGCAGAAGCTTGCGCCAAAGGCGAAGCTGATAATGGTCGTAAAGGCCCGCTCAATCTGCCAAATCTGACCCGTCTGGGGCTGGCGAAAGCACACGAAGGTTCTACCGGTTTCATTCCGGCAGGAATGGACGGCAACGCTGAAGTTATCGGCGCGTACGCATGGGCGCACGAAATGTCATCCGGTAAAGATACCCCGTCTGGTCACTGGGAAATCGCCGGTGTACCGGTTCTGTTTGAGTGGGGATACTTCTCCGATCACGAAAACAGCTTCCCGCAAGAACTGCTGGATAAACTGGTCGAACGCGCTAATCTGCCGGGTTACCTGGGTAACTGCCACTCTTCCGGTACGGTCATCCTGGATCAACTGGGCGAAGAGCACATGAAAACCGGCAAGCCGATTTTCTATACCTCCGCTGACTCAGTGTTCCAGATTGCCTGCCATGAAGAAACCTTTGGCCTGGATAAACTCTACGAACTGTGCGAAATCGCCCGTGAAGAGCTGACCAACGGCGGCTACAACATCGGTCGTGTTATCGCTCGTCCGTTTATCGGCGACAAAGCCGGTAACTTCCAGCGTACCGGCAACCGTCACGACCTGGCTGTTGAACCGCCAGCACCGACCGTGCTGCAAAAACTGGTTGATGAAAAACACGGCCAGGTGGTTTCTGTCGGTAAAATTGCGGACATCTACGCTAACTGCGGTATCACCAAAAAAGTGAAAGCGACCGGTCTGGACGCGCTGTTTGACGCCACCATTAAAGAGATGAAGGAAGCGGGTGATAACACCATCGTCTTCACCAACTTCGTTGACTTCGACTCTTCCTGGGGACACCGTCGTGACGTCGCAGGTTATGCGGCGGGTCTGGAACTGTTCGACCGCCGTCTGCCGGAGCTGATGTCACTGCTGCGCGATGACGATATCCTGATCCTCACCGCTGACCACGGTTGTGACCCGACCTGGACTGGTACTGACCACACCCGTGAACACATTCCGGTACTGGTGTATGGCCCGAAAGTAAAACCGGGTTCGCTGGGTCACCGTGAAACCTTCGCGGATATCGGTCAGACTCTGGCAAAATATTTTGGTACTTCTGATATGGAATATGGCAAAGCCATGTTCTGATAATGGGTGCGGCTTGATGCCCTCACCCCGGCCCTCTCCCACAGGGAGAGGGTGAAAACATGTTGATAAGGATAAAACAATGGCTACCCCACATATTAATGCAGAAATGGGCGATTTCGCTGACGTAGTTTTGATGCCAGGCGACCCGCTGCGTGCGAAGTATATTGCTGAAACTTTCCTTGAAGATGTCCGTGAAGTGAACAACGTTCGCGGTATGCTGGGCTTCACCGGTACTTACAAAGGCCGCAAAATTTCCGTAATGGGTCACGGTATGGGTATCCCGTCCTGCTCCATCTACACCAAAGAGCTGATCACCGATTTCGGCGTGAAGAAAATCATCCGCGTGGGTTCCTGTGGTGCTGTTCTGCCGCACGTAAAACTGCGTGACGTGGTGATTGGTATGGGTGCCTGCACCGACTCCAAAGTTAACCGCATCCGTTTTAAAGACCATGACTTTGCCGCTATCGCTGACTTTGACATGGTGCGTAACGCGGTAGACGCGGCTAAAGCTCTGGGCGTTGATGCTCGCGTTGGTAACCTGTTCTCCGCTGACCTGTTCTACTCTCCGGACGGCGAAATGTTCGACGTGATGGAAAAATACGGCATCCTCGGCGTGGAAATGGAAGCGGCTGGTATCTACGGCGTAGCAGCAGAATTTGGTGCGAAAGCTCTGGCTATCTGCACCGTATCTGACCACATCCGCACTCACGAGCAGACCACTGCTGAAGAGCGTCAGACCACCTTCAACGACATGATCAAAATCGCACTGGAATCCGTTCTGCTGGGCGATAAAGAGTAATTGTTTTTCGCTGAAAGGCGATTGTTGTGTTCAGCCGGAGCGGGAGACTGCTCCGGCTTTTTAGTATCTATTCATCAATAGCAACTGATTTATAGATTTACTATTATTTTTCATATGGATAGAAAATAAAATCCATTCAAGTATCTATTCACGAATCTATTCATGTATGTTCAGCCGTCATCCAGGAAGGGCATATCAGCAACTCTGGCGGACAACCATAAATTCCTGCCATTTTGCTTTTGATGTTTGAGCTAAGCCGCTCCGTCTTTTCGATCCGTTTTAGAGAATTAATCGAGATACCTAACATTTTACTTACTTCAGCAAGCGATAATTTATGCCTGATACGCACAGCGGCTAGCCAGGAAATACGCTGGCTGAACATTAAGTTGATAATCTCCCGCTCCTGGTTTTCCAGATCGATCATATTTCCTTCCTTGGATATTTTAATCAGCGAGTTACCGTACTGCCCCAGCCATCCACGCCGACAACTCCCGTAGCTCTTTTTCCTGTTCAGGGAAGTCGACCAGCAGAGCTTCGCACTCTTGTTGCAGCATATCTGCGCGGTACAGACAGCTTTGCAGTCGTCTGGCGAGAGCTTCCAGCGGTGCGGGGTTGAGGCTATCGGTAAACACCTGAGCGCGGGTGATATGGCCTTTTTCAACGTCGAAGTGCAGTTCCACGCCGCCCCATGTGAAGCGTTCATCCAGCAGATGCGAAAATGCCGGAGCCTGACCGAAGTTCCACTCCCAGCTACTCTGGCGGGCAAAGGTTTCGGCGAAGTTTGGCAGGTCTGGCGTTTTGTCCGGTGAGATGATTTCCGCTTCCACGCGCTCGCCATAATGAGCGAAAAAAGCCTTGGTTATGGCCTCGCAAATTTGCTCATGGGTAATTCCCGGTATCAATTCGGTCAGATTGGTCACGCGGGAACGTACCGAAGTAATGCCTTTCGCCGCCAGTTTCTTTTTATCCGGATTGAGATAGTTTGCCAGGCGGCTGAGGTCGGCATTGAGCAGCAAGGTGCCGTGGTGGAAGCCGCGATCTTTGGTTTCGCGATAGGCCGAGCCAGAGACTTTGCGGTCGCCTTCGGCGGTTTTCACCACCAGATCGTTGCGCCCGGAGGCTTCGGCGGTGACGCCGAGCGCGTTCAGCGCATTGAGCACAATCGACGTGGAGATGGTTTTATCGTACTCCGGCTTGCCAGCCATAAAGGTAAAGCAGGTATTGCCGAGATCGTGGAACACCGCGCCACCGCCGCTACTGCGCCGCGCCAGTCGGACGTTATCTTCTTCCATCCGCCGGGTATTACACTCTTTCCACGGGTTTTGTGCGCGACCAATCACTACGGTGTCGGCATTGCGCCAGAGAAACAGAACGCGCTGCGTGGCGGGCATCTGGCGAAAAATACATTCCTCAACCGCCAGGTTAAACCACGGGTCGTAAGAGTCAGAAATAAGCAGGCGTAATGTGGACATAACGATTTCCTTTCTTGTAGTAATGGGTCACTCTTTTTTCTCGCTTTCTTCCTCTTCCGGCACCGGTTTGCTGGCGGTTAACAGGAAGGGGGATTGCTGCCAGCGGGTGCGCTTACCCTGCAACAACGTGCGGGTAAGCACCACGCCGATTGCCAGCGAGAGCAGCAACATCAGGCGTAAAATGTTAGTGGTGTTATCCACCTGTTGGGCTTCGGTGGCGAGCGTATGGGTGTCGAGCGTCAGCCGCAGATAGCCGAGCGGACCATTTTTCCCCGCAATCGGTTCGACAATCTGCTGGTTAAAATAGCCGCCCGCTTTTTTACCGTCGAGCGCCAGCCGATCGCGCACTTCGACGCTTTCGCCTGCGCGGGCGATAAGATCGCCTTGCTCGTCATACACGCCCGCGTCGAGGATGCGGCTTTCGTCTGTTAACTGGCTGAGGATCGCCTGAATGCGTTTTTCATCCGGAGAGTCGGTACGCATTAGCGGCGCAACGTTCAGCGTCACCTGACGCGCCAGGGTGCGAGCCAGTTCTTCAAGTTGCGGATTACGCTGTCGCTGGTGGTTTTGACTAAACCATGACGCCCCCTGCATCAGCGCCACTAACAAGGCGAGGCAGAACAGGACAATCACTGCCCGATGCAGCCGGAATTTCAGTTTTGTGCGAGCCATCTTCCACCCTTTGAAAATTTGAGACTTAATGTTGCCAGAAGCAATGGATACAAGGTAGCCTCATGCGTTATTTTCCCTGCTTCGAACGATTTTACAGGAGCCTTAATGCCTAACATTACCTGGTGCGACCTGCCTGAAGATGTCTCTTTATGGCCGGGTCTGCCTCTTTCATTAAGTGGTGATGAAGTGATGCCACTGGATTACCACGCAGGTCGTAGCGGCTGGCTGCTGTATGGTCGTGGGCTGGATAAACAGCGTCTGACCCAATACCAGAGCAAACTGGGTGCGGCGATGGTGATTGTTGCCGCCTGGTGCGTGGAAGATTATCAGGTGATTCGTCTGGCAGGTTCACTCACCGCACGGGCTACACGCCTGGCCCACGAAGCGCAGCTGGATGTCGCGCCGCTGGGGAAAATCCCGCACCTGCGCACGCCGGGTTTGCTGGTGATGGACATGGATTCCACCGCCATCCAGATTGAATGTATTGATGAAATTGCCAAACTGGCCGGAACGGGCGAGATGGTGGCGGAAGTAACCGAACGGGCGATGCGCGGCGAACTCGATTTTACCGCCAGCCTGCGCAGCCGTGTGGCGACGCTGAAAGGCGCTGACGCCAATATTCTGCAACAGGTGCGTGAAAATCTGCCGCTGATGCCAGGCTTAACGCAACTGGTGCTCAAGCTGGAAACGCTGGGCTGGAAAGTGGCGATTGCCTCCGGCGGCTTTACTTTCTTTGCTGAATATCTGCGCGACAAGCTGCGCCTGACCGCCGTGGTAGCCAATGAACTGGAGATCATGGACGGTAAATTTACCGGCAATGTGATCGGCGACATCGTTGACGCGCAGTACAAAGCGAAAACTCTGACCCGCCTCGCGCAGGAGTATGAAATCCCGCTGGCGCAGACCGTGGCGATTGGCGATGGAGCCAATGACCTGCCGATGATCAAAGCGGCAGGGCTGGGGATTGCCTACCATGCCAAGCCAAAAGTGAATGAAAAGGCGGAAGTCACCATCCGTCACGCTGACCTGATGGGGGTATTCTGCATCCTCTCAGGCAGCCTGAATCAGAAGTAATTGCTCGCCCGTCATCCTGCGGGCGGCACAGCATTAACGAGGTACACCGTGGCAAAAGCTCCAAAACGCGCCTTTGTTTGTAATGAATGCGGGGCCGATTATCCGCGCTGGCAGGGGCAGTGCAGTGCCTGTCATGCCTGGAACACCATCACCGAGGTGCGTCTTGCTGCGTCGCCAACAGTGGCGCGTAACGAGCGTCTCAGCGGCTATGCTGGTAGCGCCGGGGTGGCAAAAGTCCAGAAACTCTCCGATATCAGCCTTGAAGAGCTGCCGCGTTTTTCCACCGGATTTAAAGAGTTCGACCGCGTATTAGGCGGCGGGGTAGTGCCGGGAAGCGCCATTCTGATTGGCGGTAACCCAGGTGCGGGGAAATCCACGCTGCTACTGCAAACGCTGTGCAAACTGGCGCAGCAGATGAAAACGCTGTATGTCACTGGCGAAGAGTCGCTGCAACAGGTGGCAATGCGCGCTCATCGTCTCGGCCTGCCGACTGACAATCTCAATATGTTGTCGGAAACCAGCATCGAGCAGATCTGCCTGATTGCCGAAGAAGAGCAACCGAAGCTGATGGTAATTGACTCGATCCAGGTGATGCATATGGCGGATGTTCAGTCATCGCCTGGCAGCGTGGCGCAGGTGCGTGAAACGGCGGCTTATCTGACGCGCTTCGCCAAAACGCGCGGTGTGGCGATTGTCATGGTTGGGCACGTAACCAAAGATGGCTCGCTGGCTGGCCCGAAAGTGCTGGAACACTGTATCGACTGTTCGGTGCTTTTGGATGGCGATGCCGACTCCCGTTTTCGCACCTTACGCAGCCATAAAAACCGCTTCGGCGCGGTGAATGAGCTGGGCGTCTTCGCGATGACTGAACAGGGGCTGCGTGAAGTCAGCAATCCTTCGGCAATCTTTTTAAGCCGTGGCGATGAAGTGACCTCTGGTAGTTCAGTGATGGTGGTGTGGGAAGGAACGCGTCCGTTGCTGGTGGAGATTCAGGCGCTGGTCGATCACTCGATGATGGCGAATCCGCGCCGCGTGGCGGTAGGTCTGGAGCAAAACCGTCTGGCGATCCTGCTGGCTGTCTTGCACCGTCACGGTGGTCTGCAAATGGCCGATCAGGATGTGTTTGTGAACGTGGTCGGCGGCGTGAAGGTGACAGAAACCAGTGCCGATTTAGCGTTACTGCTGGCGATGGTTTCCAGCCTGCGCGACAGACCGCTGCCACAGGATCTGGTGGTGTTTGGTGAAGTCGGGCTGGCAGGGGAGATCCGCCCGGTGCCCAGCGGTCAGGAACGAATCTCTGAAGCGGCGAAACACGGTTTTCGCCGGGCAATTGTTCCGGCAGCCAACGTGCCGAAAAAAGCGCCGGAAGGGATGCAGATTTTTGGCGTTAAAAAACTCTCCGACGCGCTTAGCGTGTTCGACGACTTATAATGAGAGATACGGAGGGAGATATGTCGTCATTTGATTACCTGAAAACCGCTATTAAGCAACAAGGCTGCACGTTACAGCAGGTTGCTGATGCCAGCGGTATGACCAAAGGGTATTTAAGCCAGTTACTGAATGCCAAAATCAAAAGCCCCAGCGCGCAAAAGCTGGAGGCGTTGCACCGTTTTTTGGGGCTTGAGTTTCCCCGTCAGAAGAAAACCATTGGTGTCGTATTCGGTAAGTTCTACCCGCTGCATACCGGACATATCTACCTTATCCAGCGCGCCTGTAGCCAGGTTGACGAGCTGCATATCATTATGGGCTTTGACGATACCCGCGACCGCGCGTTGTTTGAAGACAGCGCCATGTCGCAGCAGCCAACGGTGCCGGATCGTCTGCGCTGGTTATTGCAAACCTTTAAATATCAGAAAAATATCCGTATTCATGCCTTCAACGAAGAGGGCATGGAGCCGTATCCGCACGGCTGGGACGTGTGGAGCAACGGCATCAAAAATTTTATGGCCGAAAAAGGCATTCAGCCGGATCTGATCTACACCTCGGAAGAGACCGACGCACCACAGTACCTGGAGCATCTGGGGATCGAAACGGTGCTTGTCGATCCGAAACGCACCTTTATGAGTATCAGCGGAGCGCAGATCCGTGAAAACCCGTTCCGCTACTGGGAATATATTCCCACCGAAGTGAAACCGTTCTTTGTGCGTACCGTGGCGATCCTCGGCGGCGAGTCGAGCGGTAAATCCACCCTGGTAAACAAACTCGCCAACATCTTCAACACCACCAGTGCGTGGGAGTTTGGTCGCGATTATGTCTTTTCGCACCTCGGTGGCGATGAGATCGCGTTGCAGTATTCCGACTACGATAAAATCGCGCTGGGTCACGCTCAATATATTGATTTTGCGGTGAAATATGCCAATAAAGTGGCGTTTATCGACACTGATTTTGTGACAACTCAGGCGTTCTGCAAAAAGTACGAAGGGCGTGAGCATCCGTTCGTGCAGGCGCTGATCGATGAATACCGTTTTGATCTGGTGATCCTGCTGGAGAACAATACTCCGTGGGTGGCGGATGGTTTACGCAGCCTCGGCAGTTCGGTGGATCGTAAAGAGTTCCAGAATCTGCTGGTGGAGATGCTGGAAGAGAACAATATCGAATTTGTGCGGGTTGAAGAGGACGATTACGACAGCCGTTTCCTGCGCTGCGTGGAGCTGGTGCGGGAGATGATGGGGGAGCAGGGTTAAGACCCAATGCCTGATGCGACGCTGACGCGTCTTATCAGGCCTACTGTTTCGCAACGTATTGAAATCGCTGGGCTTGTAGGCCGGATAAGGCGTTCACGCCGCATCCGGCATTTTACAAATTACTTCGCAATACGCTTGTACTTGATACGCTTCGGCTCCAGCGCATCTGCGCCCAGCGTGCGTTTCTTGTACTCTTCGTACTCGGTAAAGTTACCTTCGAAGAACTCAACTTTACCTTCATCCTGATAATCCAGAATGTGCGTCGCGATACGGTCGAGGAACCAACGGTCGTGCGAGATAACCATCGCGCAGCCCGGGAACTCCAGCAGGGCGTTTTCCAGCGCGCGCAGGGTTTCGATATCCAGGTCGTTGGTCGGTTCGTCGAGCAGCAGCATGTTGCCGCCAACCTGCAGCAGCTTCGCCAGATGCAGACGACCGCGCTCACCGCCGGAAAGTTCGCCAACGCGTTTACCCTGATCAACCCCTTTAAAGTTAAAGCGGCCTACGTAAGCACGGCTTGGCATCTCGGTGTTACCAATCTTCATGATATCCAGCCCGCCGGAAACTTCTTCCCATACGGTTTTGCTGTTATCCATTGAGTCACGGAACTGATCAACTGACGCCAGTTTCACCGTTTCACCTAAAGTGATGGTGCCGCTGTCCGGCTGTTCCTGACCAGAGATCATACGGAACAGGGTCGATTTACCCGCGCCGTTCGGACCGATGATCCCGACGATCGCCCCTTTCGGGAGCGAGAAGCTCAGGTTATCAATCAGCAGGCGATCGCCGTAGGATTTACGCAGGTTGCTGACTTCCAGCACTTTATCGCCCAGACGCGGTCCAGGTGGAATAAACAGTTCGTTGGTTTCGTTACGTTTCTGATATTCGGTGTTGTTCAGCTCTTCAAAGCGCGCCAGACGTGCTTTACCTTTCGACTGACGGCCTTTAGTCCCCTGACGTACCCACTCCAGCTCTTTTTCAATCGACTTACGACGTGCTGCTTCTTGCGAAGCTTCCTGCGCCAGACGCTGATCTTTCTGCTCCAGCCAGGACGAGTAGTTACCTTCCCACGGAATACCTTCGCCACGGTCAAGTTCGAGGATCCAGCCCGCAACGTTATCGAGGAAGTAACGGTCGTGGGTAATCGCCACAACGGTGCCTTCGAAGTCGTGCAGGAAGCGTTCCAGCCACGCTACGGATTCGGCATCCAGGTGGTTAGTTGGTTCGTCGAGCAGCAGCATGTCTGGTTTTTCCAGCAGCAGGCGGCACAATGCCACGCGACGACGCTCACCACCAGAGAGGTTAGCGATTTTCGCCTCCCAGTCTGGCAGACGCAGCGCATCCGCCGCACGCTCCAGTTGCACATTCAGGTTATGACCGTCGTGAGCCTGAATGATCTCTTCCAGACGACCCTGTTCAGCGGCCAGCTTGTCGAAATCGGCATCCGGATCGGCGTATAACGCATACACTTCATCCAGGCGTTTCAGGGCGTTAACCACTTCAGAGACCGCTTCTTCAATGGACTCACGCACGGTGTGTTCCGGGTTCAGCTGCGGTTCCTGCGGCAGATAACCAATCTTGATATCCGGCTGCGGACGCGCTTCACCTTCGATATCTTTATCGATGCCCGCCATAATGCGCAGCAGGGTGGACTTACCGGCGCCGTTCAGACCCAGGACGCCGATTTTTGCCCCAGGGAAGAAACTCAGAGAGATGTTTTTCAAAATATGACGTTTCGGCGGAACAACTTTGCCGACACGATGCATGGTATAAACGAATTGAGCCACGTTGGACTTCGCCTCTATGTTTATCGTGATGATGAGTTTTCAAAGGCGAAGTGTAGCCTGTTTCCTTATCTAATCCCAGCCGGTCGATCACCCTCCCGATAAAAGTAAAAAAGTGTCCATAACGTGGCGCAAACGGCAATGACTGGTTAGCATAAATCTATTAGGCGGCAAGATGCTGCATTGATGTATTTACACTTAGAGGATGCGCTTGTGGAAAAAGCCAAACAAGTTACCTGGCGGCTGTTGGCTGCCGGTGTCTGTCTGCTGACGGTCAGCAGCGTGGCGCGAGCCGACTCACTGGATGAGCAGCGTAGCCGTTACGCGCAAATCAAGCAGGCCTGGGATAATCGACAAATGGATGTGGTCGAACAAATGATGCCATCCCTGAAGGATTATCCACTTTATCCCTACCTGGAATACCGCCAGATCACCGATGATCTGATGAATCAACCAGCGGTCACGGTCACTAACTTTGTTCGCGCTAACCCAACGCTTCCTCCGGCTCGCGCACTACAATCTCGTTTCGTCAATGAGCTGGCGCGGCGTGAAGACTGGCGTGGCTTGTTAGCTTTTAGCCCGGAAAAACCAGGGACTACCGAAGCGCAATGTAATTACTACTATGCGAAATGGAACACCGGGCAGAGCGAAGAAGCCTGGCAGGGGGCGAAAGAGCTGTGGCTAACCGGCAAGAGCCAGCCTAACGCTTGCGATAAGTTGTTTAGCGTCTGGCGCGCGTCCGGTAAGCAAGAGCCACTGGCTTATTTAGAGCGTATCCGCCTGGCGATGAAAGCGGGCAATACCGGATTAGTGACGGTACTCGCAGGTCAGATGCCTGCCGATTATCAAACTATCGCCTCGGCGATTATTTCTCTGGCGAACGATCCCAATACAGTGCTGACCTTCGCGCGTACTACCGGAGCGACTGATTTTACCCGCCAGATGGCAGCGGTGGCGTTTGCCAGCGTGGCGCGCCAGGATGCAGAAAACGCACGACTGATGATCCCGTCGCTTGCCCAGGCGCAGCAGCTTAATGAAGATCAGATTCAGGAGCTACGCGATATCGTCGCCTGGCGTCTGATGGGCAATGACGTCACCGACGAGCAGGCGAAATGGCGCGATGACGCAATTATGCGTTCGCAATCCACGTCGTTAATTGAACGACGCGTGCGGATGGCGCTTGGCACTGGCGACCGTTCTGGCCTGAATACCTGGCTGGCACGCTTGCCAATGGAAGCGAAAGAGAAAGATGAATGGCGCTACTGGCAAGCGGATTTACTGCTGGAACGCGGTCGTGAAGCGGAAGCAAAAGAGATTTTGCATCAACTCATGCAACAGCGTGGTTTCTACCCGATGGTTGCTGCACAGCGGATCGGCGAAGAGTATGAGCTGAAGATTGATAAAGCGCCGCAGAATATCGACAGTGCTCTGACTCAGGGGCCGGAGATGGCGCGCGTGCGCGAGTTGATGTACTGGAATCTCGATAACACCGCGCGTAGCGAGTGGGCCAATCTGGTGAAGAGCAAGTCAAAAACAGAGCAGGCACAGCTGGCGCGGTATGCTTTCAACAACCAATGGTGGGATCTTAGCGTTCAGGCGACGATCGCCGGGAAACTGTGGGATCATCTGGAAGAGCGATTCCCGCTGGCCTACAACGATCTTTTTAAACGCTACACCAGTGGCAAAGATATCCCGCAAAGCTATGCAATGGCGATTGCTCGCCAGGAGAGCGCCTGGAATCCGAAAGTGAAGTCGCCGGTAGGCGCCAGCGGTCTGATGCAGATTATGCCGGGCACAGCGACCCATACGGTGAAAATGTTCTCAATTCCAGGTTACAGCAGCCCAGGACAATTGCTGGATCCGGAAACGAACATCAACATTGGCACCAGTTACCTGCAATATGTTTATCAGCAGTTTGGTAATAACCGCATTTTCTCATCGGCAGCCTATAACGCTGGACCAGGGAGAGTGCGCACATGGCTTGGTAACAGCGCCGGACGTATCGACGCGGTGGCGTTTGTCGAGAGTATCCCGTTCTCCGAGACGCGCGGTTATGTGAAGAACGTGCTGGCTTATGACGCGTATTATCGCTATTTCATGGGCGATAAACCGACGCTTTTGAGCGCCACAGAATGGGGGCGTCGTTACTGAACCGCCCGTTTATGATATGCTATCGTACTCTTTTGCGAGTACAACCGGGGGAGGCATTTTGCTTCCCCCGCTAACAATGGCGACACACTATGGCTCAACAATCACCCTATTCAGCAGCGATGGCAGAACAGCGTCACCAGGAGTGGTTACGTTTTGTTGACCTGCTTAAGAATGCCTACGAAAACGATCTCCATTTACCGCTGTTAAACCTGATGCTGACGCCGGATGAGCGCGAAGCGTTGGGGACTCGCGTGCGTATCGTAGAAGAGTTGTTGCGCGGTGAAATGAGCCAGCGTGAGTTAAAAAACGAACTCGGCGCGGGCATTGCGACCATTACTCGTGGATCGAACAGCCTGAAAGCCGCACCCGTCGAGTTGCGCCAGTGGCTGGAAGAAGTGCTGCTGAAAAGCGATTGATTTTGTAGGCCTGATAAGACGCGTCAGCGTCGCATCAGGCATTGCGCACCGAATGCCGGATGCGGCGTGAACGCCTTATCCGCCCTACAATGGCTGATATACCGCATTATGAAACGGACTTAGCGCCAGGATCACCGCCTGGTGATAGACGCTGGCGCGGGTGAGTTTCCCGGCGGTAAACACGCCGATCGCACCCTCTTTACGGCCAATCTCATCAATGCCGGTATAACGTGACATCACGGGGCCAAGCGCCTCGCCTTCACGCACTTTCTCCAGAATCACCTCAGGTAACGGCAAAGTTGCCGAACGCGCTTCACCGCGCTGGCTCGCGTTTTCAATCACCACCCAACTGAAGGTGCTGTCACCATCAATACCCGCTTCAATCGCTACCCAAAAATCAGCCTCTGGGCGTAAATGACGGGAATTTGCTACCCGATTTCGTGCGCCAGCGCGCGTTTCCTCACTGCCAAAGGGCTGTTCCGGTACGCCGCTCTCGACGGCAACGGACTCAATGTGGCAGGATCCTTCGCCGAAGATCTCGTGAAATGCCTGCAGAATGGCCTGAATTTTAGCGGGATTGGTGGTCGCACAGACAACATGGTGCATAATCAGGATTACTCACAAAATTAACGTTAAAGCAGTATACGGAAAAAAAGCATGTTACAGGTATACCTTGTCCGCCACGGTGAAACCCAGTGGAACGCCGAGCGACGTATTCAGGGCCAGTCTGACAGCCCGCTGACTGCAAAAGGTGAGCAACAGGCAATGCAGGTGGCGAACCGTGCCAAAGAGCTTGGCATTACGCATATTATCAGTAGTGATTTAGGCCGCACCCGGCGTACGGCGGAAATCATCGCCCAGGCTTGTGGTTGTGACATCATCTTTGATTCCCGCTTGCGTGAGTTAAATATGGGCGTGCTGGAGAAAAGACACATTGACTCTTTGACTGAAGAAGAAGAGAACTGGCGTCGTCAGCTCGTCAATGGCACCGTTGACGGGCGTATTCCTGAAGGCGAGTCGATGCAGGAACTTAGCGATCGCGTTAACGCAGCACTGGAATCTTGTCGGGATTTACCACCGGGAAGTCGACCGCTGCTGGTGAGCCACGGTATCGCGCTGGGATGCCTGGTGAGTACCATTCTGGGCTTACCGGCATGGGCAGAACGACGCTTACGTCTGCGTAACTGTTCTATTTCGCGCGTGGATTATCAGGAAAGCCTGTGGCTGGCATCTGGCTGGGTCGTTGAAACTGCAGGGGACATCTCGCATCTGGACGCCCCTGCATTAGACGAGCTACAGCGTTAACGACGTATCGGAATAAGCAGCTCGCAGCGCAGATTAATTGGGCGATCTCCCGCTTTGGCATCTTCTGCCGGGTAGTATCGCTCAATATCCTGGCCTTTACGGCGAGTCAGGTTGAGCATCGGCATACAGGTTCCGTATACCGTCAGAATAAACTCCTGCACGCCGGTTCCCAGACCTTCGTAGGTAAACATCACATAGTCGCCGCCCTGCAACAGCACCGGATGCCCGGTCAGTACATAGCCGTCGGCTTGGTCCCGAGCCAGAGCCGTGGTGTAAAACACTTCTTGCTCGTCGTCTTTATCCTGGCTTGGACGCGTTTCGTTCAAACCGTAAAGCACTGGCGGAATGGTTGGCGAGTTACCGAGAAAATCATGCCAGAACTGGTAGCGCATTTCGTGGCGGAAATCAGAGATTTGCTCCAGCGAGCAGGAGTAGCTCTGGGTAACACCAATCAGCGGCGTATCTTCCAGGGTGACAAATTTGTGCTCTGGCATGGTAAATTCACCCAGACGCAGCGGCGGGCGAATACCAAAGGCGCTCCATTCAGGAGAACGGCGGTAAAGTGCGGGAGTCTGGGCAAACTGCTTCTTGAATGCGCGGGTAAATGTCTGTTGGGAGTCGAAGCGGTATTGCAGCGCGATATCCAGAATCGGACGCGCAGTCAGGCGTAGTGCGACCGCCGATTTCGACAAACGACGAGCACGAATATACGCGCCAATAGCATGGCCAGTGACATCTTTAAACATTCTCTGTAAGTGCCACTTGGAATAACCTGCTTTCGCCGCTACATTGTCGAGCGACAGGGGCTGATCCAGATGACCTTCCAGCCAGATTAAAAGGTCGCGAATAATGCCGGCCTGATCCATAAAATATCCTCATCCTTTCAACAACGAGCACCTGACATCAGGTAATTGGATAATAGCATTTTTTGCTGTTTTAGCATTCAGTGTTTTTTTCTTAGCAGAGTATGTTTTAGGTCTTGACGGAGATAAAAGAATTGAGATTTTGTTCTTAATCAATATGTTATTTATCGTGACGAACTAATTGCTCAGTGTAACTTATAAAAATGGTAACAATATGAAATACAAGCATTTGATCTTGTCCTTAAGCCTGATAATGCTGGGGCCATTGGCTCATGCGGAAGAAATTGGTTCGGTCGACACCGTATTTAAAATGATCGGCCCGGATCACAAAATTGTCGTAGAAGCCTTTGACGATCCCGATGTGAAAAACGTCACCTGTTATGTGAGTCGGGCGAAAACCGGCGGTATTAAAGGAGGATTAGGTCTGGCGGAAGATACTTCCGATGCGGCCATTTCCTGCCAGCAGGTAGGACCGATTGAACTGTCGGATCGCATTAAAAACGGCAAAGCTCAGGGCGAAGTCGTGTTCAAAAAACGGACTTCTCTGGTCTTTAAGTCGTTACAGGTCGTGCGTTTCTATGACGCCAAACGCAACGCGCTCGCTTACCTGGCTTACTCCGACAAAGTTGTCGATGGTTCACCGAAAAATGCCATCAGCGCCGTTCCTGTCATGCCGTGGCGACAATAACAGAGGCGATTTATGCAACGGGAAACGGTCTGGTTAGTGGAAGACGAGCAAGGGATAGCCGACACGCTGGTCTACATGTTGCAGCAGGAAGGTTTTGCCGTCGAGTTCTTTGAACGGGGCTTACCGGCGCTGGATAAAGCGCGCCTGCAGGTTCCTGACGTTATCATTCTCGATGTCGGCCTGCCTGATATTAACGGTTTCGAACTGTGTCGCCAGTTGCTGGCGCTGCATCCTGCGTTGCCCGTGCTGTTTCTGACCGCCCGTAGTGAAGAGGTGGATCGCCTGCTTGGGCTGGAGATTGGCGCTGACGACTACGTGGCTAAACCATTTTCACCCCGCGAAGTGTGCGCCAGAGTGCGCACCTTACTGCGTCGGGTAAAGAAGTTTTCTACGCCGTCTCCCGTCATCCGTATTGGTCATTTTGAACTGAATGAACCTGCGGCGCAGATAAGCTGGTTTGACACGCCATTAACGCTGACGCGGTACGAATTTTTATTGCTGAAGACGTTACTCAAGTCGCCAGGCCGCGTCTGGTCACGCCAGCAATTGATGGATAGCGTCTGGGAAGATGCACAGGACACTTACGATCGCACCGTCGATACTCACATCAAAACGCTGCGCGCCAAACTGCGCGCTATAAATCCCGACCTTTCGCCGATTAATACTCATCGCGGAATGGGATACAGTCTGAGGAGCCTGTAATGCGCATCGGGATGCGCCTGTTGCTGGGCTATTTTTTACTGGTGGCGGTGGCGGCCTGGTTCGTACTGGCAATTTTTGTCAAAGAAGTTAAACCGGGCGTGCGAAGGGCGACGGAAGGGACGCTGATCGACACCGCAACGTTGCTGGCGGAGCTGGCGCGTCCCGATTTGCTCTCTGGTGACCCCGAGCATGGACAACTGGCACAGGCGTTTAACCAGCTACAAAATCGCCCGTTTCGCGCCAATATCGGCGGCATTAACAAAGTGCGCAATGAATACCATGTCTATATGACCGATGCGCAGGGCAAAGTGTTGTTCGATTCGGCAAATAAAGCTGTGGGGCAGGATTATTCCCGCTGGAATGATGTCTGGTTAACGTTGCGTGGTCAGTATGGCGCGCGTAGCACTTTGCAAAATCCTGCCGACCCCGAAAGTTCTGTAATGTATGTTGCCGCGCCGATTATGGACGGCTCGCGGCTAATTGGTGTTTTGAGCGTAGGCAAACCGAACGCAGCGATGGCGCCGGTCATTAAACGCAGTGAGCGGCGAATTTTATGGGCGAGTACCATTTTGTTGGGGATTGCGCTGGTGATTGGCGCGGGAATGGTTTGGTGGATCAACCGCTCTATTGCCCGGCTCACCCGCTATGCTGATTCCGTTACCGACAATAAACCCGTTCCTCTCCCTGAACTCGGCAGTAGCGAGCTGCGTAAGTTAGCGCAGGCGCTGGAAAGTATGCGCGTGAAGCTGGAAGGGAAAAACTATATTGAGCAGTATGTTTACGCATTAACCCATGAGCTAAAAAGCCCACTGGCGGCGATTCGTGGCGCGGCGGAAATTTTACGTGAAGGCCCACCGCCGGAAGTAGTGGCTCGCTTTACCGATAATATTTTGACGCAAAATGCGCGAATGCAGGCACTGGTGGAAACGTTATTACGTCAGGCAAGACTGGAGAATCGCCAGGAAGTGGTTCTTTCTGCGGTTGACGTAGCGGCATTATTTAACCGTATCAGCGAAGCGCGCACCGTGCAGTTGGCAGAAAAAAATATCACTCTGCATGTTATGCCCATTGAGGCTAACGTTGCTGCTGAACCTGCGTTACTGGAGCAGGCGCTGGGGAATTTACTGGATAACGCCATCGATTTCACTCCCGATCATGGCTGCATAACGCTTAGTGCAGTGGCAGAGCAGGAGCAAGTCACGCTTAAGGTGCAGGATACCGGCAGTGGCATTCCTGACTACGCGCTGTCGCGCATTTTTGAACGCTTTTACTCTTTACCACGTGCAAATGGGCAAAAAAGTAGTGGGCTGGGGCTGGCGTTTGTCAGCGAAGTTGCCCGTTTGCTCAATGGCGAAGTCACGCTGCACAACATGCCGGAAGGCGGTGTGCTGGCCTCGCTTCGGCTTCACCGTCACTTCACATAACTTCAAATTCTTCCCACATAGCCTTCATACACTGCCGCCATTGCAAAGGAGAAGACTATGTTGAAATCCCCCCTGTTCTGGAAAATGACCACTTTGTTTGGCGCGGTGTTGCTGTTGTTAATTCCATTAATGTTGATTAGGCAGGTGATTGTCGAACGTGCCGATTACCGTAGCGATGTTGAAGATGCGATTCGTCAAAGCACCAGCGGGCCACAAAAGTTGGTTGGGCCGCTTATCGCTATTCCTGTGACCGAGCTTTATACGGTGCAGGAAGAGGATAAAACTGTGGAGCGGAAACGAAGTTTTATCCGTTTTTGGTTACCTGAGTCATTGATGGTTGATGGCAATCAGAATGTGGAAGAACGCAATATAGGGATTTATTCCGGCCAGGTCTGGCACAGTGATTTAACGCTGAAAGCCGATTTTGACGTTTCGCGTCTTAGCGAACTTAATGCGCCAAATATCACCTTAGGCAAGCCGTTTATCGTGATTAGCGTTGGTGATGCGCGTGGCATTGGCGTGGTGAAAGCGCCTGAACTTAACGGAACTGCGCTGACTATTGAACCCGGCACCGGGTTAAAGCGAGGCGGGCAGGGCGTGCATATCCCTTTACCCGAAGGAGACTGGCTGAAGCAGAACCTGAAGCTGAATATGGCGCTTAATTTAAGCGGTACTGGTGATTTTTCTGTGGTGCCGACGGGACGTAATAGCGAGATGACCTTAACCAGCAACTGGCCGCACCCCAGTTTTTTAGGCGATTTTTTGCCAGCGAAGCGGGAAATAAGTGCATCCGGTTTTCAGGCGCAATGGCAAAGTAGCTGGTTTGCTAATAATCTCGGTGAGCGTTTTGCTTCAGGCAATGATAGCGGCTGGGAAAATTTCCCGGCGTTTAGCGTCGCAGTCACTACGCCAGCCGATCAGTATCAATTAACGGATCGGGCGACCAAGTACGCCATTTTGCTGATCTCGCTAACTTTTATGGCCTTCTTTGTCTTTGAAACATTAACGGCAAAGCGTTTACACCCGATGCAATATTTGCTGGTAGGGCTGTCATTGGTGATGTTTTATTTGCTCTTGTTGGCGCTTTCTGAACATACCGGTTTTACCGTGGCCTGGATAATCGCCAGTCTGATTGGGGCGTTAATGAACGGTATTTACTTGCAGGCAGTATTAAAAGGTTGGCGGAACAGCATGTTGTTTACCTTCGCGCTGTTATTGCTGGATGGCGTGATGTGGGGACTGCTGAATTCTGCCGATAGCGCGCTGTTGTTGGGAACCAGTGTGCTGGTGGTGGCGCTGGCAGGCATGATGTTTGTGACACGTAATATCGACTGGTATGCGTTTTCACTGCCGAAAATGAAAACCAGTAAAGAAGTCACAACGGACGATGAGTTACGCATCTGGAAATAATGTTGAAAATAAAAACGGCGCTAAAAAGCGCCGTTTTTTTGACGGTGGTAAGCCGATTAATCTTCCAGATCACCGCAGAAGCGATAACCTTCACCGTGAATGGTGGCGATGATTTCCGGCGTATCCGGCGTAGATTCGAAATGCTTACGAATACGACGGATTGTCACGTCTACAGTACGGTCGTGCGGCTTCAGCTCACGGCCGGTCATTTTCTTCAGCAGTTCAGCACGAGACTGAATTTTGCCTGGATTTTCACAGAAGTGAAGCATGGCGCGGAACTCGCTGCGCGGCAGTTTGTACTGCTCGCCATCAGGGCCGATCAACGAACGGCTGTTGATGTCCAGTTCCCAACCATTGAACTTGTAGCTTTCAACGCTACGACGTTCTTCGCTGACAGTACCCAGATTCATGGTACGAGACAGCAAGTTGCGTGCACGGATAGTCAGTTCACGCGGGTTGAACGGTTTGGTGATGTAATCGTCTGCACCGATTTCGAGGCCGAGAATTTTATCGACTTCGTTGTCACGGCCAGTCAGGAACATCAACGCAACATTCGCCTGCTCGCGCAGTTCACGCGCTAACAGAAGACCGTTCTTACCCGGCAGATTGATATCCATGATCACCAGGTTGATGTCATATTCAGAGAGGATCTGATGCATTTCCGCGCCATCTGTCGCTTCGAAAACATCATAGCCTTCCGCTTCGAAAATACTTTTCAACGTGTTGCGTGTTACCAACTCGTCTTCAACGATAAGAATGTGCGGGGTCTGCATGTTTGCTACCTAAATTGCCAACTAAATCGAAACAGGAAGTACAAAAGTCCCTGACCTGCCTGATACA
Source organism: Escherichia sp. 93.0816 (assembly GCF_013368855.2). Taxonomy (NCBI): domain Bacteria; kingdom Pseudomonadati; phylum Pseudomonadota; class Gammaproteobacteria; order Enterobacterales; family Enterobacteriaceae; genus Escherichia; species Escherichia sp. 93.0816. The sequence goes on along the minus strand of NZ_JABWNC020000002.1, from coordinate 231,030 downwards.
TGCTGCAAATTAACATGATCGGCGTAACATGACTAAAGTACGTAATTGCGTTCTTGATGCACTTTCCATCAACGTCAACAACATCATTAGCTTGGTCGTGGGTACTTTCCCTCAGGACCCGACAGTGTCAAAAACGGCTGTCATCCTAACCATTTTAACAGCGACATAACAGGCTAAGACGTGCCGGACACCCAATAAAACTACGCTTCGTTGACATATATCAAGTTCAATTGTAGCACGTTAACAGTTTGATGAAATCATCGTATCTAAATGCTAGCTTTCGTCACATTATTTTAATAATCCAACTAGTTGCATCCTACAACTAATAAACGTGGTGAATCCAATTGTCGAGATTTATTTTTTATAAAATTATCCTAAGTAAACAGAAAGATATGTAGCGTTTTTTAACAATTGAACGGTTAGTACAGTCAAGAAATAGTTTAGCTTTTTTTAAGTTAAGTAAAGGGCTTTTTCTGCGACTTGCGTTAATATTTTGTAAATTCTCTCCGCGCAGTAAGTTGACATTCATCACTCTATTCGCGGTTATTTGGTCAAGAAGAGTAGCAACATGCGTTTGACGATTATTCTGGTTGCACCCGCCAGAGCAGAAAATATTGGGGCAGCAGCGCGGGCAATGAAAACGATGGGTTTTAGCGAACTGCGGATTGTCGATAGTCAGGCACACCAGGAGCCAGCCACCCGATGGGTTGCGCATGGTTCCGGTGATATTATTGATAATATTAAAGTTTTTCCGACGCTGGCTGAATCGTTACATGACGTAGATTTCACTGTTGCCACTACAGCGCGTAGTCGGGCGAAATATCATTACTACGCGACCCCGGTGGAACTGGTGCCATTGTTGGAAGAAAAATCGGCGTGGATGAATCACATGGCGCTGGTCTTTGGTCGTGAAGATTCCGGGCTGACCAACGAGGAACTGGCACTGGCTGATATTCTTACTGGTGTGCCAATGGTGGCAGATTACCCTTCGCTCAATCTGGGGCAGGCGGTGATGGTCTATTGCTATCAATTAGCAACATTAATACAACAACCGACGAAAAGTAACGCAACGGCAGACCAACATCAACTGCGCGCTTTACGCGAACGTGCCATGTCGTTGTTAACGACGTTAGCGGTGGCAGATGACACAAAACTGGTCGACTGGTTACAGCAACGTCTGGGGCTTTTAGAGCAACGGGATACCGCAATGTTGCATCGTTTGTTGCATGATATTGAAAAAAATATCACCAAATAAAAAACGCCACGTCATGTGGTTTTTAGGTTTTCATTCTGACTGCAACGGGAAATCTGTCTCTGAGTGGATTAAAAAAAGAGTGCCTGCCAGCAGCTTATGAACTGGTTGCCTTCCGTGAGTAAATTAAAATTTTATTGACTTAGGTCACTAAATACTTTAACCAATATAGGCATAGCGCACAGACAGATAAAAATTACAGAGTACACAACATCCATGAAACGCATCAGCACCACCATTACCACCACCATCACCATTACCACAGGTAACGGTGCGGGCTGACGCGTACAGGAAACACAGAAAAAAGCCCGCACCTGACAGTGCGGGCTTTTTTTTCGACCAAAGATAACGAGGTAACAACCATGCGAGTGTTGAAGTTCGGCGGTACATCAGTGGCAAATGCAGAACGTTTTCTGCGGGTTGCCGATATTCTGGAAAGCAATGCCAGGCAGGGGCAGGTGGCTACAGTCCTCTCTGCTCCCGCCAAAATAACCAACCATCTGGTGGCGATGATTGAAAAAACCATTAGCGGCCAGGATGCTTTGCCTAATATCAGCGATGCCGAACGTATTTTTGCCGAACTTCTGACGGGACTCGCCGCCGCCCAGCCGGGTTTTCCGCTGGCGCAACTGAAAACTTTCGTCGATCAAGAATTTGCCCAAATCAAACATGTTCTGCATGGTATCAGCCTGTTGGGACAGTGCCCGGACAGCATCAACGCTGCGTTGATCTGCCGTGGTGAAAAAATGTCGATCGCCATTATGGCCGGTGTACTGGAAGCGCGCGGTCACAACGTTACCGTTATCGATCCAGTCGAAAAACTGCTGGCAGTCGGTCATTACCTCGAATCTACCGTCGATATTGCTGAATCCACCCGCCGTATTGCGGCAAGCCGCATTCCGGCTGACCACATGGTGCTGATGGCAGGCTTCACCGCCGGTAATGAAAAAGGCGAACTGGTGGTGCTGGGACGTAATGGTTCCGACTACTCCGCTGCGGTACTGGCTGCCTGTTTACGTGCCGATTGTTGCGAAATCTGGACGGACGTCGACGGGGTCTATACCTGCGACCCGCGTCAGGTGCCCGATGCGAGGTTGTTAAAGTCGATGTCCTATCAGGAAGCGATGGAGCTTTCCTATTTCGGCGCTAAAGTTCTTCACCCCCGCACCATTACCCCCATCGCTCAGTTCCAGATCCCTTGCCTGATTAAAAACACCGGAAATCCACAAGCGCCAGGGACGCTCATTGGTGCCAGCCGTGATGAAGATGAATTACCGGTCAAGGGTATTTCCAATCTGAATAACATGGCGATGTTCAGCGTTTCTGGTCCCGGAATGAAAGGGATGGTCGGCATGGCGGCGCGCGTCTTTGCAGCAATGTCACGCGCCCGCATTTCAGTGGTGCTGATTACGCAATCGTCTTCCGAATACAGCATCAGTTTCTGCGTTCCACAAAGCGACTGCGCACGCGCTGAACGGGCAATGCAGGAAGAGTTCTATCTTGAACTGAAAGAAGGCTTACTGGAGCCGCTGGCAGTGACGGAACGGCTGGCTATTATCTCGGTGGTGGGCGATGGTATGCGCACGCTGCGTGGGATCTCGGCGAAATTCTTTGCCGCGCTGGCTCGCGCTAATATCAACATTGTCGCCATTGCCCAAGGGTCTTCTGAACGTTCAATCTCCGTAGTGGTAAATAACGATGATGCGACCACTGGTGTGCGCGTTACCCACCAGATGCTGTTCAATACCGATCAGGTTATCGAAGTGTTTGTGATTGGCGTTGGTGGCGTTGGCGGCGCGCTGCTGGAGCAACTGAAGCGTCAGCAAAGCTGGCTGAAGAACAAACATATTGATTTACGAGTCTGTGGCGTTGCCAATTCGAAGGCGTTGCTGACCAATGTGCATGGTCTTAACCTGGAAAACTGGCAGGAAGAACTGGCGCAAGCTAAAGAGCCGTTCAACCTTGGGCGCTTAATTCGCCTGGTGAAAGAATATCATCTGCTGAACCCGGTCATTGTTGACTGCACCTCCAGCCAGGCGGTAGCGGATCAATATGCCGACTTCCTGCGCGAAGGTTTCCACGTTGTTACGCCAAACAAAAAGGCCAACACCTCATCGATGGATTACTACCACCAGTTGCGTTATGCGGCGGAAAAATCGCGACGTAAATTCCTCTATGACACCAACGTCGGTGCGGGATTACCGGTCATTGAGAATCTGCAAAACCTGCTCAACGCAGGTGATGAGTTGATGAAATTCTCCGGCATTCTTTCTGGTTCGCTTTCTTACATCTTCGGCAAGTTAGACGAAGGCATGAGTTTCTCCGAGGCGACCACGCTGGCGCGCGAAATGGGTTATACCGAACCGGATCCGCGTGATGATCTTTCTGGTATGGATGTGGCGCGCAAACTGTTGATTCTCGCCCGTGAAACCGGACGCGAACTGGAGCTGGCGGATATCGAGATCGAACCTGTGCTGCCCGCAGAGTTTAACGCAGAGGGTGATGTTGCAGCTTTTATGGCGAATCTGTCACAGCTCGACGATCTCTTTGCCGCGCGCGTGGCGAAGGCTCGAGATGAGGGCAAAGTTTTGCGCTATGTTGGCAATATTGATGAAGATGGCGTCTGCCGCGTGAAAATTGCTGAAGTGGATGGCAACGATCCGCTGTTCAAAGTGAAAAATGGCGAAAATGCCCTGGCCTTCTATAGCCACTATTACCAGCCGCTGCCGTTGGTTCTGCGCGGATACGGCGCGGGAAATGACGTTACGGCTGCCGGTGTCTTTGCCGATCTGCTACGCACCCTCTCATGGAAGTTAGGAGTCTGACATGGTTAAAGTTTATGCTCCGGCTTCCAGTGCCAATATGAGCGTCGGGTTTGATGTGCTTGGCGCGGCGGTAACGCCTGTTGATGGTGCATTGCTCGGAGATGTAGTGACTGTTGATGCGGCAGAGACATTCAGTCTCAACAACCTTGGGCGGTTTGCCGACAAGCTACCGTCAGAGCCACGAGAAAATATCGTTTATCAGTGCTGGGAGCGTTTTTGCCAGGAGTTGGGCAAGCAAATTCCAGTGGCGATGACCCTGGAAAAGAATATGCCGATCGGTTCTGGCTTAGGTTCCAGCGCCTGTTCGGTGGTCGCGGCACTGGTAGCAATGAATGAACACTGCGGCAAGCCGCTCAATGATACCCGCTTACTGGCCTTGATGGGCGAGCTGGAAGGGCGTATCTCTGGCAGCATTCATTACGACAACGTGGCACCGTGCTTTCTTGGTGGTATGCAGTTGATGATCGAAGAAAATGGCATCATCAGCCAGCAAGTGCCGGGGTTTGATGAGTGGCTGTGGGTGCTGGCGTATCCGGGGATTAAAGTCTCGACAGCAGAAGCTCGAGCGATATTACCGGCGCAGTATCGCCGCCAGGATTGCATTGCGCACGGGCGACATCTGGCGGGCTTCATTCATGCCTGCTATTCCCGTCAGCCTGAGCTTGCCGCGAAGTTGATGAAAGATGTTATCGCTGAACCCTACCGTGAACGTTTATTGCCAGGTTTCAGGCAGGCGCGGCAGGCGGTTGCGGAAATCGGCGCGGTAGCGAGCGGTATCTCTGGCTCCGGTCCGACCTTGTTCGCTTTGTGTGACAAGCCGGATACCGCCCAGCGCGTTGCCGACTGGTTGGGTAAGAACTACCTGCAAAATCAGGAAGGTTTTGTTCATATTTGCCGGCTGGATACGGCGGGCGCACGAGTACTGGAAAAATAAATGAAACTCTACAATCTGAAAGATCACAACGAGCAGGTCAGCTTTGCGCAAGCCGTAACGCAGGGGTTGGGCAAAAATCAGGGGCTGTTTTTTCCGCACGAGCTGCCGGAATTCGGCCTGACCGAAATTGATGAGATGCTGAAACTGGATTTCGTCACCCGTAGCGCGAAGATCCTTTCGGCGTTTATTGGGGATGAGATCCCGCAGGATGCACTGGAAGAGCGTGTTCGCGCGGCGTTTGCCTTTCCGGCTCCGGTTGCCAAAGTTGAAAGCGATGTCGGTTGTCTGGAACTGTTCCACGGGCCAACGCTGGCATTTAAAGATTTCGGTGGTCGCTTTATGGCGCAAATGCTGACCCATATTGCGGGCGATAAGCCAGTGACCATTCTGACTGCAACCTCCGGCGATACCGGGGCGGCAGTGGCTCACGCTTTCTACGGTTTACCGAATGTAAAAGTGGTTATCCTCTATCCACGCGGCAAAATCAGTCCCCTGCAAGAAAAGCTGTTCTGTACGCTGGGCGGCAATATTGAAACCGTTGCCATCGACGGCGATTTCGATGCCTGTCAGGCTCTGGTGAAGCAGGCGTTTGATGATGAAGAACTGAAAGTGGCGCTGGGGTTAAACTCCGCTAACTCCATTAACATCAGCCGCTTGCTGGCACAAATTTGCTACTACTTTGAAGCTGTGGCGCAGTTGCCGCAGGAAGCGCGCAACCAGCTGGTTGTCTCGGTGCCGAGCGGTAACTTCGGCGATTTGACGGCAGGTCTGCTGGCGAAATCACTCGGTCTGCCGGTGAAGCGTTTTATCGCTGCCACTAACGTGAACGATACAGTGCCGCGTTTCCTGCACGACGGGCAGTGGTCGCCAAAAGCCACCCAGGCGACGTTATCCAATGCTATGGATGTTAGCCAGCCGAATAACTGGCCGCGTGTGGAAGAGTTGTTCCGCCGGAAAGTCTGGCAACTGAAAGAGCTGGGTTATGCAGCGGTGGATGATGAAACCACGCAACAGACGATGCGCGAGTTAAAAGAGCTGGGCTATACCTCAGAACCGCACGCTGCTGTGGCTTACCGTGCGCTGCGTGACCAGTTGAATCCAGGCGAATATGGTCTGTTCCTCGGCACCGCACATCCGGCGAAGTTTAAAGAGAGTGTGGAAGCGATTCTCGGTGAATCGCTGGCGCTGCCAAAAGAGCTGGCAGAACGAGCTGAATTACCACTGCTTTCTCATAATCTGCCCGCCGATTTTGCCGCGTTGCGCAAGCTGATGATGAATCATAAGTAGTATCCATTAATTTCCTGAAAATGGCCGGGCTTGCGTTTATGCAGTTCGGCTTTTTTATGGAGAAAATATGAGAAAAATCGACAGAAAAAAAGGAGAAATTTTCAATAAATGCGGTAACTTAGCTCTTTCAATTGTAGAGAATGACAACGGGGATTCTTTTACCGTAAGCTCCTCATATCGGCCCATAACTGGCAATGATAAAAGGAGTCACCTGTGAAAAAGATGCAACCTATCCTGCTCGCACTTTCCCTGATTCTGGTCGCTCCTATGGCAGCGCAGGCTGGGGAAATAATGCTAGTACCATCAGTGAAATTACAGATTGGCGATCGCGACCACCGTGGTTATTACTGGGATGGCGGTTACTGGCGTGACCGTGACTGGTGGTATCGAAATTATGAATGGCGAGACAATCGCTGGCACCCACACGGATCGCCGCGTCATAATTGGTATAATGATCATCGAAATGATCACCGTGGAGATCATCGACACGATCACGGCGGCGATCATCGTCCAGGTCCGGACAGGCACCATCGGTAAATATAAATGCCGGATGACCTCCGGCATTTGAGACTGATGACAAACGCCAAATTGCCTGATGCGCTACGCTTATCAGGCCTACGTGATCTCTACAATATATTGAATCTACATGTTTTGTAGACCGGATAAGGCGTTTACGCCGCATCCGGCATTTACCACAAACTTAACGCAGTTCGTAGCGTTTAAACACCAGTTCGCCATTGCTGGAACTGGCTTCATCGAAGAAGTAACCTTCACTATTAAAACCAGTCAGTTGCTCTGGTTTGGTCAGGCGATTTTCAATAATAAAACGACTCATCAGGCCACGCGCTTTCTTAGCGTAGAAGCTAATAACCTTAAACTTACCATTCTTCTCATCGAGGAACACCGGCTTGATAATCTCAGCATTCAGTTTCTTCGGTTTCACCGATTTAAAATACTCATCTGACGCCAGGTTAATCACTACCTGATCGCCTTGCGCTTCAAGTGCCTCGTTCAGCTTGTTGGTGATCACATCACCCCAGAATTGGTACAGATCTTTGCCCCGGGCGTTTTCAAGACGGATACCCATCTCCAGACGATATGGCTGCATTAAATCGAGCGGGCGCAGTACGCCATACAAACCGGAAAGCATACGCAAATGCTGCTGGGCAAAAGCGAAATCGTCTTCACTGAAGGTTTCGGCCTGTAAACCGGTGTAGACATCGCCTTTGAACGCCAGAATCGCCTGTCGGGCATTTTCTGGCGTGAAATCTGGCTGCCAGTCATGAAAGCGAGCGGCGTTGATACCCGCCAGTTTGTCGCTGATGCGCATCAGCGTGCTAATCTGCGGGGGCGTCAGCTTCCGCGCTTCGTGAATAAGCTGCTGAGAGTTGTCTAACAGCTCCGGCAACGTATAGCGCGTGGTAGCCAACGGGCTTTGATAATCAAGCGTTTTCGCAGGTGAAATCAGAATCAGCATATCCAGTCCTTGCAGGAAATTTACAGCGACTGTAGCAAAAAAAGCGGATGAATTGATCGATAGTTGTGATTAGTCCCGCGAAACATCATCCCACGTATCAGGCGCGAGTTGCTGGTCGATATCCGGGTAGCGCAGTGGATCAAACACCGGACGCACACCAAGTTTGCGCTGGCGAAGATAATCACTGGCAATGGTATGCACTACCGGAGAGAGCAGCAAAATAGCGGTCAGATTAGTGATAGCCATACACGCCATAATAATATCAGCCAGTTGCCACATCATGGGTAGGCTAAGTAGCGTGCCACCAATCACGGTGGTAAAGATGCAGATACGCAGGCACCAGATCGCTTTGGGGCTGTTCAGGCGTAAAAAGAAAAGGTTATTTTCTGCATAAATGTAATTGGCGACGATGGAGCTGAAGGCAAACAGAATTACCACTATTGTGACAAACTCTGCTCCCCAGGAACCCATTAGTGCTCGCATCGCTTTCTGGAGAAGTTGTATACCCTCCAGCGGCATATAGGTTGTACCGTTTCCGGCCAGTAATATCAGCATGGCGCTCGCCGTGCAGATGACCAGGGTGTCGATGAAAATGCCGATCATCTGGACAATGCCTTGCGCAGCTGGATGCGGCGGCCAGGATGCCGCTGCTGCCGCTGCGTTTGGTGTCGAACCCATTCCCGCCTCATTAGAAAACATACTGCGCTGAAAGCCGTTTGTAACCGCCTGACTCAGGGTGTAGCCCGCCGCGCCGCCTGCCGCTTCCTGCCAGCCAAAGGCGCTTTCAAAAATAGACCAAATGACGTGAGGAAGTTGCTCGATATTCATCGCACAAATGGCCAGACTGGCGAGTACCCAGATTAATGCCATCGCGGGGACAAACCATTGCATCAGTCGGGCTACACCATGAATACCGTGGGTTATCGCCAACAGGGTAAAGACGGCGAGAATGATGCCAGTTACTAATGGTGGAACATCAAACGCAAAATTCATCGCGCGGGCAACGGCGTTTGCCTGAACACCGCTGAAAATCAATCCGTAGGCAATGAGCAAAAAGATAGCGAATAGCACGCCCATCCAGCGCATCCCCAATCCACGCGCCATATACCATGCTGGACCACCGCGAAACTGCCCATTAGCGTCACGTTCTTTATAAAGCTGGGCAAGGGAACATTCTGCAAAAGAGGTCGCCATGCCGATAAACGCGGCAATCCACATCCAGAAGATGGCACCTGGCCCTCCGGCAGTAATGGCCAACGCAACACCTGCGAGGTTACCGCTGCCGACGCGCGCGGCAAGACTGGTGCACAGTGACTGAAAAGAGGTTAAGCCACCCGGTTGGGGATGAACGCTATTTTTGAGACTTTTGCCAAACTGGCGAATATAGCGAAACTGAACGAATCCGGTGCGAAAAGTGAACCAGCAACCTGCACCGAAGAGCAGGTAGATCATCACTGATCCCCATAGAACATTGTTAATAAAAGAGAAAAAATCAGGCATTCGTATCCCTCTTGTCGCCGGCACGCGGTTACATTCCTGTGTAAACGTTACCAATTGATTAAGAATTATATACGATGTGCATTGGTAGATAACGCCTGGGTAGCATACTCGAGTTTTTGTTTAAAAATGGCGAGCGATATCAACGCAGTGTCAGAAAACCTAAACAGTCTCGCCTGGCTATAACCCTCTCGTCTGCGGTTGCGCTGTCGTTGCGTCGTGATATCATCAGGGCAGACCGGTTACATCCCCCTAACAAGCTGTTTAAAGAGAAATACTATCATGACGGACAAATTGACCTCCCTTCGTCAGTACACCACTGTAGTGGCCGACACTGGGGACATCGCGGCAATGAAGCTGTATCAACCGCAGGATGCCACAACCAACCCTTCTCTCATTCTTAATGCAGCGCAGATTCCGGAATACCGCAAGTTGATTGATGATGCTGTCGCATGGGCGAAACAGCAGAGCAACGATCGCGCACAGCAAATCGTGGACGCGACTGACAAACTGGCCGTAAACATTGGTCTGGAAATCCTGAAACTGGTTCCTGGCCGTATCTCCACTGAAGTTGATGCGCGTCTTTCTTATGACACTGAAGCGTCAATTGCGAAAGCAAAACGCCTGATCAAACTTTACAACGATGCGGGTATTAGCAACGATCGTATTCTGATCAAACTGGCGTCTACCTGGCAGGGTATCCGTGCTGCTGAACAGCTGGAAAAAGAAGGTATCAACTGTAACCTGACTCTGCTGTTCTCCTTCGCTCAGGCGCGTGCTTGTGCGGAAGCGGGTGTGTTCCTGATCTCTCCATTCGTTGGTCGTATTCTGGATTGGTACAAAGCGAATACCGATAAGAAAGAGTACGCGCCGGCAGAAGATCCGGGCGTGGTTTCTGTCTCTGAAATCTACCAGTACTACAAAGAGCACGGTTACGAAACTGTGGTTATGGGCGCAAGCTTCCGTAACATCGGCGAAATTCTGGAACTGGCAGGCTGCGACCGTCTGACCATTGCACCGGCACTGCTGAAAGAGCTGGCTGAGAGCGAAGGGGCTATCGAACGTAAACTGTCTTACACCGGCGAAGTGAAAGCGCGTCCGGCGCGCATCACCGAGTCCGAGTTCCTGTGGCAGCACAACCAGGATCCAATGGCAGTAGATAAACTGGCGGAAGGTATCCGTAAGTTTGCTGTTGACCAGGAAAAACTGGAAAAAATGATCGGCGATCTGCTGTAATCATTCTTAGCGTGACCGGGAAGTCGGTCACGCTACCTCTTCTGAAGCCTGTCTGTCACTCCCTTCGCAGTGTATCATTCTGTTTAACGAGACTGTTTAAACGGAAAAATCTTGATGAATACTTTACGTATCGGCTTAGTTTCCATCTCTGATCGCGCGTCCAGCGGCGTTTATCAGGATAAAGGCATCCCTGCACTGGAAGAATGGCTGACATCAGCACTGACAACGCCATTTGAGCTGGAAACCCGCTTAATCCCTGATGAGCAGGCGATCATTGAACAAACCCTGTGTGAGCTGGTGGATGAAATGAGTTGCCATCTGGTACTCACTACGGGAGGGACTGGGCCGGCGCGCCGTGACGTGACGCCTGATGCAACGCTGGCAGTAGCTGACCGCGAGATGCCGGGCTTTGGTGAACAGATGCGCCAGATTAGCCTGCATTTTGTGCCGACGGCGATCCTTTCGCGCCAGGTGGGGGTGATTCGTAAACAGGCACTGATCCTTAACTTACCCGGTCAGCCGAAGTCCATCAAAGAGACGCTGGAAGGGGTGAAGGATGCCGAGGGTAATGTCGTGGTGCACGGTATTTTTGCCAGCGTACCGTACTGCATTCAGTTGCTGGAAGGGCCATACGTTGAAACGGCACCTGAAGTGGTTGCAGCATTCAGACCGAAGAGTGCAAGACGCGAAGTTAGCGAATAAAAAAATCCCCCCAAGCGGGGGGATCTCAAACAATTAGTGGGATTCACCAATTGGCAGAACGGTGCGGCCAAACTGCTCGTTCAGCACTTCACCCATCGCCAGATAGATTGCGCTGGCACCGCAAATCAGGCCAATCCAGCCTGCGAAATGGATGATGGCAGCGTTACCGGCAATGTTACCGATAGCCAGCAGGGCAAACAGTACGGTCAGGCTGAAGAAAACGAATTGCAGAACGCGTGCGCCTTTCAGCGTGCCGAAGAACATAAACAGCGTAAAAACGCCCCACAGACCCAGGTAGACACCAAGGAACTGCGCATTTGGCGCATCGGTCAGACCCAGTTTCGGCATCAGCAGAATCGCAACCAGCGTCAGCCAGAAAGAACCGTAAGAGGTGAATGCGGTTAAACCGAAAGTGTTGCCTTTTTTGTACTCCAGCAGACCGGCAAAAATTTGCGCGATGCCGCCGTAGAAGATGCCCATAGCAAGAATAATACCGTCCAGGGCGAAATAACCCACGTTGTGCAGGTTAAGCAGAATGGTGGTCATGCCGAAGCCCATCAGGCCCAGCGGTGCCGGATTAGCCAACTTAGTGTTGCCCAAGTTTGAAAAGATGATATTCTCAGAATGTCTATTATTCAAAGTGTTAGCCATGAAAAAACTTTATTCCTATATACGTTGGTCTACTGACAAACAAACAGGGAATACATCCCTGGAGCGTCAGACTGAAAAAGCGAAACAATACGCTGCAATTCATGGTTTGGAGTATGTCCAGATCCTTGATGCAGGCGTCTCTGCGTTTCGGGGTAAGAATACTACACAAGGTGCGTTTTCTGGATTTATTAACGCTGTTAAAGCTGGGGTTATTTCATCTGATTCATGGCTGTATGTTGAGAATCTCGACCGCCTAACAAGACAGGACGTCATGACGGCTCTGAATCTATTCACTAGCTTGTTAAAGTTGGGGCTGACAATCGTTACTGGTATGGATGGGAAAATTTATACAGAGGAGAGTATTAGTAACAACGTTAACGATTTAATTATGTCTCTTTTCTTGTTCAGCCGAGCAAATGAAGAGTCACTGACTAAGCAAAAACGTGCTTATGAAACCACATTGAAGCTGATTGAGCGACATAAATCGGGGCTACCTACGAACATAAAAAGTGCTGGCTCAACTCCTTTCTGGATTGATGCAACAGGGCCAAATACTGAAGCAGTAAAGCCACATCCAATATACTTTAAGGCCGCAAAAGAGGCTGTGAGATTGTTGCTTTCGGGGTGGGGTAACTATCGGGTAGCAAATTACCTCAATGAAAATAGCGACATTTACCCGCCGCCGCCGGGTAAAAAGACACGAAATAAAAATAGAGAAGCTCGTTGGACTGTACCGAATATCAAAAAAATGCGATTAAATCGGGCACTGATGGGGGAAAAAGTCTTAACATTGAACAATGTTACTTATCATCTGGAGGATTATTTTCCGCCTGTCTGTACGCCCGCTGAATTTGCACGGCTTCAAGATGTTGCTTGCAACAACAAAATGCCACAAGGTTGTAAGAAAAAAGTTATAACACTGCTTTCTGGTATGGGGATTTTACGTTGTGGTCACTGTGGCGGTGCGATGACTTCATTCAGTAAGCAAGGAAAAATTCGCTACCTGTGTGAGTCGGGTAAGAAAAGAATGTCTTCCTGTAAAGCTTGGAGTGTTTCAGGCGAGTTGGTCGAACGTTGTTTGTTATACCCACTTATCAGTGGATATATGTCGTTAGTAATAGAAGATCAGAATGCGGGAGAGTCGCTTGCAGATCAGATTGATTCGAAACGTAGCGAATTGGAGCTTGTCGAATCCCAGATTGGAAATCTGACAACAGCAATTACAATGGGAGGGAATCTGGAGTCTTTGGTCACCCAGCTCCAGGAACTGGAGTCGCGTAAACGTGGGCTACTGTTGGAACTGGACAAATTGAGTCAACGTGAGCTTTTACAAGGTTCTCGTGAGCAACAAATTGAAAAAATAGTAGATACTGTAGAGATGCTCACCCCGCAATTGCTTGAGGATACAACGCACCCAAATCGATTGAATATTCGTGAAGTTGTGCGAGCAGTGATCAGTAGTGTGACAATCAGTAAAGCGAAAGATAAGACGTTGACTCTTAGATATGAGATTTATGATAGGCAACGCTACCTTTTCGAGGGGCAAATCAAAACTGACAATAATGGTAATAAGCTTTGCGGATATGCAATGTATGTTGAAACTCCGGTTTTCTCAGATAGAGTTCCACCAGAAGTGATAAAGAAGTATCGTGACTCAGGTAAATTGTTAGTACAAAAAATAGATGAAATGTTAATTGGTTTTCCTCGAATAAATCCATCATGCTTCGTTAGTAAGCAGTAGATGCTTGGTAGGGGCGGCGTCCCCTATAGAGTCCCATCACGGCGCTAACTAAATAGTTGCTATTGCATTTTATTTCTTAAGTGATATAGTGAACTTAGGCGCCAGCCTAAGTTTTGGACAGCTTAAAAAAGGCAGTAGTCATTCTTTCTTAAACCTTATTCATAGTGTCAGATCTGGCAAATGGTTAAAGGTAACAAAATGTCCAATGCCAAACCTTAAATGATTGCCAAAAGATCTGATGTGTTGGAGTGGTTTATCATGAATGATGCAATCAAAGCAATTTGCTACAACATTTCCATTAATACATCCTTAAAACGCTCTCATACCCGCGAAGTCATTGCTGCTCTCTTAGGTTATGCCAGCTATGCGGCAATGCTTGAAGAAGACAAGAATCCACCTCGTAAATATAGCCTTGCGGATGCAGAATACATCGTTCTAAATATGCCCTTGGGTATGGAAAGAGCGAAAAAGTTCGGTGTGTCTGATGATAACTTTGGTGTCTTTATCTCAGAGTTAAAGGCCGGCTTGTCTGTGAAAGTATCTGAATCAGTGGATGATTTTTATGATGATCATATTCGGGAAATTCTTGAAGAGGCGATATATCAAGATGCAGCAGAATCCGGGGAAATGGCTGAAAGTAATGCTTATTTTCCTGATTATCCCGACATGGATTATGACCTTGTAACTAGCGGTGATCTTTGGAAGTCGGTTGAAGAATGGTCAATTTCTGATACGGGAACACTTTCAGGCGAGTATGAGCTCGAAGAAGAACAGATGTACAACGGGCATCAGCTTAACGTTCAATGTAAGTTAACGTTTATGAAAGCAGGGCGTGCAGGGCTAGTTTTATTGGATGACATAACAGAGTGCTCTACGTCACGCGATTATTCATGGTTGGACGATGAACCATTGGATATTGATGATTAACACCCTTTAAAGAATCCAGCCAATCGGCTTTATTCGTTGGCTGGTTGCTTTTTGTAGTCATCAATAGTGAAAGTTTTCACACTGGAACAGTGTTTGCTTTTGGTCACATAGTTAATAAGTAAACGCTGTTCTCATATCTACAGAACTTCTTACCGTTCTCCGTTTCGATCAGCCAAATTCTGAGTGGGACGTAATCCGCGAAAAGTTTCACAAGAATTTCGGTCGCCATCTCGTTAAAACGGTTTTTGCCTTGGGCTATTTCTATGTTGCATCCTGTTGTTCACTGTCGGAACAGGGCTACTCAGTTATGGCATAAGGCACCAGCAAATGGTTGTCTTCTACCAAGGACACGAGTTTACAAGTTGCGACTGAATAGTTATACATCCTGCATTGCCGTTAAACGGCAACAACAAACCACAAAACATTAACTTTCCCCCTCTCTGATTGTTCGTTATCTCCTAATGATTGGCTACTTCTCTTCGTTTTCTCTTAGAGGATTTTCAACGACTTAATTGATCAGTTTTACCGATCGGTTTTATAATATTGATCGATCAAAATGATCGATAGTGTTATTTCACATTAATATCAATGTGTTACACATATTCATGGAGGCTAATTTTGAGAAAGTTCTTGGTGTTACCTTTCATGTTCTTTCCGTTCATGTCTTTCGCTGATGGGGGAGCTACTTCAGGCATACAGCCATATCCTGAATATGTGGCGAATTATGTTAAAACGCTAATTACTGAAAGTTGTGAACGGGCGTTGAAAGGTGAGCCTGAAGATGTATTGATAAAGCAGGCAACACAGGGGATGAAGAAGAATACTCCGAGCTACTACTCTGTTTACAATTCAGTAGTTGATGGAGCCAGCGCAGGGGCTGCACTCAAAGTTAAAGGGAGTTTGATTACAAAAGATAAGATTGCTATTGATAGCTGTGGTGGGATTGCCACTTACATCTCAATGCAAAAAGATTTTATAAAAACGGTGGTTGCAGAAATGGTGAATCTGGAACAATCGCAAGCTGCCAATAGTGAATCAAAGAAAGCCGTTTCTGATAATCATATTTATCGAACAACAGCAAAAGCCCTAGCTGAGTTATATGACGCCAATGAAGTCGCCGCCGATAATGAAATTGGTGGGCGTAAAGTAGAAATCACAGGTACAGTCCAGGAAATAGCTAAGAATTTTACAAATGATGTAATCGTTCGGCTGGAAAGTGGCAACCGTTTATTGCCTGTAATGTTAAGCATGGAAGATTCAGAGAAGCCAAAAGCCTCAAAACTGAAGAAAGGGCAGAAGATAGTTGTTACCTGCGAAAAGATGCAGTTGTTCATTGGTGCACCATCAGGTAGTAACTGTACATTCGTACAATAAACACGTATATCGTGATGTAGAACATTTCGGTGTCAGTTATAAGCTAATTTGTAGCATGGCAGGTATCCTTTAATGGCATATAACGAATTGAAAATAAAAAATATTTATTTCTATTTTTATATGGTAGTTCCATTGCTTTGTCCAATAGTTTACTTTCTCACAACGGATGCTCAGATTGCTATAATTGTTTTCTTTGTAACCGCTCTTATCTGTGCAGAACTTGACTTAAAGGAGATAGCTAATGTTCATAGGGCGTCAGTTCCCAAGTTTGTAAATCCTGCTATTAGTGTTCTCTTTTTCCCGCCACTGTATGTTTACAGTAGAGCTCAATTTGCAGGCGTTAAGTCGAGTAACCGATGGGGATGGTTTTTTGTTTACATTGCCATTGCGTTGAGTTGTGTTCCTGTTGTTGGTGCTTTGGCTTACAGCAAAGAGCTTAAAGTAGGTGCGTGTGAACTTACGACTTCAATATTGAAAGATGAAGGAAGTGATGTGAAATGTCTTGTTGTTGAAGATGTTAAAGAAATCACTGATAAGCATTACCGCGCTAAGGCTGTATTATCCAATGGCGTAGATATGCCTATTGTCATTGAAGAGGATGATGATGGGTATATTTACGTCAAGCTAGTCCCCTTGAGCGATCTATTCGATTTATTCGATTAACTACTTTGGGGGAATTACCTGCTTTCCTCCTGAACACTTCATCATGTTATCAACCATAGCGCATGAGCAGCACGGTCTAATATCGGTCACGCTAGCAAGCATCGAGTAGCCCTAAAATTGAAAATATCGGTGAGGGATTCTGTAGTCTCCTTTGAGTAGACGCAATTGATACGTGTCGTTGATGTTGGAACTGAGTATCAAAATTTCTTTGCTTTAACTTATTTGATACTGTATCATTGATGTCATTGATATGAGACTTTTTGAGGGGGCTATGGGAACTTTCGGGTATGTACGAGTAAGCAGCAAAGATCAGAATGAATCACGCCAGATTGAAGCGTTAGAAACACTGGTTGATGAGATTTTGATTGATAAGGCCAGCGGTAAGAATGCAGACAGGCCAGCTTTAAAAGAGTTAATGAGTAAAGTTCGCTCTGGTGACACAGTTCGAGTTAAAAGCGTTGACCGTCTGGCACGTAATACCCGTGACCTTCTGGATATACTGGATGAACTGACTACAAAGGGCGTGAGAGTTGAGTTTATAGATAATCACATGACTTTTGATGATTCCCCCACCAGCAAGTTCATAACCACCATGTTAGGAGCCGTTGGTGAACTGGAGCGTTCTTTCATTCGTCAAAGACAGGCAGAGGGTATCAAGATTGCAAAGGCGAAGGGAGTGTTCAAAGGGCGACAAAAAGATGATGAAATCCGCAAGAAGGTCGCTGAATATTTGGCTAAGGGAACATATACCAACGAAGAGATTTATAAGTTAGTTGGATGTGGGCGAGCTACATTTTTTCGAATCAAGAAGGAATTAAGTAAATCTCTGTAAATTGAAATATATGGCAGATTCTTAAGTGTATTAGCTCAGACTTGATCTGACGGTTTTCACTGGTAGCACACTATCAAATCTGACAGTCTGCTATGAGCGAAAAGCAGACATTTTTATAGCAGGAGAAACTAATACCGGACGGGAGTTTTGTTAGACAGATAAAAAGCCGCTAGTGCGGCTTCGTGATCAGGAACCGGATGGAGGAATCCAGCCATGCTACAAAGCAAGCACCTGCCATTCGGGGTGTTTTGCCTGAATAAACCCTTATCATGCCGAGATCCTTAATATGTGTAGCAATAGTTTGTGTTTTTTTTAGTATATTAATCGCTTCCTGATACCCCCTGACATCCGTTATAAATTTATGAATTAAAAATGTTAAATCTTACTTAGTGGTCATCTAAAATAAGATGATATTATTAACTTACGGAAGCATTTTATAGTATCTATAAAATATCCTTTTCTAGTCTTCGGTGAATTCAGAAAAAGACACATCTGGCGGGTTAGCTAGAGCTTTACCAATGGCTTTCAAGACCGGAATCAGTACATGAATGACATGAGAATCATTCGGAACCCCATAAATAAAATATTGAAACTCATAACGTTTGTCAACAAAGAAGCAATTAATGTCTTTAAAGAATTTCTGCAAATCAGTTGGCGTTTTTATTGAGTGGCTTTCTAGCAAAACCTCTTGCATTACACGCTCTTTTAACTCATCGCTAAGAGCGTTAAAAAGAAAGTGTAAATCGTGTTTCTGATATTCTTTTGGAACCTCTAATCGTGAGTGCCACATAGTAACACGATTTTCTTCCTTATAATCAGCTTGTTCGACTTGGCCATTTTTAACGATGAAATCAAACGGTGCTGAGACCCTTTTGACAAAGAAAGCTTTAAAATAAAGCTCAATTGCAAAAGTTGCGTTGGTGAAAATGACATTCCGCTTAACGTCATGCGTGTCCAGTGGCTCTTTAGCAAGGCTGATTGCAACCTCGCTAAATGCCTTTGCTGTATCTGCAATGTGCTGGGGAGAAACATAGATTGTTGAGTCGAAACCAGGGTTTTCGAATTTTTTAGACATTATACTTTCACTCCATGAGGAAAACTTATCAAAAAAACATCACGATGTTATGTGAGACCTACCAACAAGGATAGTAATATTTACTTTGATTATCTCTAAACTAAGACATCAAGGGATACCCAATGTCCGTTTTTGGCACGGAGCTGCCTGTCAGATTAGGTTTAGATCTGTGCGATAGCTGTGTCAGATCAAATCTGAGCTAATAGATCTAAGTGCAAACGCCCTCTGATGGCTGGGGCATTTGATAAAACTTCAGAAATAACCGGCGTCATTTCTTTTCAAACTTATCTTCCCACTGCTCTTTGTTCTCTTCGTAGTAGTTGTTTAATTCAGTATGCTCCAAGTGTTTGCTGCTATCCATATCTAACTCAGATTTAGCGGTATCAATCAAGCTACAGAGAGATTTTCTGTTATCTTTACTTTCTTTGAAATTATGTTTTTTTAACCAGTAGTCCAATTCATGATCTTGCTCTTTTGAAATGTGCTTACCAATCGGATGTGTCATAACAACTCCATTTTAAAATGTACAAATTGCCATACTATTATTGTGGTTTTGGGTGAGTTTTCAAGAGTAGAGTATTGTTTTTTTATAGGTAATTGATTTGGGAAAGTTGTAAACAATAACTTGAGTTCGAAGGTTGACAAGATTGAGGATTTTCTGATTATGATGAAAATTATGTGCTGTATTTAAAAACTAATCTAAGATAGCGGGGAGAAAGCGTTGTTAAACGCGCTACAAAGGGCCTACAGCGCGTTTTTTTGGTATAGGCAAGGAGAATGTTTTTTTGTTTACGGCCTTAGAGGCTGCTATATTAATTATTTCGCGAGCGAGTTATTCTGTTACGAAGTTGCGAGGTTGAATGCACTCGATCGTATTTTCCTGTTTGATACTTCCCGCGAACTTTAGCCAGATACGATAGCCAATAGATCGGTCCCTCCAGTGTTTCAGGTTGACCGCGCTCAATAACATAATGGTTTGGGTATTCGGCCTTCTTCTTCGCTAAATGCACCAGCGTATGCTCACCACCAGTTAGTTGACACCAGATATCAATGATTGCGCTTCCCACTCCGTATG
Source organism: Escherichia sp. 93.0816 (assembly GCF_013368855.2). NCBI lineage: Bacteria > Pseudomonadati > Pseudomonadota > Gammaproteobacteria > Enterobacterales > Enterobacteriaceae > Escherichia > Escherichia sp. 93.0816. The sequence continues at coordinate 211,482 of NZ_JABWNC020000002.1, read as the reverse complement.
ATCTCCCTCCCAATCGGTTTATTTGCCGATGTGGTAGTGCAATCCAGCAATGGTAATGGTCTTTTTCTACCTCATGTCTCTCACGCACCCAACTGAAAGCGAATTCATTGATTGGGCTTGTTACACCTTCTGGTCTTTTAGTTTTTGACTTGAGACGCTCGCGCAATTTCTTAAATAGCTGTCGTACCCATTTGTTGCTTTCTTCTACGGCAGTACCATCAGGCAGACGCAAATCGAAGCGACTCAAGAAGACTCGACTGTAACTAGATAACATGGCATCAAGTTCCTCTACTATCGGCCTGAGGATATCTAACCGAACACCGGATTTCTCCGTAGTGTTGATTTGGTACGCGTGACCATTATGATAAAACGTATCACCAGCAATGACTGGATACCTACCGTGAGTGTGAGTTATGACTGTGTAAGGCGTGGTTTGTGTGATCTGTGATTGCACTGACTGCGGATGTACTAATTCTAACAATATACCTCCTCTTACTTTACATAAATTTACTCTCATCTGTTAAATACTGATCCATATAACATATAGTTATTACCATTAGACCACCGACAAATGCTGCTACCATGATGACTATAAAGGTGCATGAATAAAGGGTTCGCAGGCAAATAATGGCATCAGTATTTTTTCGTACAAAGTTTACAATTCAAATTATTCCATTATCTATATTATAGTCAAGTGTATCGATATGCAAGGATTTTTTATCCGTTGGTGCTTTTCGGGTTTGCATCCACAATTTTTTGATTTTTGGATGGCGTTAATATGGTTTGGTGTATCAGTTAGCGGTGTTGCAGGTTGGACAATGGTTAGTGCGTTCAGCGGTCAAAAGATACCACCGACAGACACCCAAACGGTCAACGATGAAATCAACCAAACTAAAATCAGCAATGCGGACAAGTTTCTATAGATAGTTGATAAAGGAATATCCGTTAGCTGTGACAGGCCTGAAAGCTGTAACTGGGATCTGAGTTTACGTCAGGTGGTGAAGAAGATTGAGCTTAGAAATAGTCAAGGACAAATCTGTGGTCTTCAAGATGCTGATCATCGTCTTACGTTTTTCTGAGGAAGGCGATGAAAACGCTGGTGGTGTTAAGATAAAACACAAAATGGCATGCGTGTAACATATTGATTATAAATAATATTTGCCATTGATTTTGATAAGAATTAATTCAAGCGAGAATCATTATCACATGCTGTGTTACCTGTTTGTCTAAATGATAATGGGCTTGCCCATAATTCCTCAAAAATCATCATCGAATGAATGGTGAAATAATTTCCCTGAATAACTGTAGTGTTTTCAGGGCGCGGCATAATAATCAGCCAGTGGGGCAGTGTCTATGATCTTTTGAGGGGAAAATGAAAATTTTCCCCTGTGTCAGGTATCAGGGCTGAGTGGCGCTAACCATTCGTCGCAGACAGGCGATTTGTAACACCGCTGGAATTGTCACCCGAAAGGCAGTGCCGCTAACGGCTTTAACCCCATTTAATGCTGTACCCACTGGCCCTCCCAGACCCGCGCCGCGTAGCAGACCATGCCCAAGCACGCTCATCGCAGCGTGGGTACGCAAAATGCGGGTCAGTTGGCTGGAAAGCAGATGCGACACGCCTTTGGCCAGTTGTTTGTCTTTCATCAATAACGGCAGCAGCTCTTCCAGTTCGTTAACCTTTGCGTTGACGGCCTGCAAAAACTCCTTTTTATGCGTCTCGTCCATTTTTTTCCAGGTGTTGCGCAGAAAATGTTCGAGTAACTGTTGCTCAATTGCAAAGGTAGACATCTCTTTATCGGCTTTCAGTTTCAGCCGTTTGGAGACATCGAGTAAAATAGCGCGATACCGTTTGCCGTGTCCGCGCAGTTTGTTAGCGATGCTATCGCCGCCAAAATGTTGTAATTCCCCAGCAATTAGCTGCCAGTTGCGGCGATGCTGTTCGGGATGCCCTTCCATCGATTTAAACAGTTCGTTGCGCATTAATACGCTGGACAGGCGGGTTTTGCCTTTTTCATTATGAGTGAGTAAGCGGGTAAAGTTTGCCAGCTGTTCTTCGCTGCAATGCTGTAGAAAATCTAAGTCTGAATCATGTAGATAGTTGACGTTCATGTCATTGTGGCTTCTGTATTAAAAGGTTAGTCGTCGCCGATAATTTTCAGCGTGGCCATATCCGATGAGTTCACCGTATGACCGGAAAAGGTGATTTTTGACACGCAGCGTTTGTTGTCGTTATCGCTGTTAATGTTGATCCAGCCGGTGGTTTGCCCTTCTTTGATTTCAGCCGGAATGTTCAGGCTTTGGCTGGCGCTACGGGCTGCTTTGAAATAAACCGACGCGGCGCTTAACTGTAAATCGCCATGAGCGGCAGTGAGTTGTATGCGTTTTACAATGCGGCAAACGGGGAGTTTCAACGTCAGATCGTTGGTCTCGTTACGCGGCATGGCAATGACGCCGAGGATTTTATGGTCGTTGGCCTGCGCGGTGCAGCACAGCATCAGGCCGAGCACGAGGCTGGCGGAAATCATAAAAATGGATTTCATGAAGATTCTCTTAGCGGGGAGCAGTCGGGGGAAGAATAGCCACTAGTTTACTGCTGACGAAAAGAAGATTCAGGTGCGTAATCTTTTCTTTTTATTACAATTTTTTGCTGAATAACTTGTGTGAAATTCATTATTTACGTGAATGTTATTGATCCCTTTTTTTCAGTTCTTCCGGCATATCGTGAAATTTCTGCGCAAAAGCACAAAAAATTTTTGCATCTCCCCCTTGATGACGTGGGTTACGACCCCATTTAGTAGTCAACCGCAGTGAGTGAGTCTGCAAAAAAATGAAATTGGGCAGTTGAAACCAGACGTTTCGCCCCTATTACAGACTCACAACCACATGATGACCGAATATATAGTGGAGACGTTTAGATGGGTAAAATAATTGGTATCGACCTGGGTACTACCAACTCTTGTGTAGCGATTATGGATGGCACCACTCCTCGTGTGCTGGAGAACGCCGAAGGCGATCGCACCACGCCTTCTATCATTGCCTATACCCAGGATGGTGAAACTCTGGTTGGTCAGCCGGCTAAACGTCAGGCAGTGACGAACCCGCAAAACACCCTGTTTGCGATTAAACGCCTGATTGGCCGCCGCTTCCAGGACGAAGAAGTACAGCGTGATGTTTCCATCATGCCATTCAAAATTATTGCTGCTGATAACGGCGACGCATGGGTCGAAGTTAAAGGCCAGAAAATGGCACCGCCGCAGATTTCTGCTGAAGTGCTGAAAAAAATGAAGAAAACTGCAGAAGATTACCTGGGCGAACCGGTAACTGAAGCAGTTATTACTGTACCGGCATACTTTAACGATGCTCAGCGTCAGGCAACTAAAGACGCAGGCCGTATCGCTGGTCTGGAAGTAAAACGTATCATCAACGAACCGACCGCTGCTGCACTGGCTTACGGTCTGGACAAAGGTACTGGCAACCGCACTATCGCGGTTTATGACCTGGGTGGTGGTACTTTCGATATTTCCATTATCGAAATCGACGAAGTTGATGGCGAAAAAACCTTCGAAGTTCTGGCAACCAACGGTGATACCCACCTGGGTGGTGAAGACTTCGACAGCCGTCTGATCAACTACCTGGTTGAAGAATTCAAGAAAGATCAGGGCATTGACCTGCGCAACGATCCGCTGGCAATGCAGCGCCTGAAAGAAGCGGCAGAAAAAGCGAAAATCGAACTGTCTTCCGCTCAGCAGACCGACGTTAACCTGCCGTACATCACCGCAGACGCGACCGGTCCGAAACACATGAACATCAAAGTGACTCGTGCAAAACTGGAAAGCCTGGTTGAAGACCTGGTGAACCGTTCCATCGAGCCGCTGAAAGTTGCTCTGCAGGACGCTGGCCTGTCCGTATCTGATATCGACGATGTTATCCTCGTTGGTGGTCAGACTCGTATGCCAATGGTTCAGAAGAAAGTTGCTGAGTTCTTTGGTAAAGAGCCGCGTAAAGACGTTAACCCGGACGAAGCTGTGGCAATCGGTGCTGCCGTTCAGGGTGGTGTACTGACTGGCGACGTGAAAGACGTACTGCTGCTGGACGTTACCCCGCTGTCTCTGGGTATCGAAACCATGGGTGGTGTGATGACGACGCTGATCGCGAAAAACACCACTATCCCGACCAAGCACAGCCAGGTGTTCTCTACCGCTGAAGACAACCAGTCTGCGGTAACCATCCACGTGCTGCAGGGTGAACGTAAACGTGCGGCTGATAACAAATCTCTGGGTCAGTTCAACCTGGATGGTATCAACCCGGCTCCGCGCGGTATGCCGCAGATCGAAGTTACCTTCGATATCGATGCTGACGGTATCCTGCACGTTTCCGCGAAAGACAAAAACAGCGGTAAAGAGCAGAAGATCACCATCAAGGCTTCTTCTGGTCTGAACGAAGATGAAATCCAGAAAATGGTACGCGACGCGGAAGCTAACGCCGAAGCAGACCGTAAGTTTGAAGAGCTGGTACAGACTCGCAACCAGGGCGACCATCTGCTGCACAGTACCCGTAAGCAGGTTGAAGAAGCAGGCGACAAACTGCCGGCTGACGACAAAACTGCTATCGAGTCTGCGCTGACTGCACTGGAAACTGCTCTGAAAGGTGAAGACAAAGCCGCTATCGAAGCGAAAATGCAGGAACTGGCACAGGTTTCCCAGAAACTGATGGAAATCGCCCAGCAGCAACATGCACAGCAGCAGACTGCCGGTGCTGATGCTTCTGCAAACAACGCGAAAGATGACGATGTTGTCGACGCTGAGTTTGAAGAAGTCAAAGACAAAAAATAATCGCCCTATAAACGGGTAATTATACTGACACGGGCGAAGGGGATTTTCCTCTCCGCCCGTGCATTCATCTAGGGGCAAATCAAAAAAAATGGCTAAGCAAGATTATTACGAGATTTTAGGCGTTTCCAAAACAGCGGAAGAGCGTGAAATCAAAAAGGCCTATAAACGCCTGGCCATGAAATATCACCCGGACCGTAACCAGGGTGACAAAGAGGCCGAGGCGAAATTTAAAGAGATCAAGGAAGCTTATGAAGTTCTGACCGACTCGCAAAAACGCGCGGCATATGATCAGTACGGTCATGCGGCGTTTGAGCAAGGCGGCATGGGCGGCGGCGGTTTTGGCGGCGGCGCAGACTTCAGCGATATTTTTGGTGACGTTTTCGGCGATATTTTTGGCGGCGGACGTGGTCGTCAACGTGCGGCGCGTGGTGCTGATTTACGCTATAACATGGAGCTCACCCTCGAAGAAGCTGTACGTGGCGTGACCAAAGAGATCCGCATTCCGACTCTGGAAGAGTGTGACGTTTGCCACGGTAGCGGTGCAAAACCAGGCACGCAGCCGCAGACCTGTCCGACCTGTCATGGTTCTGGTCAGGTGCAGATGCGCCAGGGCTTCTTCGCTGTACAGCAGACCTGTCCGCACTGTCAGGGGCGCGGTACGCTTATCAAAGATCCGTGCAACAAATGCCATGGTCATGGTCGTGTTGAGCGTAGCAAAACGCTGTCCGTTAAAATCCCGGCAGGGGTGGACACTGGAGACCGCATCCGTCTTGCGGGCGAAGGTGAAGCAGGCGAGCATGGCGCACCGGCAGGCGATCTGTACGTTCAGGTTCAGGTTAAACAGCACCCGATTTTCGAGCGTGAAGGCAACAACCTGTATTGCGAAGTACCGATCAACTTCGCAATGGCAGCGTTGGGCGGTGAAATCGAAGTGCCGACCCTTGATGGTCGCGTAAAACTGAAAGTGCCTGGCGAAACCCAGACCGGTAAGTTGTTCCGTATGCGCGGTAAAGGCGTCAAGTCTGTTCGCGGCGGTGCACAGGGCGATTTGCTGTGCCGCGTTGTCGTCGAAACACCGGTAGGTCTGAACGAGAAGCAGAAACAGCTGCTGCAAGAGTTGCAAGAAAGCTTCGGTGGCCCAACCGGCGAGCACAACAGCCCACGCTCGAAGAGTTTCTTTGATGGCGTGAAGAAGTTTTTTGACGACCTGACTCGCTAATTTCCCCAAAGGCCTGCCCGTGGGCAGGCCAGGGTAAAAAATAGGGTGCGTTGAAGATATGCGGGCACTTGTAAAGTGGCGGGGATCGCTCCCCGCCGTTGCTCTTACTCGGATTCGTAAGCCGTGAAAACAGCAACCTCCGTCTGGCCAGTTCGGATGTGAACCTCACAGAGGTCTTTTCTCGTTACCAGCGCCGCCACTACGGCGGTGATACAGATGACGATCAGGGCGACTATCATCGCCTTATGCTGCTTCATTGCTCTCTTCTCCTTGACCTTACGGTCAGTAAGAGGCACTCTACATGGGTCTGCATATAGGGGGCCTCGGGTTGATGGTAAAATATCACTCGGGGCTTTTCTCTATCTGCCATCCAGCTAATGCCTGAGACAGACAGCCTCAAGCACCCGCCGTTATTATACTGCTCTCTTTAATCCATTCTGTTTTATCGATTCTAATCCTGAAGACGCCTCGCATTTTTATGGAGTAATTTTTAAAGGATTCAATTATTTAACGTTGATTTAGCTTTTTATTGCGATTATTGACGATAAATTGGAGATATTTGAAATATCGCCTTAACAAACAGCTCCGGTTTATTGCAAATTAATTATTACTTATTCCGAATAAACCCCTCAGAAATCTTGACATTAAGCTATGATTATCAGGGCTTGAGGTCATCAGCCACCGCTTTCGGGCGCCAAAAACACTCCCTCTGCTGGTGACGCAATCTTCTTTATAGATCGTTAAAAGCGAATTATTCCTACACTATAATCTGATTTTAACGATGATTCGTGCAGAGTAAAATAGTAAAAACGATCTATTCACCTGAAAGAGAAATAAAAAGTGAAACATCTGCATCGATTCTTTAGCAGTGATGCCTCGGGAGGCATTATTCTCATCATTGCCGCTGTTCTGGCGATGATTATGGCCAACAGCGGTGCAACCAGTGGATGGTATCACGACTTTCTTGAGACGCCGGTTCAGCTGCGGGTAGGTTCTCTTGAAATCAATAAAAACATGCTGTTATGGATAAATGACGCGCTAATGGCGATATTTTTCCTGTTAGTTGGTCTGGAAGTTAAACGCGAGCTGATGCAAGGATCGCTGGCCAGTTTACGCCAGGCTGCGTTTCCGGTTATTGCCGCAATCGGCGGGATGATTGTCCCGGCATTGCTCTATTTGGCCTTTAACTACGCCGATCCTATCACTCGTGAAGGGTGGGCAATCCCGGCGGCGACTGATATTGCCTTTGCCCTCGGTGTCCTGGCGTTATTGGGAAGTCGTGTACCGTTAGCACTGAAGATCTTTTTGATGGCGCTGGCTATTATCGACGATCTTGGAGCCATCATTATCATCGCCTTGTTTTACACTAATGACTTGTCGATGGCCTCTCTTGGCGTTGCAGCTGTAGCAATTGCGGTGCTCGCGGTGCTGAACATTTGTGGTGTTCGCCGCACGGGAGTTTATATTCTGGTCGGCGTGGTGTTGTGGACTGCAGTGTTGAAATCAGGCGTCCACGCAACGCTGGCAGGCGTCATTGTCGGTTTCTTTATTCCATTGAAAGAGAAGCATGGTCGTTCTCCAGCGAAGCGCCTGGAGCATGTATTGCATCCGTGGGTGGCTTATCTGATTTTGCCGCTGTTTGCTTTTGCCAATGCCGGCGTTTCTCTGCAAGGCGTGACGCTGGATGGCCTGACCTCCACCCTGCCATTAGGGATTATCGCCGGTTTGCTGATTGGCAAGCCGTTGGGGATTAGTTTGTTCTGCTGGCTGGCGCTGCGTTTGAAACTGGCGCATTTGCCAGAGGGAACCACTTATCAGCAAATTATGGCGGTTGGTATCCTGTGCGGTATCGGTTTCACTATGTCTATCTTTATCGCCAGCCTGGCCTTTGGTAGCGTAGATCCAGAACTGATTAACTGGGCGAAATTGGGCATTCTGGTCGGCTCAATCTCTTCGGCGGTAATTGGATATAGCTGGTTACGCATTCGCTTACGTCCATCAGTTTGACTGGACGATGTTCCGGGGAGCCATAAATGGCTCCCTTTTCATTCTTATCAGGGAGAGAAATGAGCATGTCTCATATCAATTACAACCACTTGTATTACTTCTGGCATGTCTACAAAGAAGGCTCTGTGGTTGGCGCAGCGGAGGCGCTTTATTTAACACCACAAACCATTACCGGACAGATACGGGCGCTGGAAGAGCGCCTGCAAGGGAAATTATTTAAGCGTAAAGGACGCGGTCTGGAACCCAGTGAACTGGGGGAACTGGTCTATCGCTATGCCGATAAAATGTTCACGTTAAGCCAGGAAATGCTGGATATCGTCAACTATCGCAAAGAGTCCAACTTATTGTTTGATGTTGGTGTGGCAGATGCCCTTTCCAAACGCCTGGTCAGCAGTGTTCTGGATGCCGCAGTTGTAGAAGACGAGCAGATCCATCTACGCTGTTTCGAATCGACGCACGAGATGCTGTTAGAGCAGTTGAGTCAGCATAAGCTGGATATGATCATCTCTGACTGTCCGATCGACTCCACCCAACAAGAAGGGCTGTTTTCCATGAAAATTGGCGAGTGTGGCGTCAGTTTCTGGTGCACTAACCCGCTGCCGGAAAAGCCGTTTCCTGCCTGTCTGGAAGAGCGTCGTTTACTTATTCCGGGGCGTCGCTCAATGTTGGGACGCAAGCTATTAAACTGGTTTAACTCTCAGGGCTTAAACGTTGAAATTCTGGGGGAGTTTGATGATGCGGCGTTGATGAAAGCCTTTGGGGCGACGCATAACGCTATTTTCGTTGCACCTTCGCTGTATGCCAATGATTTTTATAATGATAATTCGGTTGTGGAGATAGGGCGAGTTGAGAACGTCATGGAAGAGTACCATGCGATTTTTGCCGAAAGGATGATTCAACACCCTGCGGTACAGCGTATTTGCAATGCCGATTACTCTGCGCTGTTTACGCCAGCCGCGAAATAACCATTCGTACTTTGCAGGCTGCAGTTTTGGCCTGCTGGAGACATAAAAAAACCCGCTTACGCGGGTTTTTTTACAAAGCTGACAACAAAAGGCGATTAAGCCAGTTTGTTGATCTGCGCAGTCAGGTTAGCCTTATGACGTGCAGCTTTGTTTTTGTGGATCAGACCTTTAGCAGCCTGACGGTCCACGATCGGTTGCATTTCGTTAAATGCTTTCAGTGCAGCAGCTTTGTCGCCAGCTTCGATAGCTGCGTATACTTTCTTGATGAAAGTACGCATCATAGAGCGACGGCTTGCGTTGTGCTTACGAGCCTTTTCAGACTGAATGGCGCGCTTCTTAGCTGATTTGATATTAGCCAAGGTCCAACTCCCAAATGTGTTCTATATGGACAATTCAAAGGCCGAGGAATATGCCCTTTTAGCCTTCTTTTGTCAATGGATTTGTGCAAATAAGCGCCGTTAATATGGCGGCGCTCGTTACGTAGTGATGGCGCAGGATTCTACCAGCTTGCGTGGTGTGAATACAGCTTTTCCGCGATAAAATTGCAGCAGGTCGTTAGTTTCTTACCGTGATTTGCGCCATGGCAATGAAAAGCCACTTCTTTCTGATTTCAGTACTCAATCGCCGGTTAACCTTGACCGCTGTACAAGGTATACTCGGACGATTTTCACTGTTTTGAGCCAGACATGAAGCTGATACGCGGCATACATAATCTCAGCCAGGCCCCGCAAGAAGGGTGTGTGCTGACTATTGGTAATTTCGACGGCGTGCATCGCGGTCATCGCGCGCTGTTGCAGGGGTTGCAGGAAGAAGGGCGCAAGCGCAACTTACCTGTGATGGTGATGCTTTTTGAGCCTCAACCGCTGGAACTGTTTGCTACCGATAAAGCCCCGGCACGTCTGACCAGACTACGGGAAAAACTGCGTTATCTCGCAGAGTGCGGTGTGGAATATGTGCTGTGCGTGCGTTTCGACAGGCGTTTTGCGGCGCTGACGGCGCAAAACTTTATCAGCGATCTACTGGTAAAGCATTTGCGGGTAAAATTTCTGGCTGTTGGTGATGATTTCCGCTTTGGCGCTGGTCGTGAAGGTGATTTCTTGTTATTACAGAAAGCTGGCGCGGAATACGGCTTCGACATCACCAGTACGCAAACTTTTTGCGAAGGCGGCGTGCGTATCAGCAGTACCGCTGTGCGTCAGGCATTGGCAGATGACAACCTTGCTCTGGCGGAAAGTTTATTGGGGCACCCGTTTGCCATCTCCGGGCGCGTTGTCCACGGTGATGAGTTAGGGCGCACCATTGGTTTCCCGACGGCGAATGTACCGCTACGCCGTCAGGTCTCCCCGGTGAAAGGGGTTTATGCGGTGGAAGTGCTGGGCCTCGGTGAAAAGCCGTTACCCGGCGTTGCAAACATCGGCACGCGCCCAACGGTTGCAGGTATCCGCCAGCAGCTGGAAGTGCATTTGTTAGATGTTGCAATGGACCTGTACGGTCGCCATATACAAGTAGTGCTGCGTAAAAAAATACGCAGTGAGCAGCGATTTGCGTCGCTGGACGAACTGAAAGCGCAGATTGCGCGTGATGAATTAACCGCCCGCGAATTTTTTGGGCTAACAAAACCGGCTTAAGCCTGTTATGTAATCAAACCGAAATACGGAACCGAGAATCTGATGAGTGACTATAAATCAACCCTGAATTTGCCGGAAACAGGGTTCCCGATGCGTGGCGATCTCGCCAAACGCGAACCGGGAATGCTGGCGCGTTGGACTGATGATGACCTGTACGGCATCATTCGTGCGGCTAAAAAAGGCAAAAAAACCTTCATTCTGCATGATGGCCCTCCATATGCGAATGGCAGCATTCATATTGGTCACTCGGTTAACAAGATTCTGAAAGACATAATCATCAAGTCCAAAGGGCTTTCCGGTTATGACTCGCCGTATGTGCCTGGCTGGGACTGCCACGGTCTGCCGATCGAGCTGAAAGTAGAGCAAGAATACGGTAAGCCGGGTGAGAAATTCACCGCCGCCGAGTTCCGCGCCAAGTGCCGCGAATACGCGGCGACCCAGGTTGACGGTCAACGCAAAGACTTTATTCGTCTGGGCGTGCTGGGCGACTGGTCGCACCCGTACCTGACCATGGACTTCAAAACTGAAGCCAATATCATCCGCGCGCTGGGCAAAATCATCGGCAATGGTCACCTGCACAAAGGCGCGAAGCCAGTTCACTGGTGCGTTGACTGCCGTTCTGCGCTGGCGGAAGCGGAAGTTGAGTATTACGACAAAACCTCTCCGTCCATCGACGTTGCTTTCCAGGCAGTCGATCAGGATGCGCTGAAAGCGAAATTTGGCGTCAGCAACGTTAACGGCCCAATCTCGCTGGTTATCTGGACTACTACGCCGTGGACTCTGCCTGCAAACCGCGCAATCTCCATTGCACCTGATTTCGACTATGCGCTGGTGCAGATCGACGGTCAGGCCGTGATTCTGGCGAAAGATCTGGTTGAAAGCGTAATGCAGCGTATCGGCGTGACCGATTACACCATTCTCGGCACGGTAAAAGGTGCGGAGCTGGAACTGCTGCGCTTTACCCATCCGTTTATGGGCTTTGACGTTCCGGCAATCCTCGGCGATCACGTTACGCTGGATGCCGGTACGGGGGCTGTTCACACCGCGCCTGGCCACGGCCCGGACGACTATGTGATTGGTCAGAAATACGGCCTGGAAACCGCAAACCCGGTTGGCCCGGACGGCACTTATCTGCCGGGCACTTACCCGACGCTGGATGGCGTGAACGTCTTCAAAGCGAACGACATCGTCGTTGCGCTGCTACAGGAAAAAGGCGCACTGCTGCACGTTGAGAAAATGCAGCACAGCTATCCGTGCTGCTGGCGTCACAAAACGCCGATCATCTTCCGCGCGACGCCGCAGTGGTTCGTCAGCATGGATCAGAAAGGTCTGCGTGCGCAGTCACTGAAAGAGATCAAAGGCGTGCAGTGGATCCCGGACTGGGGCCAGGCGCGTATCGAGTCGATGGTTGCTAACCGTCCTGACTGGTGTATCTCTCGTCAGCGTACCTGGGGCGTACCGATGTCACTGTTCGTGCACAAAGACACGGAAGAGCTGCATCCGCGTACCCTCGAACTGATGGAAGAAGTGGCAAAACGCGTTGAAGTTGATGGCATCCAGGCGTGGTGGGATCTCGATGCGAAAGAGATCCTCGGCGATGAAGCTGATCAGTACGTGAAAGTGCCGGACACATTGGATGTATGGTTTGACTCCGGCTCTACCCACTCTTCCGTTGTTGACGTGCGTCCGGAATTTGCCGGTCACGCTGCGGACATGTATCTGGAAGGTTCTGACCAACACCGTGGTTGGTTCATGTCTTCCCTGATGATCTCCACCGCGATGAAGGGCAAAGCGCCGTATCGTCAGGTACTGACTCACGGCTTTACCGTGGATGGTCAGGGTCGCAAGATGTCTAAATCCATCGGCAACACTGTTTCGCCGCAGGATGTGATGAACAAACTTGGCGCGGATATTCTGCGTCTGTGGGTGGCATCAACCGACTACACCGGCGAAATGGCCGTTTCTGACGAGATCCTGAAACGTGCTGCCGACAGCTATCGTCGTATCCGTAACACCGCGCGCTTCCTGCTGGCAAACCTCAATGGTTTCGATCCGACAAAAGATATGGTGAAACCGGAAGAGATGGTGGTACTGGACAGATGGGCTGTAGGTTGTGCGAAAGCGGCTCAGGAAGACATCCTCAAGGCGTACGAAGCATACGATTTCCACGAAGTGGTACAGCGCCTGATGCGCTTCTGCTCCGTTGAGATGGGCTCTTTCTACCTCGACATCATCAAAGACCGTCAGTACACCGCGAAAGCGGATAGCGTGGCGCGTCGTAGCTGCCAGACTGCGCTGTATCACATCGCAGAAGCGCTGGTTCGCTGGATGGCGCCGATCCTCTCCTTCACCGCTGATGAAGTGTGGGGCTACCTGCCGGGCGAGCGTGAAAAATACGTCTTCACCGGTGAGTGGTACGAAGGCCTGTTTGGTCTGGCAGACAGCGAAGCGATGAACGATGCGTTCTGGGACGAGCTGCTGAAAGTGCGTGGCGAAGTGAACAAAGTCATCGAGCAGGCTCGTGCGGATAAGAAAGTCGGCGGTTCTCTGGAAGCGGCAGTGACCCTGTACGCGGAACCCGAACTGGCGGCGAAACTGACCGCGCTGGGTGATGAATTACGATTTGTCCTGTTGACCTCTGGCGCTGCCGTTGCAGACTATAACGACGCACCTGCTGATGCGCAGCAGAGCGAAGTACTCAAAGGGCTGAAAGTCGCGTTGAGTAAAGCCGAAGGTGATAAGTGCCCACGCTGCTGGCACTACACCCAGGATGTCGGCAAGGTGGCGGAACACGCAGAAATCTGCGGCCGCTGTGTCAGCAACGTCGCCGGTGACGGTGAAAAACGTAAGTTTGCCTGATGAGTCAATCGATCTGTTCAACAGGGCTACGCTGGCTGTGGCTGGTGGTAGTCGTGCTGATTATCGATCTGGGCAGCAAATACCTGATCCTCCAGAACTTTGCTCTGGGGGATACGGTTCCGCTGTTCCCGTCGCTTAATCTGCATTATGCGCGTAACTATGGCGCAGCGTTTAGTTTCCTTGCCGATAGCGGCGGCTGGCAGCGTTGGTTCTTTGCCGGTATTGCGATTGGTATTAGTGTGATCCTGACGGTGATGATGTATCGCTCGAAGGCCACGCAGAAGCTAAACAATATCGCTTACGCGCTGATTATTGGCGGCGCACTGGGCAACCTGTTCGACCGTCTGTGGCACGGCTTTGTGGTCGATATGATCGACTTCTACGTCGGCGACTGGCATTTCGCCACCTTCAACCTCGCCGATAGCGCAATCTGTGTCGGTGCGGCATTGATTGTGCTGGAAGGTTTTTTGCCTTCGAAAGCGAAAAAACAATAATAAACCCTGCCGGATGCGATGCTGACGCATCTTATCCGGCCTACCGATTGCTGCGAAATCGTAGGCCGCATCCGGCAAAAATCCTCAAATACAAGAGCAAACCTGCATGTCTGAATCTGTACAGAGCAATAGCGCCGTCCTGGTGCACTTCACGCTAAAACTCGACGATGGCACCACCGCCGAGTCTACCCGCAACAACGGTAAACCGGCGCTGTTCCGCCTGGGTGATGCTTCTCTTTCCGAAGGGCTGGAGCAACATCTGCTGGGGCTGAAAGTGGGCGATAAAACCACCTTCTCGCTGGAGCCAGATGCGGCGTTTGGCGTGCCGTCACCGGACCTGATTCAGTACTTCTCCCGCCGTGAGTTTATGGATGCAGGCGAGCCAGAAATTGGCGCAATTATGCTTTTTACCGCAATGGATGGCAGTGAGATGCCTGGCGTGATCCGCGAAATTAACGGCGACTCCATTACCGTTGATTTCAACCATCCGCTGGCCGGGCAGACCGTTCATTTTGATATTGAAGTGCTGGAAATCGATCCGGCACTGGAGGCGTAACATGCAGATCCTGTTGGCCAACCCGCGTGGTTTTTGTGCCGGGGTAGACCGCGCTATCAGCATTGTTGAAAACGCGCTGGCCATTTACGGCGCACCGATATATGTCCGTCACGAAGTGGTGCATAACCGCTACGTGGTCGATAGCCTGCGCGAGCGTGGGGCTATCTTTATTGAGCAGATCAGCGAAGTGCCGGACGGCGCGATCCTGATTTTCTCTGCGCATGGCGTTTCCCAGGCAGTACGTAACGAAGCGAAAAGCCGTGATTTGACAGTATTCGACGCCACCTGTCCGCTGGTGACCAAAGTGCATATGGAAGTCGCCCGCGCCAGTCGTCGTGGCGAAGAATCTATTCTCATCGGTCACGCCGGGCACCCGGAAGTGGAAGGGACGATGGGTCAGTACAGCAACCCGGAAGGGGGAATGTATCTGGTTGAATCGCCAGATGACGTATGGAAGCTGACGGTCAAAAACGAAGAGAAGCTCTCTTTTATGACCCAGACCACGCTGTCGGTAGATGACACTTCTGATGTTATCGACGCGCTGCGTAAACGCTTCCCGAAAATTGTCGGGCCGCGCAAAGATGATATCTGCTACGCCACTACCAACCGTCAGGAAGCGGTACGCGCCCTGGCAGAGCAGGCGGAAGTGGTGTTGGTGGTCGGTTCGAAAAACTCTTCCAACTCCAACCGTCTGGCGGAGCTGGCACAGCGTATGGGCAAACGTGCGTTTTTAATTGACGATGCGGCAGATATCCAGGAAGAGTGGGTGAAAGAAGCGAAATGCGTCGGTGTGACCGCTGGCGCATCAGCTCCGGATATTCTGGTACAGAACGTAGTCGCACGTTTACAGCAGCTTGGCGGTGGCGAAGCCATCCCGCTGGAAGGCCGTGAAGAAAACATTGTTTTCGAAGTACCGAAAGAGCTGCGTGTCGATATTCGTGAAGTTGATTAAGTCATTAGCAGCCTAAGTTATGCGAAAATGCCGGTCTCGTTACCGGCATTTTTTATGGAGAAAACATGCGCTTGCCGATTTTTTTGGATACCGATCCAGGTATCGACGATGCCGCAGCGATTGCTGCCGCGATCTTTGCCCCACAACTCGATCTCCAACTGATGACGACTGTCGGAGGCAATGTCTCGGTGCATAAAACTACCCGAAATGCGCTGCAATTGCTGCATTTCTGGAATGCGGATATCCCACTCGCCCAGGGGGCGGCAACACCGCTAGTTCGCGCACCGCGTGATGCGTCTTATGTTCATGGCGAATCCGGCATGGAAGGTTATGACTTCGTTGAGCACAATCGGAAACCACTGGAGAAACCGGCGTTTCTGGCGATTCGTGATGCGCTAATGTGCGCGCCAGAACCGATTACGTTGGTGGCGATCGGCCCGTTGACGAATATCGCGCTATTGCTTTCACAGTGCCCGGAATGCAAACCACATATTCGTCGTCTGGTGATCATGGGCGGTTCTGCCGGCCGTGGCAATTTCACGCCAAATGCCGAGTTTAATATTGCTATTGATCCCGAAGCGGCGGCCCAGGTCTTCCAGAGCGGGCTGGAGATTGTGATGTGTGGCCTGGACGTTACCAATCAGGCGATGCTCACTCCCGAATACCTCACCACACTGCCGGAATTGAATCGCACCGGAAAAATGCTTCATGCACTGTTTAGCCACTACCGCAGCGGCAGTATGCAAAGTGGCTTGCGAATGCACGATCTCTGTGCCATCGCGTGGCTGGTGCGCCCGGACTTGTTCACTCTCAAGCCGTGTTTTGTGGCGGTAGAAACGCAGGGTGAATTTACTGCAGGTACGACAGTCGTCGATATTGACGGTCGGCTGGATAAACCGGCAAATGTTCAGGTTGCGCTGGATCTGGATGTGAAAGGTTTCCAGCAGTGGGTGGCGGAGGTGCTGGCGCTGGCGCCGTAACCTGTCACATGTTATCGGCATGCAGTCATTCACTGACTCATGCCTTTCACTGATATCCCTCCCTGTTTATCATTAATTTCTAATTATCAGCGTTTTTGGCTGGCGGCGTAGCGATGCGCTGGTTACTCTGAAAACGGTCTATACAAATTAACAAAAGAGAATAGCTATGCATGATGCAAACATCCGCGTTGCCATCGCGGGAGCCGGGGGGCGTATGGGCCGCCAGTTGATTCAGGCGGCGCTGGCATTAGAAGGCGTGCAGCTGGGCGCGGCGCTGGAACGCGAAGGATCTTCTTTACTGGGTAGCGATGCGGGCGAACTGGCCGGAGCCGGAAAAACAGGCGTTACCGTGCAAAGTAGCCTCGATGCGGTAAAAGATGATTTTGATGTGTTTATCGATTTTACCCGTCCGGAAGGTACGCTGAACCATCTCGCTTTTTGTCGCCAGCATGGCAAAGGGATGGTGATCGGCACTACGGGTTTTGACGAAGCAGGCAAACAGGCGATTCGTAATGCCGCCGAAGATATTGCAATTGTCTTTGCCGCCAACTTTAGCGTCGGTGTCAACGTCATGCTTAAGTTGCTGGAGAAAGCGGCTCAGGTAATGGGTGACTACACTGACATCGAAATTATCGAAGCACATCATCGACATAAAGTCGATGCGCCGTCAGGCACCGCGCTGGCGATGGGGGAAGCGATTGCCCATGCGTTGGATAAAGATCTGAAAGATTGTGCCGTTTACAGCCGCGAAGGGCATACCGGTGAACGCGTTCCCGGAACGATAGGTTTTGCCACCGTCCGCGCCGGAGACATTGTGGGCGAGCATACTGCGATGTTTGCCGATATTGGTGAGCGTCTGGAGATTACCCATAAGGCTTCCAGCCGTATGACTTTTGCCAACGGTGCGGTCAGATCGGCTTTGTGGCTTAATAGAAAGAAAAATGGTCTTTTTGATATGCGAGATGTGCTTAATCTCAACAGTTTATAGTGATAAAATACTGTAGATGATGAAAAAATAACTTATCTAATTTTATGATTTTACAGGTCTTTATTTTTAAGGCCTGTTATTTTTGTTGTTTGGCAATGGTTTTTGATTAATGAGTAAGAAATTAAGTGTTTTGTGGCTGGTAATTGTTGTTTTAATGTAAATTTTGACCGTCTGGTCTACTTTTTGTCTCCGGTTTTTGCATTTACATATTCTTCTCGCTGCGCAAGCGTTTTCCAGACCTTGTTAGGTGGTATTTTTGTCGGTTAGTGCCAGTAAAGCAGGTATGAGGCATAAAATTATATAATAAATCCCGCTGTTGAGTTGACTTTTAGCTCCCATATCTCCAGAATGCCGCCGTTTGCCAGAAATTCGTCGGTAAGCAGATTTGCATTGATTCATCGCATCATTGTGAATTAATATGCAAATAAAGTGAGTGAATATTCTCTGGAGGGTGTTTTGATTAAGTCAGCGCTATTGGTTCTGGAAGACGGAACCCAGTTTCACGGTCGGGCCATAGGGGCAACAGGTTCGGCGGTTGGGGAAGTCGTTTTCAATACTTCAATGACCGGTTATCAAGAAATCCTCACTGATCCTTCCTATTCTCGTCAAATCGTTACTCTTACTTATCCCCATATTGGCAATGTCGGCACTAATGACGCCGATGAAGAATCTTCTCAGGTACATGCTCAAGGTCTGGTGATTCGCGACCTGCCGCTGGTTGCCAGCAACTTCCGTAATACCGAAGACCTCTCTTCCTACCTGAAACGCCATAACATCGTGGCGATTGCCGATATCGATACCCGTAAGCTGACGCGTTTACTGCGTGAGAAAGGCGCACAGAACGGCTGCATCATCGCGGGCGACAACCCGGATGCGGCGCTGGCGTTAGAAAAAGCCCGCGCGTTCCCAGGTCTCAATGGTATGGATCTGGCAAAAGAAGTGACTACCGCAGAAGCCTATAGCTGGACACAAGGGAGCTGGACGCTGACCGGCGGCCTGCCCGAAGCGAAAAAAGAAGACGAGCTGCCGTTCCACGTCGTGGCTTATGATTTTGGTGCCAAGCGCAACATCCTGCGGATGCTGGTGGACAGAGGCTGCCGCCTGACCATCGTTCCGGCGCAAACTTCTGCGGAAGACGTGTTGAAAATGAATCCGGACGGTATCTTCCTCTCCAACGGTCCTGGCGACCCGGCACCGTGCGATTACGCCATTACCGCCATCCAGAAATTCCTCGAAACCGACATCCCGGTATTTGGCATTTGCCTCGGCCATCAGCTGCTGGCGCTGGCAAGTGGTGCGAAGACCATCAAAATGAAATTTGGTCACCACGGCGGCAACCACCCGGTGAAAGATATTGAGAAAAACGTGGTGATGATCACCGCCCAGAACCACGGTTTTGCGGTGGACGAAGCAACATTACCTGCAAACCTGCGTGTTACACATAAATCCCTGTTCGACGGTACGTTACAAGGGATTCATCGCACCGATAAACCGGCGTTCAGCTTCCAGGGACACCCTGAAGCCAGCCCAGGTCCACACGACGCAGCGCCGTTGTTCGACCACTTTATCGAGTTAATTGAGCAGTACCGTAAAACCGCTAAGTAATCAGGAGTAAAAGAGCCATGCCAAAACGTACAGATATAAAAAGTATCCTGATTCTGGGTGCGGGCCCGATTGTTATCGGTCAGGCGTGTGAGTTTGACTACTCTGGCGCGCAAGCATGTAAAGCCCTGCGTGAAGAGGGTTATCGCGTCATTCTGGTGAACTCCAACCCGGCTACCATCATGACCGACCCGGAAATGGCTGATGCGACCTACATCGAGCCGATTCACTGGGAAGTGGTACGCAAGATTATTGAAAAAGAGCGCCCGGATGCAGTGCTGCCAACGATGGGCGGTCAGACGGCGCTGAACTGCGCGCTGGAGCTTGAGCGTCAGGGCGTGCTGGAAGAGTTCGGTGTGACCATGATTGGTGCTACCGCCGACGCGATTGATAAAGCAGAAGACCGCCGCCGTTTCGACGTGGCGATGAAGAAAATCGGCCTCGAAACCGCGCGTTCTGGTATCGCACATACTATGGAAGAGGCGCTGGCGGTTGCCGCTGAAGTTGGCTTCCCGTGCATCATTCGACCTAGCTTTACTATGGGCGGCAGCGGTGGCGGTATCGCCTATAACCGCGAAGAGTTTGAAGAGATTTGCGCCCGTGGTCTGGATCTCTCCCCGACCAAAGAGTTGCTGATTGATGAGTCGCTGATCGGCTGGAAAGAGTACGAGATGGAAGTGGTGCGTGATAAAAACGACAACTGCATCATCGTCTGCTCTATCGAAAACTTCGATGCGATGGGCATCCACACCGGTGACTCCATCACCGTGGCGCCAGCCCAGACGCTGACCGACAAAGAATATCAAATCATGCGTAACGCCTCGATGGCGGTACTGCGTGAAATTGGCGTTGAAACTGGTGGTTCCAACGTTCAGTTTGCGGTTAACCCGAAAAACGGTCGCCTGATTGTTATCGAAATGAACCCGCGTGTGTCGCGTTCTTCGGCGTTGGCATCGAAAGCCACCGGCTTCCCGATTGCTAAAGTGGCGGCGAAACTGGCGGTGGGTTACACCCTCGACGAACTGATGAACGACATCACCGGCGGGCGTACTCCGGCCTCCTTCGAACCGTCCATCGACTACGTGGTCACCAAAATTCCTCGCTTTAACTTCGAGAAATTCGCTGGCGCTAACGACCGTCTGACCACTCAGATGAAATCGGTTGGCGAAGTGATGGCGATTGGTCGCACGCAGCAGGAATCCTTGCAAAAAGCCCTGCGCGGCCTGGAAGTGGGCGCGACTGGCTTCGACCCGAAAGTGAGCCTGGACGACCCGGAAGCCCTGACCAAAATCCGCCGCGAACTGAAAGATGCAGGCGCTGAGCGTATCTGGTACATCGCCGATGCCTTCCGCGCGGGTCTGTCTGTAGACGGCGTTTTCAACCTGACCAACATTGACCGCTGGTTCCTGGTGCAAATTGAAGAACTGGTGCGTCTGGAAGAGAAAGTGGCGGAAGTGGGCATCACTGGCCTGAACGCTGACTTCCTGCGCCAGTTGAAACGCAAAGGCTTTGCCGATGCGCGTCTGGCAAAACTGGCAGGCGTACGCGAAGCGGAAATCCGTAAGCTGCGCGACCAGTATGACCTGCACCCGGTCTACAAGCGCGTGGATACCTGTGCGGCAGAGTTTGCTACCGACACCGCTTACATGTACTCCACTTATGAAGAAGAGTGCGAAGCGAATCCATCTACCGACCGTGAAAAAATCATGGTGCTCGGCGGCGGTCCAAACCGTATCGGTCAGGGTATCGAATTCGACTACTGCTGCGTACACGCCTCGCTGGCGCTGCGTGAAGATGGTTACGAAACCATTATGGTTAACTGTAACCCGGAAACCGTCTCCACCGACTACGACACTTCCGACCGTCTCTACTTCGAGCCGGTAACTCTGGAAGATGTGCTGGAAATCGTGCGTATTGAGAAGCCGAAAGGCGTTATCGTTCAGTATGGCGGTCAGACCCCGCTGAAACTGGCGCGCGCACTGGAAGCCGCTGGCGTACCGGTTATCGGCACCAGCCCGGATGCCATCGACCGCGCGGAAGACCGTGAACGCTTCCAGCACGCGGTTGACCGTTTGAAACTGAAACAACCGGCTAACGCTACCGTTACCGCTATCGAAATGGCGGTTGAGAAGGCGAAAGAGATTGGCTACCCGCTGGTGGTGCGCCCATCTTACGTTCTCGGCGGTCGGGCGATGGAAATCGTCTACGACGAAGCCGACCTGCGCCGCTACTTCCAGACGGCGGTGAGTGTCTCTAATGATGCGCCGGTGCTGTTGGATCACTTCCTTGATGACGCAGTAGAAGTTGACGTGGACGCCATCTGCGACGGCGAAATGGTGCTGATTGGCGGCATCATGGAGCACATCGAGCAGGCGGGCGTGCACTCCGGCGACTCCGCATGTTCGCTGCCGGCGTACACCTTAAGTCAGGAAATTCAGGATGTGATGCGCCAGCAGGTGCAGAAACTGGCCTTCGAATTGCAGGTGCGCGGTCTGATGAACGTGCAGTTTGCAGTGAAAAACAACGAAGTCTACCTGATTGAAGTTAACCCGCGTGCGGCGCGTACCGTTCCGTTCGTCTCCAAAGCCACCGGTGTTCCGCTGGCGAAAGTGGCGGCGCGCGTGATGGCTGGCAAATCGCTGGCTGAGCAGGGCGTAACCAAAGAGGTTATTCCGCCGTACTACTCGGTGAAAGAAGTGGTGCTGCCGTTCAATAAATTCCCTGGCGTTGACCCGCTGTTAGGGCCAGAAATGCGCTCCACCGGGGAAGTGATGGGCGTCGGTCGCACCTTCGCTGAAGCGTTTGCTAAAGCGCAGCTGGGCAGCAACTCCACCATGAAGAAACACGGTCGTGCGCTGCTCTCCGTGCGTGAAGGCGACAAAGAACGCGTGGTTGATCTGGCGGCAAAACTGCTGAAACAGGGCTTCGAGCTGGATGCGACCCACGGCACGGCGATTGTGCTGGGTGAAGCGGGTATTAATCCGCGTCTGGTGAACAAGGTGCATGAAGGTCGTCCGCACATTCAGGATCGTATCAAGAATGGCGAATATACCTACATCATCAACACCACGTCAGGTCGTCGCGCGATTGAAGACTCCCGCGTGATTCGTCGCAGCGCGCTGCAATATAAAGTGCATTACGACACCACCCTGAACGGCGGTTTTGCTACTGCGATGGCACTGAATGCCGATGCGACCGAAAAAGTTATTTCGGTACAGGAAATGCACGCGCAGATCAAATAATAGCGTGTCATGGCAGATATTTTTTATCTGCCAATTTGATCGAATAACTAATACGGTTCTCTGATGAGAACCGTTTTTTTTACCAGTAAGGACAATCTTTCCTGGAAACTCTATTTTTGATGATGTAAGCAGGATTTAGCTCACACTTATTGACAGGGAAGTTGCATACTATCGATATATCCACAATTTTAATATGGCCTTGTTTGATTGCTTCAAAACGAGTCATAGCCAGACTTTTAATTTGTGAAACTGGAGTTCGTATGTGTGAAGGATATGTTGAAAAACCACTCTATTTGTTAATCGCCGAATGGATGATGGCTGAAAATCGCTGGGTGATAGCAAGAGAGATCTCTATTCATTTCGATATTGAACACAGCAAGGCGATTAATACCCTGACTTATATTCTGTCGGAAGTCGCAGAAATAAGCTGCGAAGTTAAGATGATCCCTAATAAGCTGGAAGGGCGGGGATGTCAGTGTCAGCGACTGGTTAAAGTGGTCGATATCGATGAGCAAATTTACGCGCGCCTGCGCAATAACAGCCGGGAAAAATTAGTCGGCGTAAGAAAGACGCCGCGTATTCCTGCCGTTCCGCTCACGGAACTTAACCGCGAGCAGAAGTGGCAGATGATGTTGTCGAAGAGTATGCGTCGTTAATTTAATTTCGTTGATACCGCGCAGCCTGGTTGCCGGATGCGATGCTGGCGCATCTTATCCGGTCTACGGTTGCTTTCCAGCCAGGTCGGATAAGGCGTTTACGCCGCATCCGACGATGTTACCGTTTCGGCGTCACATCCGTCGTCCCCTGCAAACGGGGACGATTTTCCTCCATTTGCCTCAACGGTTGCGTTTCATGTAACGCTGCATGACAGCGCCCGACAAGATCCTGATACTCTTTAGTGTTCAATTGCTTCCAGTGCAACTCGTCATCGCTGACGCTGCGCACCGCACGGGCTGGCGTGCCCATCAACAACTGGCGTTTCTCGCTGCAAAAGCCTGCTTTGACAAAGCTCATGGCGGCAACAATGCTCTCATCGCCAATGACCGCGCCATCCATGATCACGCTGTTCATCCCGACCAATGCATCATGACCGATCACACAGCCATGCAGGATAGCGCCATGACCGATATGACCGTTTTCCCCGACAATGGTGTCAGTATCGCTGTAGCCGTGCATGATGCAGCCATCCTGAATATTGGCTCCCGCTTGCACAATCAGTCGTCCGTAATCACCACGCAGTGAGGCGAGTGGGCCGATGTAGACACCGGCTCCCACAATCACATCGCCAATCAAGACTGCACTGGGATGGACAAACGCCGTCGGGTGAACCACCGGAATTAACCCCTCAAAGGCGTAATAGCTCACGGTTGTTAACGTCCTTTCCACACCGGATCGCGCTTCTCGGCAAACGCCAGCGGCCCTTCAATGGCATCCTCCGAATGCAGAACCGACGGATAGTGTTTCAACACGCCGCTGCGAATATAGCGATATGCCTCTTCTACTGGCATTTCGCTGGTGGTGCGGTAGATCTCTTTCAGTGCCGCAATCGCCAGCGGGGCGCTGTTAACCAGCTGCTGCGCCAGTTCGCGGGCGTTATCCATCAGTTCGACCTGGCTAACCACGCGGTTGACTACCCCCCAACGCTGCGCCTCTTCTGCGCCCATTCTTCTGCCAGTCATTACCATTTCATTGACGATGGCTGGTGGCAGGATCTTCGGCAGACGCAGCACGCCGCCGCTGTCCGGGACAATACCCAGTTTGGCTTCCGGCAGGGCGAAGCTGGCGTTATCGGCACAAACAATAAAATCTGCCGCCAGCGCCAGTTCAAAGCCGCCGCCAAAGGCGTAGCCGTTCACGGCTGCGATAACCGGTTTATCGAGATTGAAAATTTCGGTTAACCCAGCAAATCCGCCTGGCCCGAAATCAGCATCCGGCGCTTCGCCTTCTGCTGCCGCTTTTAAATCCCAGCCAGCAGAGAAGAATTTCTCTCCGGCTCCGGTAATAATAGCGACGCGCAATTGCGGATCGTCACGGAAATTAAGAAATACTTCGCCCATCTCAAAGCTGGTTTTTGCATCAATAGCATTTGCTTTTGGACGATCAAGGGTAATTTCCAGAATTGATCCATTGCGGGTCAGATGTAATGATTCACTCATTCCTTTTCTCCATTTTTATTTTTTTCAGGGACGACAACATCCCTGCAAAGAATGCATTTATTTTTAGAACGTGATTATTAGCTGGCAGGATAATTCCCTGCCATTATGTTTATTTCAGATTCTTTCTGATTATTTTCCCCGAGCAATTACGCGGCAGATCTTTTCTGATCTCCAGATAAGATGGCACTTTAAATTTCGCCATATTTTGTTCGCAGAAGCGGAAAAATTCCTCTTCGCTCAATGTTTCACCTTCATTCAGTACCACGAACGCTTTAATGGCTTCATCGCGAATAGAATCTTTAATACCAACAACCACGATATCCTGAATTTTCGGATGGGCGGAGATAATATTTTCCAGCTCCACGCAGGAGACATTTTCTCCGCCGCGTTTGATCATGTTGCAGCGACGATCGACGAAATAAAAAAAGCCCTCTTCGTCGCGGTATCCGGTATCGCCAGTATGCAGCCAGCCATCGGCTTCCAGGACTCTGGCGGTCGCTTGCGGGTTGAGAAAGTACTCTTTGAAGATGGTTTTCCCCGGTTCGCCTTTAATGCAGATTTCGCCGATCTCTCCCGCAGGGAGCGGACGATTGTGATCGTCGCGGATTTCCGCTTCGTAGCAAAATCCCGCTCGACCAATCGACGGCCAGCGCCGTTTATCACCAGGACGGTCGCCGATAATGCCGACGATGGTTTCCGTCATCCCATAAGACGTCAGCAAGCGAACGCCGAAGCGTTCACAAAAAGCGTCTTTTTCCTGCTCCGACAAGTTGAGATAAAACATCACTTCCCGCAGGCAGTGTTGTCGATCGTTCGCAGAAGGCGGTTGCACCATCAAGGTGCGGATCATCATCGGAATACATTCGGTGACGGTGGCACGATACTTCTGTACCTGTCCCCAGAAGGCGCGGGCGCTGTATTTCTCGACCAGCACAAAGGTGGCTCCGGCAGAAAACGCCGCCATCGCCGCAGTACACTGGCAGTCGATATGAAACGCAGGCATCACCGTCAGGTAGACGTCATCGTCACGCAGGGCGCACTGCCAGGCGGAGTAATATCCGGCGAAGCGCAGATTGTAATGGGTAATCACCACCCCTTTCGGTCGGGAAGTGGTGCCGGAGGTAAAGAGAATTTCCGCCGTATCGTCGGTCGATAGCGGCGGCGCATAGCACAAGGTGGCAGGTTGTTGATCTTTCAGTTGAGTAAACGAACTGACGCCATCATCAGCGGGAAGCGCCACATCGGTCAGGCAAATGTGCCGCAGCTGCGTGGCATCTTCCTGCTGAATCTGTTGATACATAGGATAAAATTGCGCACTGGTCACCAGCAGGCACGCCTGGCTGTTTTGCAGGATCCACGCACTCTCTTCGCGTAGCAGGCGGGCGTTAATCGGCACCATAATCGCGCCAATTTTTGCCAGCCCGAACCAGCAAAAGATAAATTCCGGGCAGTTGTCCAGATGCAGCGCGACCTTGTCGCCTTTGCGGATCCCCAGCGTATAAAACAGGTTTGCCGTGCGGTTAATCTCCTGATTTAACTGAAGATAACTGTACCGGTTAACGACTCCGCCGCTGGACTCACAAATCAGCGCCGTTTTATGGCCGTAAACGTCCGCCAGATCGTCCCACATTTGACGTAGATGTTGTCCGCCAATGATATCCATTGCACCTCTATCCATTTTGTTCGTTTGTTATTGGCGGGCGCTAGTCAGTCAAGCCGACTGGCGCCACGCGTTTAGTCCTCAACTTTGGCCAGACCTTTGCTGACCAACTCCTGAATGTCGTTTTCGCTGTAGCCGATGGTTTTCAAAATGGCAGCCGTGTCCATGCCGTGCGATGGCATTCCGCGCCAGATTTGACCGGGATTATTTTTGAATTTCGGCATCACGTTCGGCCCTTTGCAGGTGCGGCCATCCATCGTTTGCCACTGAGTGATCGATTCACGGGCGACGTACTGTGGATTGCTTTCCAGTTCCGGTACGGTCAGTACTTTGGCACAGGCGATATTCAGTTCAGCAAAGCGTTCTTTTACTTCCGCGATGGTATGTGTCGCCAGCCAGGCATCGAGTTTCTCTTCAACCAGTGGGCCATATGGGCATTCGATACGGTGGATAAGCTGAGTGCCTTCCGGGATTTCTGGCGTGCCAAGCAGATGTGCGAGGCCAATATCTTTAAAGCACTCTTCAATTTGAGTAATGCCCACCAGTTCCATAACGATGTAGCCATCAGCGCATTTGTACAGACCGCAACCGGCGTAGTAGGGATCTTTACCTTTGGTCATGCGCGGGCACATTTCGCCGCCGTTGAAGTAATCCATCATGAAGTACTGACCCATGCGCAGCATCACTTCATACATGGCGATGTCGATACTTTCGCCTTTACCGGTTTCACGCACTTTGTGCAGTGCCGCCAGCGCCGCCGTGGTGGCGGTCAGGCCGGAGAAGTAATCGGCGGTATACGGGAAAGCAGGCATTGGCTGGTCAACATCACCGTTCTGAATCAGGTAACCACTGAAGGCCTGGGCGATGGTGTTATAGGCCGGAAGGTTGGTGTACTCCTCGGTGCCGTACTGACCAAAACCGGACAGGTGAGCGATAACCAGTTTCGGGTTGTGCTGCCACAGTACTTCATCGGTAATGCCACGACGGGCAAAGGCAGGGCCTTTACTGGCTTCGATGAAGATATCGGTGGTTTCCATTAATTTCAGAAACGCTTCGCGGCCTTCATCTTTGAAAATATTTAACGACAGCGCGTGCAAATTGCGGCGGGAGAGCTGCGGGTAGTTCGGTTGAACGCGAATGGTGTCGGCCCAGGCGACGTTCTCGATCCAGATAACTTCCGCCCCCCATTCTGCGAACATTTGCCCGGCGAATGGCCCGGCGATTTCGATACCGGAGAAGACAACGCGCAATCCGGCCAACGGCCCGAATTTCGGCATGGGTAGATGATCCATTATTAGCTCCTGAAAAATTTTGTTATGCCTGATAAGACGCAACATGCGCCCTATCAGGCAGCGCATTGACTTAGCGGTATTGCTTCAGCACCGCGCGACCCAGCGTCAGGATCTGCATTTCGTCAGATCCCCCGGAGACGCGGTCTACACGCAGGTCACGCCAGAAGCGGCTGATGCGGTGGTTGCCCGCAATCCCGACACCGCCCAGCACCTGCATTGCGCTATCCACCACTTCAAATGCCGCATTGGCGCAGAAGTATTTGCACATTGCCGCATCGCCAGAGGTGATGGTGCCGTTGTCTGCTTTCCACGCTGCTTCATACAGCATGTTTTTCATGGAGTTTAATTTGATCGCCATATGGGCGAATTTTTCCTGAATCAACTGGAAACGACCAATAGCCTCGCCAAACTGCACACGCTGGTTGGCGTAGCGCGCCGCATCTTCAAAGGCGCACATTGCCGTACCGTAGTTGGTCAGGGCTACCAGGAAACGTTCGTGGTCGAACTCTTCTTTGACGCGGTTAAAGCCGTTACCTTCCCGACCGAACATGTCTTTCTCGTCCAGTTCTACATCGTCAAAGGTGATTTCACAGCAGCTATCCATACGCAGACCGAGCTTCTCAAGTTTGGTCACTTTGATGCCCGGTTTGCTCATATCAACAAACCATTCGGTGTAGACAGGTTTGTCCGGAGAAGCACCGTCGCGCGCCATCACCACGATGTACGGGGTGTAGGCGCTGCTGGTAATAAAACACTTACTACCATTAAGATAAATCTTACCATCTCTACGGGTATAAGTCGTTTTCAGGCTACCCACGTCGGAGCCAGCGCCCGGTTCAGTAATCGCCGAGTTCCACATCTGCTTACCGGTGCCACGGAACGCCATAATCTTGTCGATCTGCTCTTGTGTGCCTTCGCGCAGGAAGGTGTTAAACCCGCCCGGCAACTGGTACAGCACGTAGGTTGGCGCCCCCAGACGCCCCAGTTCCATCCACACAGCGGCAAGCGTGACGAATCCCGCGTCCAGACCACCGTGCTCTTCCGGGATTAGCAGGCTGTCGATACCCATATCCGCCAGTGCTTTGACAAAACGTTCCGGGTAGACGCTGTCACGGTCACACTCGGCAAAATAGGCCTCCCAGTTTTCGCTGGCCATCAGTTCACGGATACCGGCGACAAACAGTTCCTGCTCATCATTTAAATTAAAATCCATCTTTCAACCTCTTGATATTTTGGGGGTTAATTAATCTTTCCAGTTCTGTTTCGCGTCTTTAATAAAGGAGAGCGTCACCATAATGTTGACGAAGAACAGCGGGCATCCTCCGGCGATAATGGCGGTTTGAATCGGTTTCAGGCCGCCGAGCGCCAACAGAACGATGCCGATAATGCCAACCAGAATTGACCAGCCGATACGTACCAGCAGTGGCGGTTCTTCGCCGTCGCGTACTTCGCGGCAGGTGGACATCGCCAGGGTATAAGAGCAGGCGTTAACCAGCGTAACGGTGGCAATAAAGCAGAGAATGAAGAAGCCCCACATGGTGGCGGTGCTGAGTGGCAGAGCGGCCCAGGTTTCGATGATGGCGCGCGCCACACCGTACTGTTCGATCAGGTTCGGAATGTTGATGATGTTTTTATCCATCAACAGCAGAGTGTTACTGCCAAGCACGGTCCACAGGATCCAGGTGGACGCTGTTAGTCCCAGCACCATGCCGAAGCACAGTTCACGCACGGTACGACCACGGGAGATACGGGCGAGGAAGATACTCATCTGGATAGCGTAAATCACCCACCATGCCCAGTAGAACACGGTCCAGCCCTGTGGGAAGCCGCCTTTGGCGATAGGGTCGGTATAGAACAACATGCGCGGCAGATACATCAGCAACATCCCCACCGAGTCGGTGAAGTAGTTCATGATGAAGCTGGCGCCGCTGACGATAAACACCCAACCCAGCATCAGGAAGCTCAGGTAGCTACGCACATCACTGGCGATACGTACCCCTTTTTGCAGGCCGCAGGCGACGCAAATGGCGTTGAGGATAATCCAGCAGGTAATGATGATAGCGTCCAGTTGCAGGGTATGCGGAATGCCAAACAACCACTGCATACACTCGGTCACCAGCGGTGTGGCAAGGCCGAGACTGGTGCCCATCGCGAAGATCAAGGCGACGAGATAGAAGTTATCGACAATAGTACCGAACAGCCCTTTGGCGTGTTTTTCACCTACCAGCGGCACCAGGGTGGAGCTGGGGCGAATCACTTCCATTTTGCGGACAAAGAAGAAGTAAGCGAAGGCGACGGAGAGGAAGCTGTAAGTGGCCCACGGCAACGGCCCCCAGTGGAACAAGCTGTAGGCCAGTCCCAATTCTTTCGCGCCAGTAGAGTTTGGCGCTAAAGCAAATGGTGGCGTGGAGATGTAGTAGTAGATCTCAATCGACCCCCAGAACAGTACGGCGGCAGACGTACAGGAGGCGAACATCATAAAGATCCAACTGGCGGTACTAAATTCCGGTGGCTCGTTACCTAAACGTTTTTTGGCATACGGGCCAAACACCAGCCAGAACCAGCCGAAAAGCATCACCACCATATACCATTCAAATGCCCATCCCCATACATTGGTGACGTAACTGAATACGGCATTAATAACGACATTCGCCGCATCCAGATCTCTGACTGTAAGCCAGCAAAGTATGCCAACGATTATTAACGGCGGAAAGAATACCTTCGGTTCTATTCCCGTTTTTCTCTTTTCATCTTTCATGAGTTAATTCCACTGTGAAAACGAATATTTATTTTGCGTTCCCGTTTGTTTTATTTTTGTTAACATTTAATATAATTATTATTAACCTCGTGAACGCGTTGATGGCTAACTCATAATGGGTATTCAGTTGGCCGTATTCTGTGATGATAGTCACGTTTTATTATCGGGTGAAAACAGAGTGTTTTGATGTAAATATTCCTTGTTAATCAATTTGTTATGTTTGATTGTGAGTAAAAAAATAGCATCTGACTTTCAATATTGGTGATCCATAAAACAATATTGAAAATTTCTTTTTGCTACGCCATGTTTTCAATATTGGTGAGGAACTTAACAATATTGAAAGTTGGATTTATCTGCGTGTGACATTTTCAATATTGGTGATTAAAGTTTTATTCCGGAATTAAATGGCGTGATATCTGTAATTAACACCACCGATATGAACGACGTTTCCTTCATGATTTCTGGAGATGCAATGAAGATTATTACTTGCTATAAGTGCGTGCCTGATGAACAGGATATTGCGATCAATAATGCTGATGGTTCATTAGACTTCAGTAAAGCCGATGCCAAAATAAGCCAATACGATCTGAACGCTATTGAAGCGGCTTGCCAGTTAAAACAGCAGGCGGCAGAGGCGCAGGTGACGGCCTTAAGTGTGGGCGGTAAAGCCCTGACCAACGCCAAAGGGCGTAAAGATGTGTTGTCGCGCGGCCCGGATGAACTGATTGTAGTGATTGATGATCAGTTCGAGCAGGCACTGCCGCAACAAACTGCGACCGCACTGGCTGCGGCTGCCCAGAAAGCAGGCTTTGATCTGATCCTCTGCGGCGATGGTTCTTCTGACCTTTATGCCCAGCAGGTTGGTTTGCTGGTGGGCGAAATCCTCAATATTCCGGCCGTTAACGGCGTCAGCAAAATTATCTCCCTGACGGCAGATACCCTCACCGTTGAGCGCGAACTGGAAGATGAAACAGAAACGTTAAGCATTCCGCTGCCTGCGGTTGTTGCTGTTTCCACTGATATCAACGCCCCACAAATTCCTTCGATGAAAGCCATTCTCGGCGCGGCGAAAAAGCCAGTCCAGGTATGGTCGGCGGCGGATATCGGTTTTAACGCAGAGGCAGCCTGGTCAGAACAACAGGTTGCCGCGCCGAAACAGCGCGAGCGTCAGCGCATCGTGATTGAAGGCGACGGCGAAGAACAGATCGCCGCATTTGCTGAAAATCTTCGCAAAGTCATTTAATTACAGGGGATGCTATGAACACGTTTTCTCAAGTCTGGGTATTCAGCGATACCCCTTCTCGTCTGCCGGAACTGATGAACGGTGCGCAGACTTTAGCTAATCAAATCAATACCTTTGTCCTGAGAGATGCCGACGGCGCACAGGCAATCCAGCTCGGCGCTAATCATGTCTGGAAATTAAGCGGCAAACCGGACGATCGGATGATCGAAGATTACGCCGGTGTCATGGCTGACACTATTCGCCAGCACGGTGCCGACGGCCTGGTGCTGCTGCCAAACACCCGTCGCGGCAAATTACTGGCGGCGAAACTGGGTTACCGCCTTAAAGCGGCGGTTTCTAACGATGCCAGCGCCGTCAGTGTGCAGGACGGTAAAGCGGCAGTGAAACACATGGTTTACGGCGGTCTGGCGATTGGCGAAGAACGTATTGCCTCGCCGTATGCGGTACTGACCATCAGCAGCGGCACGTTCGATGCGGCTCAGCCGGACGCGTCACGTACAGGTGAAACGCACACCGTGGAGTGGCAGGCTCCGGCTGTGGCGATTACCCGCACGGCAATCCAGGCGCGCCAGAGCAACAGCGTCGATCTCGACAAAGCCCGCCTGGTGGTCAGCGTCGGTCGCGGTATTGGCAGCAAAGAGAACATTGCGCTGGCAGAACAACTTTGCCAGGCGATAGGTGCGGAGCTGGCCTGTTCTCGTCCGGTGGCAGAAAACGAAAAATGGATGGAGCACGAACGCTATGTCGGTATCTCCAACCTGATGCTGAAACCTGAACTGTACCTGGCGGTGGGGATCTCCGGGCAGATCCAGCACATGGTTGGCGCTAATGCGTCGCAAACCATTTTTGCCATCAACAAAGATAAAAATGCGCCGATCTTCCAGTACGCGGATTACGGCATTGTTGGCGACGCCGTGAAGATCCTTCCGGCACTGACCGCAGCTTTAGCGCGTTGATCCACTCAGGCAGGGCTGTATTTCGGCTCTGCCGCTGACAGGGAGTTCTTATGTCCGAAGATATCTTTGATGCCATCATCGTCGGTGCAGGGCTTGCCGGTTCGGTTGCCGCGCTGGTGCTCGCCCGCGAAGGGGCACAAGTGTTAGTTATCGAGCGTGGCAATTCAGCAGGTGCCAAGAACGTCACCGGCGGGCGTCTCTATGCCCACAGTCTGGAACACATTATTCCTGGTTTCGCCGACTCCGCCCCCGTAGAACGCCTGATCACCCATGAAAAACTCGCGTTTATGACGGAAAAGTCAGCGATGACCATGGACTACTGCAATGGCGACGAAACCTCGCCATCCCAGCGTTCTTACTCCGTTTTGCGCAGTAAATTTGATGCCTGGCTGATGGAGCAGGCTGAAGAAGCGGGCGCGCAGTTAATTACCGGGATCCGCGTCGATAACCTCGTACAGCGCGATGGCAAAGTTGTCGGCGTAGAAGCCGATGGCGATGTGATTGAAGCAAAAACGGTGATCCTTGCTGACGGGGTGAACTCCATCCTTGCCGAAAAGCTGGGAATGGCGAAACGCGTCAAACCGACGGATGTGGCGGTTGGCGTGAAGGAATTGATCGAGTTGCCGAAGTCGGTTCTCGAAGACCGTTTTCAGTTGCAGGGTAATCAGGGTGCGGCCTGCCTGTTTGCGGGTTCCCCCACCGATGGCCTGATGGGCGGCGGCTTCCTTTATACCAATGAAAACACCCTGTCGCTGGGGCTGGTTTGTGGTCTGCATCATCTGCATGACGCGAAAAGGTCGGTGCCGCAAATGCTGGAAGATTTCAAACAGCATCCGGCAGTTGCACCGCTGATCGCGGGCGGCAAGCTGGTGGAATATTCTGCTCACGTCGTGCCGGAAGCAGGCATCAACATGCTGCCTGAACTGGTCGGTGACGGCGTATTGATTGCTGGTGATGCCGCCGGAATGTGTATGAACCTCGGTTTTACTATTCGCGGAATGGATCTGGCGATTGCCGCCGGGGAAGCAGCAGCAAAAACCGTGCTTTCAGCGATGAAAAGCGACGATTTCGGTAAGCAAAAACTGGCGGAATATCGTCAGCATCTGGAGAGTGGCCCGCTGCGCGATATGCGCATGTACCAGAAACTACCGGCGTTCCTTGATAACCCACGCATGTTTAGCGGCTACCCGGAACTGGCGGTGGGCGTGGCGCGTGACCTGTTCACCATTGACGGCAGCGCGCCGGAACTGATGCGCAAGAAAATCCTCCGCCACGGTAAGAAAGTGGGCTTCATCAATCTAATCAAGGATGGCATGAAAGGAGTGACCGTTTTATGACTTCTCCCGTCAATGTGGACGTCAAACTGGGCGTCAATAAATTCAATGTCGATGAAGAGCATCCGCACATTGTTGTGAAGGCCGATGCTGATAAACAGGCGCTGGAGCTGCTGGTGAAAGCGTGCCCCGCAGGTCTGTACAAGAAGCAGGATGACGGCAGTGTGCGCTTCGATTACGCCGGATGTCTGGAGTGCGGCACCTGTCGCATTCTGGGGCTGGGGTCGGCGCTGGAACAGTGGGAATACCCGCGCGGCACCTTTGGTGTGGAGTTCCGTTACGGCTGATGTTGGTTTGATACGTAACGCCGTACTGACTCTCATTGCAAAAAAACAGGAATAACCCATGCAACCGTCCAGAAACTTTGACGATATCAAATTCTCCTCTATTCACCGCCGCATTTTGCTGTGGGGAAGCGGTGGTCCGTTTCTGGATGGTTATGTACTGGTAATGATTGGCGTGGCGCTGGAGCAACTGACTCCGGCGCTGAAACTCGATGCCGACTGGATTGGTTTGCTGGGCGCGGGAACGCTCGCCGGGCTGTTTGTCGGTACATCGCTGTTTGGCTATATCTCCGATAAAGTCGGACGGCGCAAAATGTTCCTCATTGATATCATCGCCATCGGCGTGATATCGGTGGCGACGATGTTTGTCTCATCCCCCGTCGAACTGCTGGTGATGCGGGTACTCATCGGCATTGTCATCGGAGCGGATTATCCCATCGCTACCTCAATGATCACCGAGTTCTCCAGCACCCGTCAGCGGGCGTTTTCCATCAGCTTTATCGCCGCCATGTGGTATGTCGGTGCGACCTGTGCCGATCTGGTCGGCTACTGGCTTTATGATGTGGAAGGCGGCTGGCGCTGGATGCTGGGTAGCGCGGCGATCCCCTGTTTGTTGATTTTGATTGGTCGATTCGAACTGCCTGAATCTCCCCGCTGGTTGTTACGCAAAGGGCGAGTGAAAGAGTGCGAAGAGATGATGATCAAACTGTTTGGCGAACCGGTGGCTTTCGATGAAGAGCTGCCGCAGCAAACCCGTTTTCGCGATCTGTTTAACCGTCGCCATTTTCCGTTTGTCCTGTTTGTTGCTGCCATCTGGACTTGCCAGGTGATCCCAATGTTCGCCATTTACACCTTTGGTCCGCAAATCGTTGGTTTGTTGGGATTGGGTGTTGGCAAAAACGCGGCACTGGGGAACGTGGTGATTAGCCTGTTCTTTATGCTCGGCTGTATTCCGCCGATGCTGTGGTTAAACACTGCCGGACGGCGTCCATTGTTGATTGGCAGCTTTGCCATGATGACGCTGGCGCTGGCGGTTTTGGGGCTGATCCCGGATATGGGGATCTGGCTGGTGGTGATGGCGTTCGCGGTGTATGCCTTTTTCTCCGGTGGGCCGGGTAATTTGCAGTGGCTCTATCCTAATGAACTCTTCCCGACGGATATCCGCGCTTCTGCCGTGGGGGTGATTATGTCCTTAAGCCGGATTGGCACCATTGTTTCAACCTGGGCGCTGCCGATCTTTATCAATAATTACGGTATCAGTAACACGATGCTGATGGGGGCGGGGATCTCGCTGTTTGGCTTGTTGATTTCCGTAGCGTTTGCCCCGGAAACCCGTGGGATGTCACTGGCGCAGACCAGCAATATGACGATCCGCAGGCAGCGAATGGGGTAATTTGTTCAGATTTCTCTCTTTTCTGAATCAATATTATTGACTATAAGCCGCGTGAATATGTGACTACACTTTGTGGGAAAACAAAGGCGTAAACACGCGGGCTAATAACTATGATCCTCATAATTTATGCGCATCCGTATCCGCATCATTCCCATGCGAATAAACGGATGCTTGAACAGGCAAGGACGCTGGAAGGCGTCGAAATTCGATCTCTTTATCAACTCTATCCTGACTTCAATATCGATATTGCCGCCGAGCAGGAGGCGCTGTCTCGCGCCGATCTGATCGTCTGGCAGCACCCGATGCAGTGGTACAGCATTCCACCGCTCCTTAAACTTTGGATCGATAAAGTCCTCTCGCACGGCTGGGCTTACGGTCACGGCGGTACGGCGCTGCATGGCAAACATTTGCTGTGGGCGGTGACGACCGGCGGCGGGGAAAGCCATTTTGAGATTGGCGATCATCCGGGCTTTGATGTGCTGTCGCAGCCGCTACAGGCGACGGCGATCTACTGTGGGCTGAACTGGCTGCCGCCGTTTGCCATGCACTGCACCTTTATTTGTGACGACGAAACCCTCGAAGGGCAGGCGCGCCACTATAAGCAACGTCTGCTGGAATGGCAGGAGGCACATCATGGATAGTCATACGCTGATTCAGGCGCTGATCTACCTCGGATCGGCGGCGCTGATTGTACCCATTGCAGTACGTCTTGGTCTGGGTTCGGTACTTGGCTACCTGATCGCAGGCTGCATTATTGGCCCATGGGGGCTGCGGCTGGTGACCGATGCCGAATCTATCCTGCACTTTGCTGAAATCGGCGTGGTGCTGATGCTGTTTATCATTGGCCTCGAACTCGACCCACAAAGGCTGTGGAAGCTGCGTGCGGCGGTGTTCGGTGGTGGCGCATTGCAGATGGTGATTTGCGGTGGCCTGCTGGGGCTATTCTGCATGTTACTTGGGCTGCGCTGGCAGGTAGCGGAACTGATCGGCATGACGCTGGCGCTCTCCTCTACGGCGATAGCCATGCAGGCGATGAATGAACGTAATCTGATGGTGACGCAAATGGGACGCAGCGCCTTTGCGGTGCTGCTGTTTCAGGATATTGCCGCAATCCCGCTGGTAGCGATGATCCCGCTACTGGCGGCGAGCAGTGCCTCGACGACGATGGGCGCATTTGCTCTCTCGGCATTAAAAGTGGCGGGCGCACTGGTGCTGGTGGTACTGCTGGGGCGCTATGTCACGCGTCCGGCGCTGCGTTTTGTTGCCCGCTCTGGCTTGCGGGAAGTGTTTAGTGCCGTGGCGTTATTCCTCGTGTTTGGCTTTGGTTTGCTGCTGGAAGAGGTTGGCTTGTCGATGGCGATGGGCGCGTTTCTGGCGGGCGTACTGCTGGCAAGCTCGGAATACCGTCATGCGCTGGAAAGCGATATCGAACCGTTCAAAGGTTTACTGCTGGGGCTGTTTTTCATTGGCGTTGGCATGTCGATAGACTTTGGCACGCTGCTTGAAAATCCGTTGCGCATTGTCATTTTGCTGCTTGGTTTCCTCATCATCAAAATCGCCATGCTGTGGCTGATTGCCCGGCCGTTACAGGTGCCGAATAAACAGCGTCGCTGGTTTGCGGTGCTGTTAGGGCAGGGCAGTGAGTTTGCCTTTGTGGTGTTTGGTGCGGCGCAGATGGCAAATGTGCTGGAGCCGGAGTGGGCGAAATCGCTGACCCTGGCGGTGGCGCTGTCGATGGCGGCAACGCCGATTCTGCTGGTGATCCTCAATCGCCTTGAGCAATCTTCTACTGAAGAAGCGCGTGAAGCCGATGAGATTGACGAAGAACAGCCACGGGTTATTGTTGCCGGATTTGGACGTTTTGGGCAGATCACCGGACGTTTACTGCTCTCCAGTGGGGTAAAAATGGTGGTGCTCGATCACGATCCTGATCATATCGAAACGTTGCGCAAATTCGGCATGAAAGTGTTTTACGGCGATGCCACGCGGATGGATTTACTGGAATCAGCCGGAGCGGCAAAAGCGGAAGTGCTGATTAACGCTATTGATGATCCGCAAACTAACCTGCAACTGACGGAGATGGTGAAAGAACATTTCCCGCATTTGCAGATTATTGCCCGCGCCCGCGATGTCGATCACTACATTCGTTTGCGTCAGGCAGGCGTTGAAAATCCGGAGCGTGAAACCTTTGAAGGGGCGCTGAAAATCGGGCGTCTGGCGCTGGAAAGTTTAGGTCTTGGGCCATATGAAGCGCGAGAACGCGCCGATGTGTTCCGCCGCTTTAACATTCAGATGGTGGAAGAGATGGCAATGGGCGAAAACGACACCAAAGCCCGTGCGGCGGTCTATAAACGTACCAGCGCGATGTTAAGCGAGATCATTACCGAAGACCGTGAACATTTGTCGTTAATTCAACGGCATGGCTGGCAGGGAACCGAGGAAGGGAAACATACCGGCAACATGGCGGATGAGCCAGAAACTAAGCCATCGTAATCAGAAAGTGTGATGTAGCACACGCTTTACAACTAACTATTTGTTTTTGCGCAACTGTAATGAGGCGAGTCCAGGGGCATAGCGTGGACTCGCCAGCAGAATATAAAATTTTCCTCAACATCATCCTCACGCCAGTCGACGAAGGTTTACGCTTTACGTATAGTGGCGACAATTTTTTTTATCGGGAAATCTCAATGATCAGTCTGATTGCGGCGTTAGCGGTAGATCGCGTTATCGGCATGGAAAACGCCATGCCGTGGAACCTGCCTGCCGATCTCGCCTGGTTTAAACGTAACACCTTAAATAAGCCCGTGATTATGGGGCGCCATACCTGGGAATCCATTGGTCGCCCGCTGCCTGGGCGCAAGAATATTATCCTCAGCAGCAAGCCAGGTACGGACGATCGCGTAACGTGGGTTAAATCGGTGGATGAAGCCATCGCCGCGTGTGGTGACGTACCGGAGATTATGGTGATTGGCGGTGGACGCGTATACGAGCAGTTCCTGCCGAAAGCACAGAAGCTGTATCTGACGCATATCGACGCTGAAGTGGAAGGCGACACTCATTTCCCGGATTACGAGCCGGATGACTGGGAATCGGTATTCAGCGAATTCCACGACGCCGATGCGCAGAACTCTCACAGCTATTGCTTTGAGATTCTGGAGCGGCGGTAAGTTTTTGCTATGACTACAAATTGAACGATAAGACGTCTGATTTTACCAGTGAGCGCGATTTTGTGAGTCGCGCTCATTGCGTAGGTCTAAACCCTCAAGCCACTCTACAGTGGACTGAAGTAAACGAGGATGCCATCTCGGCATTAAATGAACTTGCAGAAGAAACAGGATGTTTCTCTGATGAGTACCGGAAGTTTTAAGTTTTTAAACTCTGCTATTTCTGTACAGAAGTCAGAATGTTGAGTATCTGCTAAATACTTTCTTTTTGGTCTGTCGTCTGGCGATGTATTTTAGATTGTTACACATCACATCGTAGTTAGATAACATCAGCAAAGTGTTTTTTGAATAATCGAATCCAGGTTTGGTCATCAAAAACATCACCGATGATGTCAGGGATTTCAATTATTTGAAGATCGTCAGGACTGGAAAGTAGCAGTTCAAGCAATTCTTTAGCGGGTAACTGCTGGGTGTAGGGAATAGTTTCTGGCGGATAAAGCTGCTTAAGTTGCTGCCAGATATCAATGAGTTGGGTCGTTTTACTTTCTGTTATCCATACATCTTCAGCCATCCTGGTTATGTTTATTATTGACTGCTGAGAGACAGACCAGAAGAAGCCATAATCGACAGCAACGTTGATGCATTCACAAAGAAAAGCGATTCGCCTGCGATGCCAGATCCGCTGCTTAGCAAACGGTGGTTCATCTGCTTCGTCAATCATTTCCAGAATGATTTCTCTGGTATTAAGCCCGTTGTTGATTTGTCGCACTTAGATATTTTCCGCTTTATAGGCGCTTATTTGTCTCAGGAATTTTTCATTCCCAAAGCCTTTCTCGCAACTGCACTAACAGGATAAATTTTTTCTGGCGGCAGGAAGGATTTTGCCTGTGTCGTTTTACCGTTTATTAGAAGGTTATGACACTTTCGCACTAGTGGAGTCAGATCATCAATGGCAACCATGGCGTCTTCGTTAAATTGACTGATTAAGTTACGAGAAATACCAACCTGTAATGACCGGTGTTCCAGTTTTTTGCCATTTATGCTGCGTTCTGGATCCCACTGAACATACACATTTGCTTGCGCAAATAACGCTTCCCATATTCCCACACGTGGATA
The DNA here is from genome assembly GCF_013368855.2 of Escherichia sp. 93.0816. Lineage (NCBI taxonomy): Bacteria > Pseudomonadati > Pseudomonadota > Gammaproteobacteria > Enterobacterales > Enterobacteriaceae > Escherichia > Escherichia sp. 93.0816. Next base: position 171,799 of record NZ_JABWNC020000002.1, on the reverse strand, counting down.
GACATGTACTTCCGGGGTTGTTAACACCGCTTGTTCCAGGAGAGCATCAAAGAAGGTGCGTTTGATTCGGATAGCGAGAATGCGTTGCTGATCTTTTTTCAGCCCCCAGTTGCTACGCTCCATCATCCACATAAAAGAGGGTTTAATCCAGGTCATGCGGTTGAATGAAAAAGGTACGCCAAATCGCCCGTCACGTATGGCGACGTCAGCGATTACATCATTGTAAGCCTGATAAACCGTGATGGTGTGCTGATTGTAATCAGCACGTATTTCAAAATAGTCAGCCATTATTCCTCCCTGAATGGTAACGGTATTGTATTAAGACGCTGCCGCCTCTCCCTCACCCAAATCCTTATGCCGGTTAGACGGCTGGACGAAATACTGCTTATCTTCCCAGCGCAGGCAGGTTAATGTCCCGCCCCAGCAGCATCCTGTATCCAGCGCGTAAATGCCTTCTGGCGTGCCTTTTCCTTCCAGCGATGCCCAGTGACCAAACACAATGCTGTACTCTTCGCTAACTGGCCCTGGAATGGTAAACCACGGTTTCAACGGTGCTGGCGCGTCTTCCGGCGACTCTTTGCTGTACATATCCAGTTGACCGTTCGGGAAGCAAAAACGCATACGGGTAAAAGCGTTGGTGATAAAGCGCAGTCGCGCCAGACCACGTAACTCTGGCGTCCAGTTGTTTGGCATGTCGCCGTACATGGCGTCGAGGAAGAAAGGATAGGAGTCACTCGACAATACTGCTTCTACGTCGTGAGCACACTCTTTGGCTGTCTCTAAGTCCCACTGCGGCGTGATCCCCGCGTGAGCCATCACCAGTTTTTTCTCTTCGTCGATTTGCAGCAGAGGCTGGCGACGCAGCCAGTTAAGCAGCTCGTCGGCGTCCGGCGCTTCCAGCAGCGGTGTCAGGCGATCTTTGGGTTTATTACGGCTGATCCCGGCGAATACCGCCAGCAGATGCAGATCGTGATTACCCAGAACCAGACGCACGCTGTCGCCTAAGGATTTTACATAGCGCAGAACATCAAGCGAACCAGGCCCACGCGCGACCAGGTCGCCCGTCAGCCAGAGGGTATCTTTCCCAGGGGTAAATTCCACTTTATGCAGCAATGCGATCAGTTCATCGTAACAACCATGAACGTCGCCAATAAGGTATGTCGCCATATTATTTTAATGAATGAGTATTGGAACGGAGAGTCGGAATACAGGAATGTCGATGCTGAATGGAACGCCATTTTCATCGATCATTTCGTAGTGACCCTGCATGGTGCCCATCGGTGTTTCAATAATCGCACCGCTGGTGTACTGGTACTCTTCGCCAGGGGCGATATGCGGCTGAACGCCCACCACACCTTCGCCCTGGACTTCGGTTTCACGGCCATTGCCGTTGGTGATCAGCCAGTAACGCCCCAACAACTGCACTGGCGCTCGCCCCAGGTTGCGTATGGTTACGGTATAAGAAAAAACGTAACGTTCATTATCAGGTGAAGATTGCGCTTCAATGTAAACACTTTGAACCTGAATACACACTCGGGGCGAATTGATCATCGTTAACTCTCCTGCAAAGACGCGTTCTCCGCCAGATAGTTCGCCATCTGGCAATATTGCGCGACAGAGATATTTTCCGCTCGCATCGCCGGGTCGATGCCCATTCCCGTTAACACCTCAACGCTAAACAGGTTGCCGAGGCTGTTACGAATGGTTTTACGACGCTGGTTAAAGGCTTCGGTGGTGATACGGCTTAACACGCGAACATCTTTAACCGGGTAAGGCATCGTTGCATGAGGAACCAGGCGCACGACGGCGGAATCCACTTTTGGTGGTGGTGTAAAGGCTGATGGCGGTACTTCCAGCACCGGGATCACGTTGCAATAATATTGCGCCATGACGCTTAATCGACCATACGCTTTGCTGTTCGGTCCTGCAACCAGACGATTCACCACCTCTTTTTGCAACATAAAGTGCATGTCGGCAATGGCATCAGTATAGCTAAACAGATGGAACATCAACGGCGTGGAGATGTTATACGGCAGGTTACCGAAAACGCGTAGCGGCTGACCCATTTTCTCGGCCAGCTCACCGAAGTTAAAGGTCATCGCATCCTGCTGATAAATCGTCAGTTTCGGGCCTAAGAACGGATGCGTTTGCAGACGTGCCGCTAGATCGCGGTCAAGTTCGATGACCGTCAGTTGATCCAGACGTTCGCCGACCGGCTCGGTCAACGCTGCCAGACCGGGGCCGATTTCGACCATCGCCTGACCCTTCTGCGGGTTAATGGCAGAAACAATGCTGTCGATCACGAACTGATCGTTGAGAAAGTTTTGCCCGAAGCGTTTACGGGCTAAGTGGCCCTGGTGGACTCGTTTATTCATTGGGTATTAACAATCATTTTGATGGCGAGATTAAGCGCCGTAATAAAACTGCCGACATCGGCTTTACCACGTCCCGCCAGTTCCAGCGCGGTGCCGTGGTCAACCGATGTGCGAATAAAGGGCAGGCCCAGCGTAATGTTCACACCGCGCCCGAAGCCCTGGTATTTTAGCACGGGAAGCCCCTGATCGTGGTACATCGCCAGCACCGCGTCGGCGTTGTCGAGATATTTAGGCTGAAACAGGGTATCGGCAGGCAAAGGCCCGTTGAGTTTCATCCCCTGCGCCCGCAGCTCGTCGAGCACCGGAATGATGGTGTCTATCTCTTCCGTGCCCATATGACCGCCTTCGCCCGCGTGCGGATTCAGTCCACAGACCAGAATGCGCGGCTCAGCAATACCAAATTTGGTCCGCAAATCGTGATGCAAAATAGAAATGACTTCATGCAGCAGTGGTGGGGTGATGGCGTCAGCGATATCACGTAGCGGTAAATGCGTCGTTGCCAGCGCCACGCGAAGTTCTTCGGTTGCCAGCATCATCACGACTTTTTTTGCCTGCGAGCGTTCTTCGAAAAACTCGGTATGACCGGTAAACGGAATACCAGCGTCGTTAATGACGCCTTTATGCACGGGGCCGGTAATCAGTGCGGCAAATTCACCGTTCAGACAGCCATCACACGCTCGCGCCAGCGTCTCTACCACGTAATGCCCATTTTCAACCGTTAATTGCCCCGCAGTCACAGGTGCACGTAGCGCGACAGGAAGTAGCGTTAATGTGCCCGCAGTTTGCGGTTGTGCAGGGGAGTCTGGGGAATAAGGGCGGAGAGTAAGCGGCAAACCGAGCATCGCTGCCCGGTCGGTAAGGAGAGTGGCATCGGCACAAACAACCAGTTCGACCGGCCACTCACGCTGTGCAAGCTGGACAACTAAGTCCGGGCCAATCCCGGCGGGTTCGCCGGGAGTGATCACAACACGTTGGGTTTTAACCATTAGTTGCTCAGGATTTTAACGTAGGCGCTGGCGCGTTGTTCCTGCATCCAGCTTGCTGCTTCTTCCGAGAACTTACGGTTCATCAGCATACGATAAGCACGATCTTTCTGCGCAGCGTCGGTTTTATCAACATTACGGGTATCCAGCAGTTCGATTAAATGCCAGCCGAATGAAGAGTGAACCGGTGCACTCATTTGACCTTTATTCAGGCGGGTCAACGCGTCACGGAAGGCCGGATCGAAAATATCTGGCGTTGCCCAGCCAAGATCGCCGCCCTGGTTGGCAGAGCCAGGATCCTGAGAGAACTCTTTCGCCGCAGCGGCAAAAGTTGTTTTACCACTCTTGATGTCCGCTGCAATTTGCTCCAGTTTCACGCGGGCCTGTTCGTCAGTCATGATCGGCGACGGTTTCAGCAGAATATGGCGAGCATGAACTTCGGTTACCGAAATATTTTTGCTTTCGCCGCGCAGGTCGTTAACTTTCAGAATATGGAAGCCAACGCCAGAACGAATCGGACCAACAATATCGCCTTTCTTCGCCGTGCTTAACGCCTGGGCGAAAATTCCCGGCAGTTCCTGAATACGACCCCAGCCCATCTGACCGCCGTTCAGCGCCTGCTGATCGGCGGAGTGAGCGATCGCCAGTTTACCGAAATCAGCGCCGTTACGAGCCTGATCGACAATGGCACGCGCCTGCGTTTCCGCTTCGTTTACCTGCTCAGAAGACGGGTTTTCCGGCAGCGGGATCAGGATGTGGCTTAAGTTCAGCTCAGTGCTGGCATCGTTTTGATTACCGACTTGTTGCGCCAGAGCTTCAACTTCCTGCGGCAGGATGGTGATGCGACGACGCACTTCGTTGTTACGCACTTCAGAGATAATCATCTCTTTGCGGATCTGGTTACGATAGGTGTTGTAGTTCAGACCATCGTAGGCCAGACGGCTGCGCATCTGATCCAGCGTCATATTGTTCTGTTTGGCAATATTGGCAATCGCCTGATCGAGCTGCTCATCGGAGATTTTCACTCCCATTTTCTGCCCCATCTGCAAGAGGATTTGATCCATGATCAAACGCTCCATGATTTGGTGGCGCAGCGTCGCGTCATCAGGAAGTTGCTGCCTTGCCTGGGCGGCATTCATTTTTACCGACTGCATTAATCCATCAACGTCGCTTTCCAGCACGACGCCGTTATTGACGACGGCTGCGACTTTATCGACTACCTGGGGGGCAGCGAAACTGGTATTCGCGATAATCGCGATACCGAGAAGCAGCGTTTTCCAGTTCTTCATACTTTTTCCATTTCAATTAACCGCACTGCGGATTACGTGGTAAATCAACAAATCACAAAGAGTTTTGATACGGCAGAATGTTCGAACGCAGCATCTCTTGCGTACCGAGACCGTAGTTAGAGCTCAGGCCGCGAAGTTCGATGTTAAAGCCGATTGCGTTGTCATATACCGCATGTTGTTTATCGTTATCCCAACCGTTCAGCTTCCGCTCGTAACCGACGCGAATCGCATAGCAGCAGGAGCTGTATTGCACGCCTAACATAGAGTCGGCTTGCTTGTTCGCATTGGTGTCGTAGTAGTAAGCCCCGACAATTGACCAACGATCGGCGATTGGCCAGCTGGCGACTGCGCCTACCTGCGAAATACCGTTTTTAAATTGTTCATATGTGGAATAATAATTAGGCAGTGTCGCCTGTATATATTCCGGGCTGGCATAGCGATAGTTCAGCTGTACCAGACGGTCTTCATCACGACGGTATTCAATACTGGTGTTACTGGTGGCTACGTTATCCAGACGAGTATCGTACTGAATGCCGCCACGTAATCCCCAGCGTTCGGAGATGCGCCAATAGGTATCGCCTGCCCATACCAGTGAGCCCGTTTTGTCGTCATTCTCCCATGTTATGTTGTCATCGCCGGTGCGAGACTCCGTGAAATAGTAGATTTGACCAACGGAAATATTAAAACGTTCAACGGCTGCATCATCATATACGCGAGTTGTGATACCGGTCGTCACTTGGTTTGCGGAAGCAACACGGTCAAGACCGCCATAACTCCGGTCCCGGAACAGGCCTGAGTAGTCGGATTGCAACAGTGCGGAGTCATAGTTATAGATTTTGCTCTGATCGCGATACGGCACATACAGGTATTGAGCGCGCGGCTCCAGCGTCTGGGTGTAACCCGGCGCCAGCATTTCCATATCACGTTCGAAGACCATTTTGCCGTCAACTTTAAATTGCGGCATTACGCGGTTAACAGAATCTGCCAACTTATTGTTTTGTGGGTTGCTGTTATACCAGTCGAGATTGGTCTGCTGATAATGGGTAGCCAGTAGCTTCGCTTCGGTATTGATACTGCCCCAGGTGTTAGATAACGGCAGATTGATCGTCGGCTCCAGATGAACGCGAGTAGCCTCTGGCATATTGCTGTTTGTATTAACAAAATGCACTGCCTGACCATAAACTCGGGTATCAAAAGGGCCGAGATCGTTATGGTAGTAGTTGACGTCTAACTGCGGTTCAGCGGCATAGCTGTTGCCACTGGTATCATCAAAAACCTGGAATTGTTTATGCGAAAGCGTAGCGTCAAAGTTCTGCACCGCATAGCCAACGCTGAATTTTTGCGTTGCGTAACCATCGGTACTGGAACCATATTTATTATCAAAATCGTTGAAATAGGTCGGATCGCTGACTTTGGTGTAGTCGATGTTAAAGCGCCAAACCTGGTCCATCACTCCGGAGTGTTGCCAGTAGAACAACCAACGGCGTGAATTGCTATCTTCTGGATGTTCATCTTCATAGACTTTATCCGAAGGCAGATAATCCAGTTCCATCAAGCCTGCGCCTGCCTGGGTGAGATAACGGAATTCGTTCTCCCACATGATGTTGCCACGACGATGCATATAATGCGGCGTGATGGTGGCATCCATATTTGGCGCGATGTTCCAGTAATATGGCAGGTAGAACTCAAAGTAGTTGGTGGTGGTGTATTTGGCGTTCGGGATCAAGAAACCAGAACGGCGTTTATCACCCACCGGCAACTGCAAATACGGGCTGTAAAAGATCGGAACCGGACCCACCTTAAAGCGGGCGTTCCAGATCTCCGCAACTTGTTCTTCGCGGTCATGAATAATTTCGCTACCTACCACGCTCCAGGTATCAGAACCTGGCAAACAGGAAGTAAAGCTACCGTTATCCAGAATGGTGTAGCGGTTTTCGCCACGTTGTTTCATCAGGTCCGCTTTACCACGGCCCTGGCGACCCACCATCTGATAATCACCTTCCCAGACGTTGGTATCTTTGGTGTTCAGATTCGCCCAGCCTTTCGGCCCTTTGAGGATCACCTGGTTATCGTCGTAATGGACATTACCGAGCGCATCAACAGTACGTATCGGCTCCGGTTGTCCTGGTGCCTCTTTTTGATGGAGCTGCACTTCGTCGGCCTGCAGACGGCTGTTACCCTGCATGATATCTACGCTGCCAGTAAACACGGCGTCATCGGGGTAATTCCCCTTTGCGTGGTCAGCATTAATCGTCACGGGTAAGTCGTTAGTATCGCCCTGTACCAGAGGACGGTCATAGCTTGGCACGCCCAACATACACTGTGAGGCGAGGTCGGCTGCCAGTCCCTGTTGACTATAAAGGGCGGTGGCAATCATGGTGGCCAGGAGAGTGGGGATACGTTTTTTCATACGTTGATTTTATTGTTCCATCATCGGTAACGTTGCGCGTGACAAACGGTCAGAGACTAACGTACTCGTCATCTCTACGCTAGTGTTAATCCTGTCCGAATAGCGTCAGTGGTGTTAGGCACGGCATTGAATGACAGGTATGATAATGCAAATTATAGGCGATGTCCCACAATTGACCGCAGCCGGAAAACGGTAAAAGCACCTTTATATTGTGGGAGATAGCCCTGATATCCGTGTGTCGATTTGGGGAATATATGCAGTATTGGGGAAAAATCATTGGCGTGGCCGTGGCCTTACTGATGGGCGGCGGCTTTTGGGGCGTTGTATTAGGTCTGTTAATCGGCCATATGTTTGACAAAGCCCGCAGCCGCAAAATGGCGTGGTTCGCCAACCAGCGCGAGCGTCAGGCGCTGTTTTTTGCCACCACTTTTGAAGTAATGGGGCATTTAACCAAATCCAAAGGACGTGTTACTGAGGCTGATATTCATATTGCCACATTGCTCATGGATCGGATGAATTTACACGGTGCTTCCCGTACTGCGGCGCAAAATGCATTCCGGGTGGGAAAATCAGACAATTACCCGCTGCGCGAAAAGATGCGTCAGTTTCGCAGTGTCTGCTTTGGTCGTTTTGACTTAATTCGTATGTTTCTGGAGATCCAGATTCAGGCCGCATTTGCCGATGGTTCACTGCATCCAAACGAACGGGCGGTGTTGTATGTGATTGCTGAAGAGTTGGGGATCTCCCGCGCCCAGTTTGACCAGTTTCTGCGCATGATGCAGGGCGGAGCGCAATTTGGCGGCGGTTATCAGCAGCAGTCTGGCGGTGGTAACTGGCAGCAAGCGCAGCGTGGCCCGACGCTGGAGGATGCCTGTAACGTGCTGGGCGTGAAGCCGACGGATGATGCAACCACCATTAAACGTGCCTACCGTAAGCTGATGAGCGAACACCATCCCGATAAGCTGGTAGCGAAAGGTTTACCGCCAGAGATGATGGAGATGGCGAAGCAAAAAGCGCAGGAAATTCAGCAGGCGTATGAGCTGATAAAGCAGCAGAAAGGATTTAAATAAGTTTCAAATTGTAGGCCTGACAAGACGCGGGCGCGTCGCATCCGGCGGCACAAATTGCCGGATGCGGCGTGAACGCCTTATCCGGCCAACCGATCTGCGCCAGCGTTACTATTAAAAATCCGCAGGCGCCTTAAACGTCATACTATTGCCATATGCCGGATGGGTAATCGTCAACATCTCTGCATGTAGCAGCAAACGCGGTGCCATCGCCCTGGCTTCTGGTGAAGCATAAAAACGATCGCCGAGAATCGGATGACCCAGCGCCAGCATATGCACACGTAGCTGATGCGAACGTCCGGTAATCGGCTTTAACACCACTCTTGCCGTGTTATCCGCCGCATAATCCACCACTTCATATTCTGTCTGCGCAGGCTTACCCGTTTCGTAACAGACTTTCTGTTTCGGGCGGTTTGGCCAGTCGCAAATCAACGGCAGATCCACCAGACCTTCCGCAGGGGATGGATGCCCCCAGACGCGAGCCACATACTGCTTTTTCGGCTCGCGCTCGCGGAACTGGCGTTTTAATTCCCGTTCCGCCGCTTTGGTCAGCGCCACTACAATCACGCCGCTGGTGGCCATATCCAGACGATGCACCGATTCTGCCTGCGGATAATCACGCTGAATGCGCGTCATCACGCTGTCTTTGTGCTCTTCCAGACGCCCCGGCACAGACAACAAACCGCTCGGCTTGTTGACCACCATAATGTGGTCATCCTGATACAGGATAACCAGCCAGGGTTCCTGCGGTGGATTGTAGTTTTCCATCCCCATTTTTGGCTCCGTTACTGATGCGTCACAACGATTAAACGCAGGGCATCCAGACGCCAGCCTGCCTGATCCAGGCTTTCCATCACCTGCTGACGGTTGCTCTCAATGGCGGTCAGTTCGTCGTCACGAATGTTCGGGTTCACCGCGCGCAGTGCTTCCAGACGCGACAGTTCCGCAGACAGTTTTTCGTCAGCTTCGTTACGCGCCGCATCGATCAGTGCACGGGCAGACTTCTCAATCTGCGCTTCACCCAGTTGCAGGATAGCGTGAACTTCTTGCTGTACGGCGTTAACCAGCTTGCTACCGGTGTGGCGATTCACTGCGTTAAGCTGACGGTTAAAGGTTTCAAACTCTACCTGTGCCGCCAGGTTGTTGCCGTTTTTATCCAACAGCATACGTACCGGCGTCGGCGGCAGGAAGCGGTTAAGCTGCAACTGCTTCGGCGCTTGTGCTTCAACCACGTAAATCAGCTCCACCAATAGCGTACCTACCGGCAACGCTTTATTTTTCAACAGTGAAATCGTGCTGCTACCGGTATCGCCAGAAAGGATCAGATCCAGCCCGTTGCGGATCAGCGGATGTTCCCAGGTAATAAACTGCGCATCTTCACGCGCCAGCGCCACTTCACGATCAAAGGTGATGGTGATGCCATCTTCCGACAGACCAGGGAAGTCCGGCACCAGCATGTGATCGGACGGTGTCAGCACGATCATGTTGTCGCCGCGATCGTCCTGATTGATACCAATAATATCGAACAGATTCATGGCGAAGGCGATCAGGTTGGTATCGTCATCCTGCTCTTCAATGCTTTCTGCCAGTGCCTGGGCTTTTTCGCCACCGTTGGAGTGGATCTCCAGCAGGCGGTCACGACCCTGCTCCAGTTGTGCTTTCAGGGCTTCGTGTTGCTCGCGGCAGTTTTTGATCAGATCGTCAAAGCCTTCGGTTTGATCGGGTGAAGCCAGGTAGTTAATCAGATCGTTATACACGCTGTCGTAAATAGTGCGTCCGGTCGGGCAGGTGTGCTCGAAGGCATCCAGACCTTCGTGATACCAGCGCACCAGCACTGACTGAGCGGTTTTCTCCAGATAAGGTACGTGGATCTGAATATCGTGCGCCTGACCGATACGATCCAGACGACCAATACGCTGTTCCAGCAGGTCTGGGTTGAACGGCAGATCGAACATTACCATGTGGCTGGCGAACTGGAAGTTACGCCCTTCAGAACCGATTTCCGAGCACAGCAGCACCTGTGCGCCGGTGTCTTCTTCGGCGAACCATGCGGCTGCGCGGTCACGTTCGATAATCGACATGCCTTCGTGGAACACCGCTGCGCGAATACCTTCACGCTCGCGCAGCACCTGCTCCAGTTGCAGCGCGGTGGCGGCTTTAGCGCAGATCACCAGCACTTTCTGTGAGCGATGGCTGGTCAGATAGCCCATCAGCCACTCAACGCGCGGGTCGAAGTTCCACCAGGTGGCGTTATCGCCTTCAAATTCCTGATAAATACGCTCCGGGTAGAGCATATCGCGTGCGCGGTCTTCCGCACTTTTACGTGCGCCCATAATGCCAGACACTTTAATAGCCGTCTGATACTGCGTCGGCAGCGGCAGCTTAATGGTGTGCAGCTCGCGTTTCGGGAAGCCTTTTACGCCGTTACGGGTGTTACGGAACAGCACGCGGCTGGTACCGTGGCGATCCATCAGCATCGAAACCAGCTCCTGACGGGCGCTCTGGGCATCTTCGCTGTCGCTGTTTGCTGCCTGCAACAGCGGCTCGATATCCTGTTCGCCGATCATCTCACCGAGCATGTTCAGTTCGTCATTGCTCAGTTTATTACCTGCCAGCAGCATGGCAACGGCGTCCGCAACCGGACGATAATTTTTCTGCTCTTCAACGAATTGCGCGAAATCGTGGAAACGGTTCGGGTCCAGCAGACGCAGACGGGCGAAGTGGCTTTCCATCCCCAGTTGTTCCGGGGTCGCAGTCAGCAGCAGAACGCCAGGCACATGCTCTGCCAGTTGTTCAATGGCCTGATATTCACGGCTTGGCGCATCTTCGCTCCACACCAGGTGGTGCGCTTCATCGACGACCAGCAGGTCCCACTCAGCTTCACAGAGATGTTCCAGACGCTGTTTGCTGCGGCGGGCAAAATCCAGCGAGCAAATCACCAGCTGTTCGGTGTCGAACGGGTTGTAGGCATCGTGCTGGGCTTCGGCGTAACGCTCATCATCAAACAGGGCAAAGCGCAGGTTGAAACGGCGCAGCATTTCTACCAGCCACTGATGCTGTAAAGTTTCCGGGACGATAATCAATACGCGTTCTGCAGCGCCAGAGAGCAACTGCTGATGCAGGATCATCCCGGCTTCAATGGTTTTCCCTAAACCTACTTCGTCAGCCAGCAGGACGCGCGGCGCGTGGCGGCGGCCAACATCATGAGCGATGTTGAGCTGGTGCGGGATCAGGCTGGTACGCTGACCGCGCAGGCCGCTGTACGGCATACGGAACTGTTCGCTGGAATACTTACGTGCGCGATAACGCAGCGCAAAGCGATCCATACGGTCGATCTGCCCGGCAAACAGGCGGTCTTGCGGTTTGCTGAACACCAGTTTGCTATCAAGGAAAACTTCACGCAGGGCCACGCCGGCTTCTTCAGTATCCAGGCGAGTACCGATATAGGTCAGCAAGCCATTTTCTTCTTTTACTTCTTCGACTTGCATCTGCCAGCCGTCGTGGCTGGTAATGGTATCACCAGGGTTGAACATCACGCGGGTCACGGGGGAATCACTGCGTGCGTACAGACGGTTTTCACCAGTAGATGGGAAAAGCAGAGTGACAGTTCGCGCATCCACCGCGACAACGGTTCCAAGTCCCAATTCGCTTTCTGTATCGCTGATCCAGCGTTGACCAAGTGTAAAAGGCATATGTGTTCGGCTCTATATCTTTAATTGCAGGCAATAACTACCCGCTACCGGGCTTATGTGGTAGTGGCGTTATTCAGGTCCAGGAATGGAAAGGGCGCTATGGTACTGGATGGCAAAGGATTCGTCACGCATCAAAATGGTATCTGGCGAACTCTTTTTTTTGCTCAAAATAGCCCAAGTTGCCCGGTCATAAGTGTAGCAAAATTATCCTCAATAAAGGGGAGTATTCCTTCCGCCACCGGTTGAAGCTGGCGGGTCAGATAGTGTTCGTAATCCAGCGGTGAACGTTGATAGTCCAGCGGCTCCGGGCCGTTAGTAGTCCAGACATATTTAATGGTGCCTCGGTTCTGATATTGCAAGGGGCGTCCGCGCTTTTGGTTTTCCTCATCGGCAAGGCGAGCGGCGCGTACATGAGGCGGCACATTACGCTGATATTCGCTCAGTGGGCGGCGAAGGCGTTTACGGTAAACCAGCCGCGCATCCAGTTCACCTGCCATCAGTTTGTCGATGGTCTCGCGGATATAATCCTGATATGGCTCGTTGCGAAAGATGCGCAAATACAGCTCCTGCTGAAACTGCTGAGCCAGTGGCGTCCAGTCGGTACGCACGGTTTCCAGCCCTTTAAACACCATCCGCTGCTTGTCGCCCTCCTGAATCAGCCCGGCATAACGCTTTTTACTGCCGGTATCGGCTCCGCGAATAGTTGGCATCAGAAAACGGCAGAAATGAGTTTCATACTCCAGTTCCAGCGCACTGGTCAGCCGTTGTTTTTGCAGCGTTTCCGCCCACCAGGCGTTAACGTGCTGCACCAGTGCACGACCGATTTTCGCCGCCTCTTCTTCGCAATGTGCGCCTTTCAGCCAGACAAACGTTGAATCGGTATCGCCATAGATCACGTCATAGCCTTGCGCTTCAATTAACGCTTTGGTTTGTCGCATGATCTGATGACCACGCATGGTGATCGACGACGCCAGGCGCGGATCGAAGAATCGGCAGGCGGTCGTACCAAGCACGCCATAAAAGGCATTCATGATGATTTTCAGTGCCTGCGACAGCGGCTTATTGCCCTGACGTTTGGCTTCATCGCGTCCATGCCAGATGTTAGTTACGATCTCTGGCAGGCAATGTTTTTCCCGCGAGAACCAGGCTTCGAGAAAACCTTCGGTACTGTGCTCTGGATCGGGCTGCGCCATGCCTTCCACCAGCCCGACGGGATCAATCAGAAAAGTGCGGATGATTGATGGGTACAGGCTTTTGTAGTCCAGCACCAGCACCGAATCATACAGCCCTGGTCGCGAATCCATCACGTAGCCGCCAGGGCTGGCGTGCGGTGGAACTTCGCCGAGATTGGGCGCGACATATCCGGCGCGATGCATTCGCGGGAAATAGAGATGACCAAACGCCGCCACCGAGCCCCCGTGGCGGTCTACCGGCAGGCCGTTAACCGTCGCTCGTTCGAGCAAAAACGGCATGATTTCAGTTTTGTGGAAGATCTGCGTCACCAGTTCGCAATCTTTCAGGTTATAAGTCGCCAGTGCGGGTTTATCTTCGGCGAAACGGCGGTCAATTTCGTCCATCCGATCCCACGGGTTATCGATAGATTTTCCTTCGCCTAACAGCTCCTGGGCGACGGTTTCCAGCGAGAATGAAGAGAAATTCCAGAACGCGGATTTCAGCGCCTCGATACCGTCGATAATTAGCCGGCCTTTGGCCTGGGCAAAAAAAACACCGTTTTTAAAACCGTGCTCGCGCCACTCCAGCTCGCTGTTATCGCGCCCCAGACGCAGCGGAATGCGGTAACGCTCGGCATGTTTTTGCAGCATTCGCAGATCAAACTGCACCACGTTCCAGCCGATGATCACATCAGGATCGTAGTTGGTAAACCAGGCGTTGAGTTTTTCCAGTAGCTGTGGGCGACTGGCGACGTATTCCAGTTCAAAATCGAGCGCGGAGGCGTCGCCATTCTCTGGCCCCAGCATATAAACGATGCGCTGCCCGCAACCTTCCAGGCCGATACAGTACAGCTCGCCGTGACGGGTGGTTTCAATATCTATAGAGACCCACTTGAGCGGCGGGCGGTAGTCGGGATGCGGTTTCAGACGTGCATTAACGATAGCGCCATCACGCAAATCACCTTCGACCCACACCGGAGCGGTAATAAACCGCTCCATCAGATAGCGTTCAGGCGGGCGCACATCGGCCTCGTAAACGGTAACGCCACTTTCACGCAGGCGCTTTTCGTAATTCATCAACTGGCGATGGGCGCGACAGTAAAGGCCATACACCGGCTGGCGGTGAAAATCCTTTAAAGCCAGCGGCGTCAGGCGAAAGCCTTGCTCACCACGTAAAATTTGCTGAGCGCGGGGAATGTGATCGGCAGGAATAAACGCCACGGACTCTTGCGGCGCAAGCGTAACCTGCAACGGCCCGTTGTCCGTCGCTAACCAAAAGGAAACTTCGGTTCCTTGCGGGGTATCCCGCCAGTGTCGGGTTAAGATAAAACCTGCCTGCGCCACGCTGAAAATCCAATAAAAAACCAGGCTTGAGTATAGCCTGGTTTTGGTTGACTGGCTGTGGTTTTATACAGTCATTACTGGCCGTAATAGGCTTTTGCGCCATGCTTACGCAGATAGTGCTTATCCAGCAACGTTTGTTGCATATCCGGTAACTGCGGCGCTAACTGGCGGCAGAAAATCCCCATATAAGCGACTTCTTCCAGCACGATGGCGTTGTGCACCGCATCTTCGGCATTTTTACCCCACGCAAATGGACCGTGAGAATGCACCAGCACGCCTGGCATTTGCGCCGCGTCGATCCCCTGTTTTTTGAAAGTTTCAACGATGACGTTACCGGTTTCCCACTCATATTCACCGTTGATTTCCGCATCGGTCATTTTACGCGTACAGGGAATGGTGCCGTAGAAATAGTCGGCGTGGGTGGTGCCGGTTGCCGGAATCGACTGACCTGCCTGCGCCCAGATAGTGGCATGGCGGGAGTGCGTATGCACAATGCCACCAATGGACGGGAATGCCTGATAGAGCAACCGGTGAGTTGGCGTGTCGGAGGAGGGCTTTTTCGTCCCTTCAACCACTTCACCGGTTTCGATGCTGACCACGACAATATCGTCGGCGGTCATGGTGCTGTAATCGACGCCGGAAGGTTTGATCACAAAGACGCCGCGCTCGCGATCAACGGCGCTGACGTTGCCCCAGGTCAGCGTGACCAGGTTGTGTTTTGGCAGCGCCAGGTTGGCTTCTAATACCTGGCGTTTGAGATCTTCTAACATGTTGACTCCTTCGTGCCGGATGCGCTTTGCTTATCCGGCCTACAAAATCGCAGCGTGTAGGCCTGATAAGACGCGTCAGCGTCGCATCAGGCGTTACATACCTGATGCGGCTACTTAGCGACGAAATCCGTAATACACTTCGTTCCAGCGCAGCGCGTCTTTAAACGCTGGCAGGCGGGTGTCGTTATCAATCACCGTGATTTCAATGTCGTGCATCTCGGCGAACTGGCGCATATCGTTGAGGTTCAGCGCATGGCTGAAGACGGTATGGTGCGCGCCACCAGCGAGGATCCACGCTTCGGAAGCAGTTGGCAGATCCGGTTGCGCTTTCCACAGCGCATTCGCCACCGGCAGTTTCGGCAGGGTGTGCGGGGTTTTCACCGTGTCGATGCAGTTAACCAGCAGACGGTAACGATCGCCGAGATCAATCAGGCTGGCGACAATGGCCGGACCGGTTTGAGTGTTGAAGATCAGGCGGGCAGGATCGTCCTTACCACCAATACCGAGATGCTGAACGTCGAGGATCGGTTTCTCTTCTACGGCAATCGACGGGCAGACTTCCAGCATATGGGAGCCGAGCACCAGGTCATTACCTTTCTCGAAGTGATAGGTGTAATCCTCCATAAAGGAGGTGCCGCCCTGCAGACCGGTTGACATCACCTTCATGATGCGAAGCAGGGCGGCTGTTTTCCAGTCGCCTTCGCCCGCAAAGCCGTAGCCCTGCTGCATCAGACGCTGTACGGCCAGACCAGGAAGCTGTTTCAGGCCGTGCAAATCTTCAAAGGTGGTGGTGAACGCGTGGAAGCCACCTTGTTCCAGGAAACGCTTCATCCCCAGCTCAATACGCGCCGCTTCCAGCACGTTCTGCCGTTTTTCGCCGTGGATTTGTGTGGCAGGCGTCATGATGTAGCTGCTTTCATACTCATCGACCAGCGCGTTAACATCGCCATCGCTGATGGAGTTCACCACCTGCACCAGATCGCCAACCGCCCAGGTATTGACGGAGAAACCGAACTTGATCTGCGCGGCAACTTTATCGCCGTCAGTGACCGCCACTTCACGCATGTTGTCGCCAAAACGGCAGACTTTCAGATGACGGGTATCCTGTTTAGATACCGCCTGGCGCATCCAGGAGCCGATACGCTCATGCGCTTGTTTATCCTGCCAGTGACCGGTAACGACGGCATGTTGCTGACGCATACGCGCGCCGATGAAGCCGAACTCGCGGCCGCCGTGCGCGGTCTGGTTCAGGTTCATAAAGTCCATGTCGATGCTGTCCCACGGCAGCGCCGCGTTGAACTGGGTGTGGAATTGCAGCAACGGTTTGTTGAGCATGGTCAGGCCGTTGATCCACATTTTTGCCGGGGAGAAAGTGTGCAACCACACCACCAGACCGGCGCAACGATCGTCGTAATTGGCGTCGCGGCAAATAGCAGTGATTTCATCCGGCGTGGTGCCCAGCGGTTTCAGCACCAGTTTGCAGGGCACTTTCGCTTCTGTATTTAGCGCCTTAACGACGTGCTCGGCATGTTGGGTGACCTGACGCAGGGTTTCCGGGCCATACAGATGCTGGCTACCAATGACAAACCACACTTCATAATTATCAAAAATCGTCATTTTCGTGTCCTTATAGAGTCGGAACGGCCTGGGCAGCCTGTGCCGGGGCGGAAGTTGGAAGATAGTGTTGTTCGGCGCTCATCGCCCATTGCTGATAGCGGCGATAAAGCTGTTCAAAGCGTTGTGCCTGTTCGCTGCGCGGTTGCAGGGTTTTCTCTACCGCACTGGCCATTTTTTGCTGTGCTGATGGGATGTCTGCGTGCACTTTTGCGGCGACGGCAGCGAAAATTGCCGCACCGAGCGCACAGCACTGGTCAGAGGCAACAATTTGCAGCGGGCGATTCAGCACGTCGCAGCAGGCCTGCATAATGACCTGGTTTTTCCGCGCGATGCCGCCCAGCGCCATCACGTTATTGACGGCGATTCCCTGATCGGTGAAGCACTCCATGATTGCGCGTGCGCCAAAGGCGGTGGCGGCAATCAAACCGCCGAACAGCAGCGGAGCGTCGGTAGCGAGGTTCAGATCGGTAATCACCCCTTTCAGGCGTTGGTTAGCGTTCGGTGTGCGGCGGCCGTTAAACCAGTCGAGCACCACCGGCAGGTGATCCAGAGACGGATTTTTGGCCCATGCTTCGGTCAGCGCCGGAAGCAGTTGTTTCTGGCTGGCGTTGATTTGCTCTTTCAGTTCCGGATGCTGGGCGGCAAGCTGTTCCAGCGGCCAGCCGAGTACGCGACCAAACCAGGCGTAGATATCACCAAATGCCGACTGGCCTGCTTCCAGACCGATAAATCCAGGCACCACGCTGCCATCAACCTGACCGCAAATGCCTTTCACCGCACGCTCGCCAACGCTCTGTTTGTCGGCAATCAGAATGTCGCAGGTGGAAGTGCCGATAACTTTTACCAGCGCGTTAGGCTGTGCGCCCGCGCCGACCGCGCCCATATGGCAGTCAAACGCGCCGCCGGAAATCACTACGCTTTCAGGCAAACCGAGACGCTGCGCCCATTCCGGGCATAAGGTGCCCACCGGAATATCGGCAGTCCAGGTGTCAGTGAACAATGGGGAAGGTAAATGACGGTTGAGGATCGGATCCAGCTCATCAAAGAAACTGGCTGGTGGCAGGCCGCCCCAGCTTTCATGCCACAGTGATTTATGCCCGGCGCTGCAACGTCCGCGACGGATATCCTGCGGGCGCGTGGTGCCGGAAAGTAGGGCAGGGACCCAGTCGCACAGCTCAATCCACGATGCGGCAGATTGCGCAACGGCGCTGTCCTGACGGGTAACGTGGAGAATTTTCGCCCAGAACCATTCGCTGGAATAAATACCGCCAATATAGCGAGAATAGTCAACTTTGCCCGGTGCATGACACAGGCGAGTGATCTCTTCTGCTTCTTCAACCGCTGTGTGGTCTTTCCACAATACGAACATCGCGTTCGGATTTTCGGCAAACTCCGGGCGCAGCGCCAGCACGTTGCCGTCGGCGTCGATTGGCGCAGGGGTGGAGCCGGTGCTGTCCACGCCAATACCGACCACTTCAGCCCGTTGTTCGGCGCTAAGCTCTGCCAGTACGGTTTTCAGCGCCGCTTCCATTGACTCAATGTAGTCACGCGGATGATGACGGAACTGGTTATTCGGGCCGTCACAATATTGCCCTTTTTGCCAGCGGGGATACCACTCTACGCTGGTGGCGATCTCTTCACCGGTGGCGCATTCCACCGCCAAAGCTCGCACAGAATCACTGCCAAAATCGAGGCCAATTGCAATCGCCATCGTTTCACTCCATCCAAAAAAACGGGTATGGAGAAACAGTAGAGAGTTGCGATAAAAACAGTCAGGCAGTATTCGCTAATCTTATGGATAAAAATGCTATTGCATAGCAAAGTGTGACGCCGTGCAAATAATCAATGTGGACTTTTCTGCCGCGATTATAGACACTTTTGTTACGCGTTTTTGTCATGGCTTTCGTCCCTCCTTGTTACAAAATGCTTTTCACAAGCGGGGTTGTCGGTTGGATTAGTGAAGATAGCCCACCAGAGACGCAATGCTGATGATGTTTAATGCAATATGGACAATTGGTTTCTTCTCTGATTGGCGGGAGTATGAAAAGTATGGCTGAAGCGCAAAATGATCCCCTGCTGCCGGGTTACTCGTTTAACGCCCATCTGGTGGCGGGTTTAACGCCGATTGAGGCCAACGGTTATCTCGATTTTTTTATCGACCGACCGCTGGGAATGAAAGGTTATATTCTCAACCTCACCATTCGTGGACAGGGGGTGGTGAAAAATCAGGGACGAGAATTTGTCTGCCGGCCGGGCGATATTTTGCTGTTCCCGCCGGGAGAAATTCATCACTACGGCCGTCATCCGGAGGCTCGTGAATGGTATCACCAGTGGGTTTACTTTCGTCCGCGCGCCTACTGGCACGAATGGCTTAACTGGCCGTCGATATTTGCCAATACCGGTTTCTTTCGCCCGGATGAAGCGCACCAGCCGCATTTCAGCGACTTGTTCGGGCAAATCATTAATGCCGGGCAAGGGGAAGGGCGCTATTCGGAGTTGCTGGCGATAAATCTTCTTGAGCAATTGTTACTGCGGCGCATGGAAGCAATAAATGAGTCGCTCCATCCGCCGATGGATAATCGGGTACGCGAGGCTTGTCAGTACATTAGCGATCACCTGGCGGACAGCAATTTTGATATCGCCAGCGTCGCGCAGCATGTTTGCCTGTCGCCGTCGCGTCTGTCGCATTTGTTCCGCCAGCAGTTAGGGATTAGCGTCTTAAGCTGGCGCGAGGATCAACGCATTAGTCAGGCGAAGCTGCTTTTGAGCACCACCCGGATGCCTATCGCCACTGTCGGGCGCAATGTTGGCTTTGATGATCAGCTCTATTTCTCGCGGGTATTTAAAAAATGTACAGGGGCGAGTCCGAGTGAGTTCCGTGCCGGTTGTGAAGAAAAAGTGAATGATGTAGCTGTCAGGTTGTCATAACTGGTAACGAATCAGACAATTGATGGCTTGACGGAGTGGCAATGGGTTTGCAGAATCCCTGCTTCGTCCCTTTGACAGGCACATTATGCAAGCATTGCTGGAACACTTTATTACCCAATCCACCGTGTACTCATTGATGGCGGTGTTATTGGTGGCTTTTCTGGAGTCGCTGGCGCTGGTCGGGTTGATTCTACCCGGTACGGTGCTGATGGCGGGGCTGGGGGTGCTGATTGGCAGTGGCGAGTTAAGTTTCTGGCACGCCTGGCTGGCAGGGATTATTGGCTGCCTGATGGGCGACTGGATCTCCTTCTGGCTGGGCTGGCGTTTTAAAAAGCCGTTGCATCGCTGGTCATTTCTGAAGAAAAACAAAGCACTACTCGACAAAACCGAACATGCGCTGCATCAGCACAGCATGTTCACCATTCTGGTCGGTCGTTTTGTCGGCCCGACGCGTCCGCTGGTGCCAATGGTGGCGGGGATGCTGGATCTGCCGGTGGCGAAATTTATCACGCCAAATATTATCGGCTGTTTGTTGTGGCCGCCGTTTTACTTCCTGCCGGGGATTCTGGCGGGCGCGGCGATTGATATTCCTGCCGGGATGCAGAGCGGTGAGTTTAAGTGGCTGTTGCTGGCGACGGCGGTGTTTTTGTGGGTTGGCGGCTGGCTGTGTTGGCGGTTATGGCGCAGCGGTAAAGCAACTGACCGTTTAAGTCATTATTTGTCGCGTGGTCATTTGTTGTGGCTGACACCGTTGATATCTGCCATTGGCGTGGTGGCGCTGGTGGTGTTAATTCGCCATCCGTTGATGCCGGTGTATATCGATATTTTGCGGAAAGTGGTTGGGGTTTAGGGGATAGTTCGCACCGGCACTGGTTTGTTCCCCTCACCCTAACCCTCTCCCCAGACGGGCGAGGGGACTGTCCGTGCGCTTTTAACCTGTAATTCCCAACAGCGCCGAAGCACTCGCCTTACCGCTCAACAACTCATCAGTCTTACCCTGCCAGGCGATGCGCCCGTCGGCGACCACCACCGAGCGCGTGGCGATCCGCGCCGCATCTTCCACACTGTGCGATACCATCAACAGCGTCATTTTTTGTTGCTGGCAGCTCGTGCTCACCAGCGTCAACATCTCCTGACGTAACGCCGGATCGAGCGCGGAGAACGGTTCATCAAGCAATAAAATCGGCTGTTCGCGTACCAGACAACGCGCTAACGCCACGCGCTGCCGTTGACCGCCGGAAAGCTCACCTGGTAACCGTGCCATTAAATTATCAATCCCCATTTGACGGGCGATAGCGTGCATTTTCTCCTGCTGTACCGCGTTCAGCTTCAATCCCGGATTCAACCCCAGCCCGATGTTCTGCGCGACCGTCAGGTGACTGAACAGGTTGTTCTCCTGAAACAGCATCGACACCGGACGGCGTGACGGCGGCGTCGTGGCGTGATCAACGCCGTTGATAGTCAGCGAACCACTGGCTGGCGTCAGAAAGCCGGCGATCAAATTCAGCAGGGTACTTTTACCCGCGCCGCTTGGCCCGAGGATCGCCACCTGCTCGCCGCGTTCCACCGTTAGGCTAAAACGCATCGGTAAATGGTGGTAAAGCCAGGTGATATCAGTCAGTTTTAACATTTCGCCCCGGTAGTTTTTCAATCACGGTAAACAGCATAAAACAGAGCAGCAGCAGAATTAACGCGGTGACCGCGCCGTCCTGGCTGCGGTATGAGCCAATTTGCTGGTAGAGATAAAACGGCAGGGTGCGGAAATCATCGTTACCGAACAACGCCACCACGCCAAAATCACCAATCGACAGTACGCAGGCAAAGGCCAGCGCCTGCGCCAGCGGACGTTTCAGGGCGCGCAGTTCCACCACTTTTAAGTGCGACCAGCCTTCAATGCCCAGCGACTGACACAACATGCTGTAGCGGGCGGTAATATCGCGCATCGGGTTTTCCAGCACCTTCAGCGCGTAAGGGATGGCCATTAACGCATTGGTGAAAATCACAATGCCGTCAGCAGATTGCGGCAGGCCAGTAGTGTTGTTGAGCAGCAAAAAGAAACCCGTTGCCAGCACAATACCCGGCATGGCGAGGATTAGCATTCCGCTCATCTCCAGCGCCTGACCCGCCAGTATTTTTTGCCGCGCCTGCAGTTCGCGACTGCTCCATAACAGCATCATGGTCAGCACTACACACAATACACCTGCCGCCAGCGCAATACGCAACGAGGTCCACAGCGCCTGCCACAGCATCGGTTGTGCCAGCACTTCCGGCAACTGGCGATTTACCCCATCGACGATCACCGCCAGTAACGGTGGCAGCAACAGCAGCAGCGCCAGCACAATTAACACAGTGTCGCAAATGCGGCTATGCAGACGATCGTCCGGGTCGCGCCAGCCTTGCAGCAGCGTGGTGCCGGGCGCAATGGCCTTACTTAGTCGTTGACTCAGCAGCACCAGCCCAAGGCAACACACCATCTGGATCAGCGCCAGCATCGCCGCGCGGGCAGGATCGTAGTCGTAACTCAGCGCCTGATAAATAGCCAGCTCGATAGTGGTCGCCTGCGGACCGCCGCCCAGCGATAGCACGGTGGCGAAGCTGGCGAAACAGAGCATAAAGATAAGCGCGGCAACCGGCGGGATTTGTCGCCGTAACCACGGCCATTCGACGAAACGAAAGAAATGCCAGCCGCGCATCCCAAGCTGTGCGGCAAGTTGACGTTGTTCGCCGGGAATGTTTTCCAGTGCCTGAAGTAATAAACGGCTAGCCATCGGCAGATTAAAAAACACATGGGCCAGCAAAATGCCTTGCAGGCCGTAGGGCGAAAAGGTCCACTCCAGACCGAGCGATTGGCTGAGTGCTGCCAGCCAGCCCTGGCGACCATAGACGCTAAGAATACCAAAAACGGCGACCAGCACCGGAAGGATCAAGGTCATTGCGCACAGACGCAGCAGCGCCAGTCGCCCAGGAAAGCGCCTGCGATAGAGGGCGCGGGCAAGGAATATCGCGGGCACGACAGAAAGCAGCGCCGAGAGAAACGCCTGCCAGAAGGAGAAGCGCACTACATGCCACAGGTAGCTGTCCTGCCAGACTGCCACCCAGTCACCCTGCGGTGCGTTCCACCACAGGGCGAGAAACGCCGCCAGTGCAACCGCCACCACAAGCGTAGCGGCGCTTACGCCTGGAATTAACCAGCCGGGAATTAACGGCTGACGGCGCGTTGCCATTCGCTAATCCATGCCTGACGTTGTGCCGCCACTTCGGCTGGCGTGAACTCCAGCGTGTTTGCCGGTTTGGTCAATTGTTCAAATCCGGCAGGCAGCGTGACGTTTGCCACCGGATACATCCAGTTGCCGGTTGGGATCGCATTCTGGAAAGCCGGAGAAACCATAAACTGGAGGAATTTTCGCGCCAGCTCCGGCTGCTTGCTGGCAGCGGTGCGGGCGGCAACTTCCACTTGCAGATAGTGACCTTCGCTAAAGTTCGCGGCGGCGTAGTTATCTTTCTTCTCTTCGAGAATGTGATAAGCCGGAGAGGTGGTGTAACTCAGTACCAGATCGCTTTCGCCTTTTAAAAACAGGCCATAGGCTTCGCTCCAGCCTTTGGTGACCGTGACGGTTTTCTTCGCCAGCTTCTGCCAGGCCTGCGGGGCGTCATTGCCGTAGACTTTTTGCATCCACAACAGCAGACCCAGCCCCGGTGTACTGGTGCGCGGATCTTCATAAATCACCCGCCAGTTTTGATCGCTTTCAACCAGCTCTTTCAGGCTTTGCGGCGGATTTTTCAGTTTGTTCTTGTCATAAACGAAGGCGAAGTAGCCGTAATCAAATGGTACGAAAGTGTCATTATTCCAGCCGCCGGGAACATTAACAGCATCCGCTGCCACACCGCTTTTGGCAAACAACCCGGTTTTGCTGGCGGCGTCTAACAGGTTGTTATCCAGCCCCAGCACCACATCGGCTTTACTGTTTTTGCCTTCCATCCGCAGACGGTTGAGTAGTGAGACGCCATCTTCCAGCGCCACCAGTTTCAGTTCGCAATTACAGTCGGCTTCAAAGGCTTTTTTGACCACCGGACCAGGCCCCCAGTCGGCGGCAAAGGAGTCGTAGGTATAAACAGTCAGAACGGGTTTAGCGAAAACGGGCGCTGCGCACAGCAACAGCAGGGGAAGACATTTTTTTAACACTTTGCACCTCAAAAAAGAGTGGCAAAGGACTTGAGAAGGAGCCTCAAATCCCTTCGCCGGCGTTATCCGGATCAGGTTCGACGGGTATTTTCTCAGCGCACGCGTCTGCGTGGCACCCCGTTGAGAACGGCGTTAGTGTAGTGATTTTGTTATCAACCAGCAATCATGGATCCGGTGGCGCAAACCACGCTGATTTAAAATCGAACCAGCCGAGGGTATTCATGCGCAGGCCGCGCATACTGCGTTGCCCCTGAATAATCAGCCAGTGATGGATCAGCGGCACCATTGCTTTGCTGGCGACCAGTTGCTGGCACCAGTTCGCCAGATTCATCTCGCCATTGCGCCAGCGGGCGGCGTCGGTTTGCCAGTCGATCGGAATACAGTGTTGTAGCAGCGGCACCTCGCACAAGTGCGCGAACAGCGAAAAATCCAGCGGTAGCGTAAAGTTGGCGCTGTTAAGCCAGATGTCGCTTTCGATCTCACCTTCGTGCCACTGATCGTAGCTGATCTCTTTGATTTCCAGCGTGACATGATGACTTGCCAGAATTTGCTGCATGATCCTGGCAATTACCCGATGTTCAATATGATCCTGGTAAAAGGTCAGGGTGAGATGTTCCAGCCCGGCGGGTTTTTCGCAATGCGTGGGGCGGGCATGGTGCCAACGGGGGAGCATTCCATAAGCCGGGAACCACAGTTGCTGGTACTGTTCCTCGGCGAAATAAACCAGATTGGTCGGCGAAAGCACATAGCTTACCCAGTCTCTGACTTGCTGATTCGCCCCGCGATGGGTGCGGCTGTCGAACAGTAAATAATAGCAACCTTCCTCCAGGCGGCTTTCAATCTCTTTTTCCTCGCCCTGCGGCCCTTTCAGCATCAGCCCTCCGGCTGGCTCGTCGGCAATTTCCGGCAAGACCCAGACGTTAACCTCGTCGATTAGCGCCCGATAACCGAAGAAGTCATCGAATGCCTGAATTTTCAGTTGATTGGCGCTGTTACGCATTACCGCATACGGACCGGTGCCGATCGGATGGCTGGCAAAGTTGCTGAGGTTTTCCCATTCGCGCGGCAGGATCATCGCCGGAACTTGCCCCAGCAGTAACGGCAACCAGCGATCTGGCTGTGTGAGATGGATATCCAGCGTCCAGAGCGTCGGCGATACAATTTCAGCAATATGCGAATAGAGCGGCAGCGTATTGATCCGTTTCAACGAGGCGATCACGTCGTCCATTTCCAGTTCACGCCCATGATGAAAATGAACTCCCGGACGTAAAAAGAAACGCCAGTGAAGCGGGGAAATTTGTTGCCAGTGGTGGGCGATGTCCGCTTCCAGTTCCCCATTTTCCTCATTTATGCGGGTTAATGCGCTGAAGATTTGCCGGGCGATATGCGTTTCGGAACGGCGTAATGCGCTGCCAGGCAGCAGGTTACGCAACGGACGATAGTAGAGGACGCGCAGGATGTGCCGCCCCTGACGGAAGCTACGCCCCAGATGAGAAACCAGCATTTGCCGCACAGCGGTTTTATCACCAACGAGTTGCACCAGTTGGTCGATACGATCCTGTTCCAGTAAGTCCTCTGCCCGCTGTTGTTGTAGCGCCAGCCCGGTATAGAGAAACGTTAAACGCGAGCGTTTGCCGCGCCCGACTTCCGCTTCCCACGTCAGCCAGCCGCGATCCTGCATGGTGTTGAGCAGGGTGCGCATATGACGGCGGGAGCAGCTCAATAACTCCGCCAATTCGTTCAGCGTTGTCTCCTGCGATTTACCCTCGCAGCATTGCCACAGGCGGATGAACTGTTGTTGCAGACGAGCAGATGGCATAAAAGGGGAACTCCTGCGCAAAAGTCAGCAATTTTATTTTCCCTATATTAAGTCAATAATTCTTAACGATGAAGCAATGAGGTATCCCATGCGTCAGTTTTATCGGCACTATTTTATCGTGACAGAGAAGATGTGCTGGCTTCGCGGGTTAAGCGTTCTACAACGTTTAGTCATGCCTGAAGAACGGATACCGTGGGAGGGGAGTTACTTTGACTACTGATTTGCAGACATCATGTGTGACTGAGTATTGGTGTTAATCGCCACGCCAGCAGTGAATACCTGCTGGCTTTTTTCTTTTTGGCGATTGAGTGCTGGACGGAGTACAAACTAACGCATAAACGCCGGTTGCTTCTCTTCATAAGACGCGATGGCGTCGCCGTGCTGCAGTGTCAGACCGATGCTGTCCAGACCATTCATCATGCAGTGGCGGCGGAAGGCATCAATAGCAAAGCGATAAGTTTTATCACCCGCTTTCACTTCTTGAGCTTCCAGATCCACATCGAAATGAATCCCCGGATTGGCTTGCACCAGCGCAAATAGCTCGTCCACTTCCGCATCGCTTAATTTCACCGGCAGCAACTGGTTATTAAAGCTGTTGCCGTAAAATATATCGGCGAAACTCGGCGCAATCACCACTTTAAAACCGTAGTCAGTCAACGCCCACGGCGCGTGCTCACGCGAGGAACCGCAGCCGAAGTTTTCCCGCGCCAGTAAAATGGAAGCCCCTTGATATTGCGGGAAGTTCAGCACGAAATCTGGATTTGGCTGTTGGCCTTTTTCATCGAGAAAACGCCAGTCGTTAAACAGATGCGCGCCAAAACCAGTGCGCGTCACTTTCTGCAAAAACTGTTTCGGGATAATTGCATCTGTGTCGACATTGGCGGCATCCAGCGGAACCACCAGGCCTGTGTGTTTGATAAATTTCTCTGCCATGGTGTGCTCCTTATTTAATGTTGCGGATATCGGCAAAATGACCAGTAACAGCAGCAGCGGCTGCCATTGCCGGGCTGACCAGATGCGTACGCCCGCCGCGCCCCTGGCGGCCTTCAAAGTTACGGTTGCTGGTGGAGGCACAACGCTCGCCCGGGTTCAGACGGTCATTGTTCATCGCCAGACACATTGAGCAGCCAGGCAAGCGCCATTCAAAACCGGCTTCAATAAAGATTTTGTCCAGACCTTCTGCTTCTGCCTGGGCTTTTACTGGACCAGAACCGGGAACCACCAGCGCCTGTACGCCAGGCGCGACTTTCCGGCCTTTGGCGATTTCCGCTGCCGCGCGTAAATCTTCAATGCGCGAGTTGGTACAAGAACCGATAAACACTTTGTCGATAGCGACTTCAGTCAGCGGAATACCCGGTTTCAGTCCCATATAGGCCAGTGCTTTTTCTGCCGACGCGCGTTCAACCGGATCGGCAAATGAAGCGGGATCAGGGATATTCTCGTTAACGGAGATCACCTGTCCTGGGTTAGTTCCCCAGGTCACCTGCGGGGCGATCTCTTCTGCATGTAAAGTAACAACGGTATCGAAAGTTGCACCTTCGTCGGTTTGCAGGGTTTTCCAGTAGGCAACGGCGTCGTCGAAATCTTTGCCTTTCGGCGCATGAAGACGGCCTTTGACATAGTTAAAGGTGGTTTCGTCTGGTGCAACCAGACCGGCTTTCGCGCCCATTTCGATTGCCATATTGCACAGAGTCATGCGGCCTTCCATGCTTAAATCACGGATTGCTTCGCCGCAAAACTCCACCACATGCCCGGTGCCGCCTGCGCTGCCAGTTTTACCGATGATCGCCAGCACGATATCTTTCGCGGTAATGCCAGGCGCAGCTTTGCCCTGGACTTCAATTTTCATGGTCTTTGCGCGTCCCTGTTTCAGGGTTTGCGTTGCCAGCACGTGTTCAACTTCGGAAGTGCCGATACCAAAGGCCAGTGCGCCAAACGCGCCGTGAGTGGCGGTATGTGAGTCACCGCAAACAATGGTCATTCCTGGTAACGTCACGCCCTGTTCTGGTCCCATCACGTGGACGATCCCTTGATACGGGTGATTCAGGTCATACAGCTCGACGCCAAATTCTTTGCAGTTTTTGATCAGCTCCTGCATCTGGATGCGCGCCATTTCTCCGCAGGCATTAATGTTTTTGGTCTGGGTAGAGACGTTGTGATCCATGGTGGCGAAGGTTTTACCCGGCTGACGCACCGGGCGACCGTGGGCGCGCAGGCCATCAAACGCCTGCGGTGAGGTCACTTCATGCACCAGGTGGCGGTCGATATATAACAGCGGGGTTTCGTTTTCGGCTTCGTAGACTACGTGAGCGTCGAATAATTTTTCGTATAACGTCTTAGCCATGATTACACCCCTTCAGCCACATAGCGGGCAATGATATCGCCCATTTCATCGGTACTAACGGCGGCAGCGCCACGGGCTAAATCTCCGGTGCGAATGCCTTCTTCTAATGCGCGGTTAATTGCGCGTTCAATAGCGGAAGCCGCATCATCGGCATCCAGGCTGTAGCGCAGCAGCAGCGCCAGTGACAGAATTTGCGCAATCGGGTTGGCGATATTTTTGCCTGCGATATCTGGTGCCGAGCCGCCCGCCGGTTCATACAGTCCAAAACCTTGCTCGTTCAGGCTGGCGGAAGGCAACATGCCCATCGAACCGGTGATCATTGCGCATTCATCAGAAAGAATGTCGCCAAACAGGTTGGAGCACAGCAGAACGTCAAACTGCGATGGATCTTTAATCAGCTGCATGGTGGCGTTGTCGATGTACATATGCGCCAGTTCGACATCCGGATATTCAATGGCGATCTCGTTAACGATCTCCCGCCATAAAATAGAAGATTGCAGCACGTTGGCTTTGTCGATTGAGGTGACTTTGTGGCGACGCTTGCGGGCAGATTCAAACGCGATGCGAGCGATACGTTCGATCTCAAAACGGTGATACACCTCGGTATCAAACGCTTTTTCATATTGTCCGTTGCCTTCGCGGCCTTTGGGCTGACCGAAATAGATGCCGCCAGTCAGTTCGCGCACACACAGGATGTCGAAGCCGTTGGCGGCAATGTCAGCACGCAGCGGGCAGAACGCTTCCAGCCCCTGATACAGTTTTGCCGGACGCAGGTTGCTGAATAATTTGAAGTGCTTACGCAAAGGCAACAGCGCGCCGCGTTCTGGCTGCTGGTCTGGCGGTAAATGTTCCCACTTCGGGCCACCAACTGAGCCAAACAGCACAGCATCGGCTTGCTCACAACCTTCAACCGTCGCAGGTGGCAGCGGCTGCCCGTGGTTATCAATGGCTGCGCCGCCTACATCGTAATGGCTGGTGGTGATGCGCATCGCAAAGCGGTTACGCACGGCGTCCAGCACTTTCAGCGCCTGGGTCATCACTTCCGGCCCGATCCCATCTCCGGGCAATACGGCAATATGGTAATTCTTCGACATCACACGGTTTCCTTGTTGTTTTCGTTGTGTTGAGCTTTGCGTTGCAACTCTTTTTCGACTTCTGCGGCGCGCCAGATATTGTTCAGCACGTGTACCATCGCTTTGGCGGAGGACTCGACAATATCGGTAGCCAGGCCGACGCCGTGGAAGCGGCGACCGTTGTAGTTGGCAACAATATCCACCTGACCCAGCGCATCTTTACCGTGGCCTTTGGCGGTCAGGCTGTATTTCACCAGTTCGACGTTATAGTCAGTGATGCGGTTAATTGCCTGGTAGACGGCATCGACCGGACCGTTACCATTGGCGGCTTCCGCTTTTACTTCCTCGCCACAGACCAGTTTGACGGCAGCGGTGGCGATATCGTTAGAACCAGACTGCACGCTGAAGTAATCCAGACGGAAATGCTCCGGTTCTTCTTGCTGTTTACCGATGAAGGCCAGCGCCTCCAGGTCGTAATCAAACACCTGACCTTTCTTATCTGCCAGCTTCAGAAACGCGTCGTACAGGTTGTCTAAATTATATTCACTTTCTTTATATCCCATCTCATCCATGCGGTGTTTCACCGCCGCACGACCGGAACGAGAGGTCAAATTCAACTGGATTTGGTTCAGACCAATAGATTCTGGTGTCATGATTTCGTAATTTTCGCGATTTTTCAGCACGCCATCCTGGTGAATGCCGGAGGAGTGCGCGAACGCACCGCTGCCGACAATGGCTTTGTTTGCCGGAATCGGCATATTACAAATCTGGCTAACTAACTGGCTGGTGCGCCATATTTCCTGGTGATTAATGGCGGTGTGGACGTTGAGGATATCCTTACGTACCTTGATCGCCATGATCACTTCTTCCAGCGAACAGTTACCGGCACGCTCGCCGATCCCGTTCATCGCGCCTTCTACCTGCCGCGCGCCGGCATGTACCGCCGCCAGTGAGTTGCCGACCGCCAGACCCAAATCATCGTGGGTATGTACGGAAATAATGGCTTTATCGATGTTGGGTACACGTTCATACAGGCCGCTGATGATTCCGGCGAACTCAAACGGCATGGTGTAGCCCACGGTATCCGGAATGTTGATGGTGGTGGCACCGGCGTTAATCGCCGCTTCGACCACTCGCGCCAGGTCGGCAATCGGTGTGCGTCCGGCATCTTCGCAAGAAAATTCAACATCATCGGTGTAATTGCGTGCGCGTTTCACCATATAGATGGCGCGTTCGATCACCTCATCCAGCGTGCTGCGCAGCTTGGTGGCGATGTGCATTGGGGAGGTGGCAATAAAGGTATGAATACGGAAGGCTTCGGCGACTTTCAGAGATTCGGCCGCTACGTCGATATCTTTTTCCACGCAGCGGGCTAACGCACATACGCGGCTGTTTTTAACCTGGCGGGCGATGGTTTGCACTGATTCAAAATCGCCCGGCGAAGAGACGGGAAAACCGACTTCCATCACGTCGACCCCCATACGCTCAAGACCCAGCGCAATTTGCAGTTTTTCTTTCACACTCAAGCTTGCCTGTAACGCCTGTTCACCGTCGCGCAATGTGGTATCGAAAATAATGACTTGCTGGCTCATGGTTTGGGTCCTTGTCTCTTTTAGAGCGCCTCGCTTCGGGCATAAAAAAACCCGCGCAATGGCGCGGGTTTTTTGTTTGACTGCGTGCTGGCTTAATGCTGAATGCCGCTCACTCGTCTACCGCGCAAAGAAGATGCGTTTAGTAGTAGTAGACCGATAAAGCGAACGATGTGAGTCATTAAATCAGCTCCAGATGAATGCGATATGCTTTTAGAGTTACTGGATACAAAAACGGATGTCAACCCTGACGCAACAAAAACGTCCCGCCAGCATGAGTTCTGCATGAGTTGAATTAGCTAATTGTGCTGCGCGGGTTTAAACAGTCGATATTAATTTCTGCTTAACCACCCATTCCTTTCATTGGTGGACATACTTCAGAATAATTTATGGCATTTAATCAATGAGGTAAGAAGGAGGGAAATTTATTCTTTACCCTATCTATCCTGATGATTTGTATTGAATTATATTTTGAGTGAATGTTTTGATATTGATTTTATGAATATTATTGATCGATTAATGTTAAGAATTAATGCATCAAATATATAAATTAATTATTAAATGCGCACGATTAATCCATTTTTTGGATGATTGAGTATTCGCGGAAGTTATGATTAGATTGTTTTCGCAACAAAAACATTATGGATTATTATGCTGTGGTGAATGACTCTTCGCACGGCAATGGATTCTGTTTTTATCAGAACCCGTATCTTTATGTTTTCCTAATTTTACGCATTTTTCTTTTTCTTATTTTATATGCATGGTAAATCATATTTTTCAGGATTATTTCTCTGCATTCCAATAAGGGAAAGGGAGTTAAGTGTGACAGTGGAGTTAACTATGTCAGAGGTAAAAACAGATCATCCAGAAATTGCGGAGTTAAGCAAGCCACAGCTACGCATGGTCGATCTAAACTTATTAACCGTTTTCGATGCCGTGATGCAGGAGCAGAACATTACCCGTGCCGCGCATGTTCTGGGTATGTCGCAACCAGCGGTCAGTAACGCTGTTGCACGCCTGAAGGTGATGTTTAATGACGAACTGTTTGTTCGTTATGGGCGTGGTATCCAACCGACTGCCCGCGCTTTTCAACTTTTTGGCTCTGTGCGTCAGGCGCTGCAATTAGTGCAAAACGAATTACCAGGTTCAGGTTTTGAGCCGGCCAGCAGCGAACGTGTATTCCATCTTTGCGTTTGCAGCCCGCTAGATAGCATTCTGACCTCGCAGATTTATAATCACATTGAGCAAATCGCGCCAAATATTCATGTGATATTCAAGTCTTCATTAAACCAGAACACCGAACATCAGCTACGTTATCAGGAAACGGAGTTCGTTATTAGTTATGAAGACTTCCATCGTCCTGAATTTAC
Organism: Escherichia sp. 93.0816; assembly: GCF_013368855.2. NCBI lineage: Bacteria > Pseudomonadati > Pseudomonadota > Gammaproteobacteria > Enterobacterales > Enterobacteriaceae > Escherichia > Escherichia sp. 93.0816. Next base: position 139,774 of record NZ_JABWNC020000002.1, on the reverse strand, counting down.
CAGCGTGCCATTATTTAAAGATGAAATGGTACTGGTAGCCAGCAAGAACCATCCGACTATTAAAGGGCCATTACTGAAACATGACGTTTATAACGAACAACATGCGGCGGTTTCGCTTGATCGTTTCGCGTCATTTAGTCAACCGTGGTATGACACGGTAGATAAGCAAGCCAGTATCGCGTATCAGGGCATGGCAATGATGAGCGTTCTTAGCGTGGTGTCGCAAACTCATCTGGTTGCTATTGCGCCGCGTTGGCTGGCTGAAGAGTTCGCTGAATCCTTAGAGTTACAGGTATTACCGCTGCCGTTAAAACAAAATAGCAGAACCTGTTATCTCTCCTGGCATGAAGCTGCCGGGCGCGATAAAGGCCATCAATGGATGGAAGAGCAATTAGTCTCAATTTGTAAACGTTAAACAAAGGCAGAATAAATCAGGCGCGTAATTCTGGTTTATTCTGCATTTTTTATTAAATCTAGAATTTTATTCTGAATGTATGTTTGCCCTGATTTTAGAAATAATAAAAAAATAGAGAAATTGCTGTAACTGGTCGGATTTAACCGATTTATTATCAATTCTGTCCGCCATTCTGGATTATTTTATCGTTTATTTTCTCCTTTCCTCCTGTTTATTCTTATTTCTTCACGCTTGTGACTCTGCTTGTCAATTGCTTAAGCAAGATCGGACGGTTAATGTGTTTTACACATTTTTTCCGCCAAACAGTGAGGCAAGCCATGGAGATGTTGTCTGGAGCCGAGATGGTCGTCCGATCGCTTATCGATCAGGGCGTTAAGCAAGTATTCGGTTATCCCGGAGGCGCGGTCCTTGATATTTACGATGCATTGCATACCGTGGGCGGTATTGATCACGTATTAGTTCGTCATGAGCAGGCAGCGGTGCATATGGCCGATGGCCTGGCGCGCGCGACCGGAGAAGTGGGCGTTGTGCTAGTGACGTCGGGGCCAGGGGCTACTAACGCAATTACCGGTATCGCCACCGCGTATATGGACTCTATTCCGCTGGTTATCCTTTCCGGGCAGGTCGCAACCTCGCTGATAGGTTACGATGCCTTTCAGGAGTGTGACATGGTGGGAATTTCCCGACCGGTGGTTAAACACAGTTTTCTGGTTAAGCAAACGGAAGACATTCCGCAGGTGCTGAAAAAGGCTTTCTGGCTGGCAGCAAGTGGTCGCCCTGGGCCGGTAGTAGTTGATTTACCGAAAGATATTCTTAATCCGGCGAACAAATTACCTTACGTCTGGCCGGAATCGGTCAGTATGCGCTCGTATAACCCGACAACGTTGGGTCATAAAGGGCAGATTAAACGCGCACTACAAACGCTGGCTGCGGCGAAAAAACCGGTCGTTTACGTGGGCGGTGGCGCGGTGACAGCGGGTTGCCATCAACAACTCAAACAGATTATTGAGCAACTTAATCTTCCTGTCGTCTCATCATTAATGGGATTAGGCGCGTTTCCGGCAACGCATCGTCAGGCGCTGGGAATGTTGGGAATGCACGGCACTTACGAAGCCAATATGACAATGCATAATGCCGATGTCATTTTTGCGGTTGGTGTACGCTTTGACGATCGCACTACTAACAATCTGGCAAAGTACTGCCCGAATGCGACGGTGTTACATATTGATATTGATCCAACCTCTATCTCAAAAACCGTGACCGCCGACATCCCGATCGTTGGCGATGCGCGGCTGGTGTTGGATCAAATGCTGGAGTTGCTGGCACAAGAAACGTCTTCGCAACCACTGGATGAGATCCGCGACTGGTGGCAGAAAATTGAACAATGGCGCGCTCGCCAGTGCCTGAAATACGACACTCAGAGCGAAAAGATTAAACCGCAGGCGGTGATAGAGACGCTCTGGCGACTGACGAAGGGGGACGCTTACGTTACGTCCGACGTCGGGCAGCACCAGATGTTCGCCGCACTTTATTATCCTTTCGACAAACCGCGTCGCTGGATCAACTCCGGTGGCCTCGGCACCATGGGGTTTGGTTTACCTGCGGCGCTGGGCGTCAAAATGGCGCTGCCGGAAGAAACAGTGGTCTGTGTTACTGGCGACGGCAGTATTCAGATGAACATTCAGGAACTGTCTACTGCCTTGCAATACGAGCTTCCGGTGCTGGTGGTGAATCTTAATAACCGCTATCTGGGGATGGTGAAACAGTGGCAGGACATGATCTATTCCGGCCGTCATTCACAATCTTATATGCAATCTCTGCCAGATTTCGTCCGCCTGGCAGAAGCCTATGGTCATGTTGGTATCCAGATTTCGCGCCCGGATGAGCTGGAAAGTAAACTTGGCGAGGCGCTGGAACAGGTACGAAATAATCGCCTGGTATTTGTTGATGTCACCGTCGATGGCAGTGAGCACGTTTATCCGATGCAGATTCGCGGGGGCGGAATGGATGAAATGTGGTTAAGCAAAACGGAGAGAACCTGATTATGCGCCGGATATTATCAGTATTACTCGAAAATGAATCAGGCGCGTTATCCCGCGTGATCGGCCTTTTTGCCCAGCGTGGCTATAACATTGAAAGCCTGACCGTTGCGCCTACCGACGATCCGACATTATCGCGCATGACTATCCAGACCGTGGGCGATGAAAAAGTGCTTGAGCAGATCGAAAAACAATTACACAAGCTGGTCGATGTGTTGCGCGTGAGCGAGCTGGGGCAGGGCGCGCACGTTGAGCGGGAGATTATGCTGGTGAAAATTCAGGCCAGCGGCTATGGACGTGACGAAGTGAAACGCAATACGGAAATATTTCGTGGGCAAATCATTGATGTCACGCCTTCGCTTTATACCGTTCAACTGGCAGGCACCAGCGATAAACTCGACGCATTTTTAGCATCGATTCGCGATGTGGCGAAAATTGTTGAAGTTGCCCGCTCTGGCGTCGTCGGTCTTTCGCGCGGCGATAAAATAATGCGTTGAGAATGATCTCAATGCGCAATTTGCAGCCCAATAAGCCACGTTGGGCTTTTTTTGCGAATTTAGTAGGAACCTGGAATAAAAGCAGTTGCCGCAGTTAATTTTCTGCGCTTAGATGTTAATGAATTTAATCCATACCAGTACAATGGTTATGGTTTTTACATTTTACGCAAGGGGCAATTGTGAAACTGGATGAAATCGCTCGGCTGGCGGGAGTGTCGCGGACCACTGCAAGCTATGTTATTAACGGCAAAGCGAAGCAATACCGTGTGAGCGACAAAACCGTTGAGAAAGTCATGGCAGTGGTACGTGAGCACAATTACCACCCGAATGCCGTGGCGGCTGGGCTTCGTGCTGGACGCACACGTTCTATTGGTCTTGTTATCCCCGATCTTGAGAACACAAGTTATACCCGCATTGCTAACTATCTTGAACGCCAGGCGCGTCAACGCGGTTATCAGCTACTCATTGCTTGTTCCGAAGATCAGCCAGACAACGAAATGCGTTGTATTGAGCATCTTTTACAACGTCAGGTCGATGCCATCATTGTTTCGACTTCGCTGCCGCTAGAGCATCCTTTCTATCAACGCTGGGCTAATGACCCGTTCCCGATTGTCGCGCTGGATCGCGCCCTCGATCGTGAACATTTCACCAGCGTGGTTGGTGCCGACCAGGATGATGCTGAAATGTTGGCGGAAGAGTTACGTAAGTTTCCGGCCGAAACGGTACTTTATCTTGGCGCGCTGCCGGAGCTTTCTGTCAGCTTCCTGCGTGAGCAGGGTTTCCGTACTGCCTGGAAAGATGATCCGCGCGAAGTGCATTTCCTGTATGCCAATAGCTATGAGCGGGAAGCTGCTGCCCAGTTATTCGAAAAATGGCTGGAAACGCATCCGATGCCGCAGGCGCTGTTCACTACCTCTTTTGCATTGTTGCAGGGAGTGATGGATGTCACGCTGCGTCGCGATGGTAAACTGCCTTCCGATCTGGCGATTGCCACCTTTGGCGATAACGAATTGCTCGACTTCTTACAATGTCCTGTGCTGGCAGTGGCTCAGCGTCATCGGGATGTCGCTGAGCGCGTGTTGGAGATTGTCCTGGCGAGTCTGGATGAGCCGCGTAAGCCAAAACCAGGCTTAACGCGCATCAAACGAAATCTCTATCGTCGCGGCGTCCTCAGCCGTAGCTAAACGTTAAACAAAAAATGATGCGCCGGTTGATTGCGGCTGGCGCATTGAGTACGTAATTGGACATCAATATCCTTTATGTAAATAAGACTATTCCTGACTATTATCCATAAGACCTTCTAAATATCTCACCAATTAACTTCATCCGATGTGCTTAATGATAATTAAGTCGTAACGATGGATTGCGATTGCATTATTTTGTTACATGCAAATCGGCAATTGCCGATTAAACAAACACTTTTCTAATCTTTTACGCAAAGTCGCTGGCGTCAGGCATGGCGCGTGCGCAACAGGGACTGTTATCCGGGGGCGATATGTCCTAAAATGCCGCTCGCGTCGCAAACTGACACTTTATATTTTCATTAAGGAAAAAGAAGTCGTTTTTAAAACGGTAATGATGAGTGGGATTTTTTCTTACAACTATTCATAACGTTAATTTGCTTCGTTCGTTGGGCGATTTTTAAACAATGCAGATATTAGTCGTAAACATCGGGTTTTTTGCTTCGGTAAGGAATGTTCCTGGCTTGACAAGCTTTTCCTCCGCTCCGTAAACTCCTTTTAGTGGGAATTTGTGGGATAAAGTGGTAATTGGGGGAAGACTGGCATGTTCCGGGGAGCAACGTTAGTCAATCTCGACAGTAAAGGGCGCTTATCGGTGCCCACCCGTTATCGGGAAGAGCTGCTCGGGAACGCTGCCGGTCAAATGGTGTGTACCATTGACATTCATCACCCATGTCTGCTGCTTTACCCCCTTCCTGAATGGGAAATTATCGAGCAAAAATTATCGCGTCTGTCGAGCATGAACCCGGTTGAGCGCCGTGTGCAGCGCCTTCTGTTAGGTCATGCCAGCGAATGTCAGATGGATGGCGCAGGTCGATTGTTAATCGCGCCAGTACTGCGGCAACATGCCGGGCTGACAAAAGAAGTGATGTTGGTTGGACAGTTCAATAAGTTTGAGCTGTGGGATGAAACAACCTGGCATCAACAAGTCAGGGAAGATATCGACGCAGAACAGTTGGCTACCGAAAACTTATCGGAGCGGCTGCAGGACTTGTCTCTATAAAATGATGGAAAACTATAAACATACTACGGTGCTGCTGGATGAAGCCGTAAATGGCCTCAATATCCGTCCTGACGGTATCTACATTGATGGAACTTTTGGTCGCGGTGGTCACTCACGTCTGATCCTCTCGCAGCTTGGCGAAGAGGGACGTTTGCTGGCGATCGATCGCGACCCGCAGGCTATTGCCGTTGCGAAGACTATTGATGATCCGCGCTTCTCCATCATACATGGACCTTTCTCCGCGCTGGGCGAATACGTCGCCGAGCGTGATCTTATCGGCAAGATTGATGGCATTCTCCTCGATCTTGGCGTCTCTTCACCACAACTCGATGATGCTGAACGCGGTTTTTCCTTTATGCGCGATGGCCCGCTGGACATGCGTATGGATCCGACGCGCGGTCAATCCGCTGCTGAATGGCTACAAACTGCCGAAGAAGCCGATATCGCCTGGGTATTAAAAACGTATGGCGAGGAGCGTTTCGCTAAACGCATTGCGCGCGCCATTGTCGAGCGTAACCGCGAACAGCCGATGACCCGCACCAAAGAACTGGCGGAAGTCGTTGCTGCCGCAACGCCGGTGAAGGACAAATTCAAACATCCCGCGACCCGTACCTTCCAGGCGGTGCGCATCTGGGTAAACAGTGAACTGGAGGAGATAGAGCAGGCGCTAAAAAGCTCGCTCAACGTGCTGGCGCCAGGTGGGCGGCTGTCGATCATCAGTTTTCATTCGCTGGAAGACCGTATTGTGAAACGCTTTATGCGTGAAAACAGTCGTGGTCCGCAAGTTCCGGCAGGATTACCGATGACTGAAGAGCAGCTCAAAAAACTGGGTGGCCGTCAGTTGCGAGCACTAGGCAAGTTGATGCCGGGCGAAGAAGAGGTGGCAGAGAACCCTCGTGCCCGTAGTTCAGTTCTGCGTATTGCAGAGAGGACGAACGCATGATCAGCAGAGTGACAGAAGCTCTAAGCAAAGTTAAAGGATCGATGGGAAGCCACGAGCGCCATGCTTTGCCTGGCGTCATCGGTGACGATCTTTTGCGATTTGGGAAGCTGCCACTCTGCCTGTTCATTTGCATTATTTTGACGGCGGTGACTGTGGTGACCACAGCACACCATACCCGTTTGCTGACCGCTCAGCGCGAACAACTGGTGCTGGAGCGAGACGCTTTAGACATTGAATGGCGCAACCTGATTCTTGAAGAGAATGCGCTCGGCGACCATAGCCGGGTGGAAAGGATCGCCACGGAGAAGCTGCAAATGCAGCATGTCGATCCATCACAAGAAAATATCGTAGTGCAAAAATAAGGATAAACGCGACGCATGAAAGCAGCGGCGAAAACGCAGAAACCAAAACGTCAGGAAGAACATGCCAACTTTATCAGTTGGCGTTTTGCGTTGTTATGCGGCTGTATTTTACTGGCGCTGGCTTTTCTGCTCGGGCGCGTAGCGTGGTTACAGGTTATCTCCCCGGATATGCTGGTTAAAGAGGGCGACATGCGCTCTCTTCGCGTTCAACAAGTATCCACCTCACGCGGCATGATTACTGACCGCTCTGGTCGCCCATTAGCAGTGAGTGTGCCGGTAAAAGCGATCTGGGCTGACCCAAAAGAAGTGCATGACGCTGGCGGTATCAGCGTCGGTGACCGCTGGAAGGCGCTGGCTAACGCGCTTAACATTCCACTGGATCAGCTCTCAGCCCGCATTAACGCCAACCCGAAAGGACGCTTTATTTATCTGGCGCGTCAGGTAAACCCTGACATGGCGGACTACATCAAAAAACTGAAACTACCGGGGATTCATCTGCGTGAAGAGTCCCGCCGTTATTATCCGTCTGGCGAAGTGACCGCTCACCTCATCGGCTTTACCAACGTCGATAGCCAGGGGATTGAGGGCGTCGAGAAGAGTTTCGATAAATGGCTTACCGGGCAGCCGGGTGAACGTATTGTGCGTAAAGACCGCTACGGTCGCGTAATTGAAGATATTTCTTCTACCGACAGCCAGGCGGCGCACAACCTTGCACTGAGTATTGATGAACGCCTGCAGGCGCTGGTTTATCGCGAACTGAACAACGCGGTGGCCTTTAACAAGGCTGAATCTGGTAGCGCCGTGCTGGTGGATGTCAACACCGGTGAAGTGCTGGCGATGGCTAACAGCCCATCATACAACCCAAATAATCTGAGCGGCACGCCTAAAGAGGCAATGCGTAACCGTACCATCACCGACGTGTTTGAACCGGGCTCAACGGTTAAACCGATGGTGGTGATGACCGCGTTGCAGCGTGGCGTGGTGCGGGAAAACTCAGTACTGAATACCGTTCCTTATCGAATTAACGGCCACGAAATCAAAGACGTGGCGCGCTACAGCGAATTAACCCTGACCGGGGTATTACAGAAGTCGAGTAACGTCGGTGTTTCCAAGCTGGCGTTAGCGATGCCGTCCTCAGCGTTAGTAGATACTTACTCACGTTTTGGACTGGGAAAAGCGACCAATTTGGGGTTGGTCGGAGAACGCAGTGGCTTATATCCTCAAAAACAACGGTGGTCTGACATAGAGAGGGCCACCTTCTCTTTCGGCTACGGGCTAATGGTAACACCGTTACAGTTAGCGCGAGTCTACGCAACTATCGGCAGCTACGGCATTTATCGCCCACTGTCGATTACCAAAGTTGATCCCCCGGTTCCCGGTGAACGTGTCTTCCCGGAATCCATTGTCCGCACCGTGGTGCATATGATGGAAAGCGTGGCGCTACCGGGCGGCGGTGGCGTGAAGGCGGCGATTAAAGGCTATCGTATCGCTATTAAAACCGGTACTGCGAAAAAGGTCGGGCCGGACGGTCGCTACATCAATAAATATATTGCTTATACCGCAGGCGTTGCGCCTGCGAGTCAGCCGCGCTTCGCGCTGGTTGTTGTTATCAACGATCCGCAGGCGGGTAAATACTACGGCGGCGCCGTTTCCGCGCCGGTCTTTGGTGCCATCATGGGCGGCGTATTGCGCACCATGAACATCGAGCCGGATGCGTTGACAACGGGTGATAAAAATGAATTTGTGATTAATCAAGGCGAGGGGACAGGTGGCAGATCGTAATTTGCGCGACCTTCTTGCTCCGTGGGTGCCAGACGCACCTTCGCGAGCACTGCGAGAGATGACACTCGACAGCCGTGTGGCTGCGGCGGGCGATCTCTTTGTAGCTGTAGTAGGTCATCAGGCGGACGGGCGTCGATATATCCCGCAGGCGATAGCGCAAGGTGTGGCTGCCATTATTGCAGAGGCGAAAGATGAGGCGACCGACGGTGAAATCCGTGAAATGCACGGCGTACCGGTCATCTATCTCAGCCAGCTCAATGAGCGTTTATCTGCACTGGCGGGCCGCTTTTACCATGAACCCTCTGACAATTTACGTCTCGTGGGCGTAACGGGCACCAACGGCAAAACCACGACTACCCAGCTTCTGGCGCAGTGGAGCCAACTGCTTGGCGAAACCAGCGCGGTAATGGGCACTGTTGGTAACGGCCTGCTGGGGAAAGTGATCCCGACAGAAAATACCACCGGTTCGGCAGTCGATGTTCAGCATGAGCTGGCGGGGCTGGTGGATCAGGGCGCGACTTTTTGCGCAATGGAAGTTTCCTCCCACGGGCTGGTACAGCACCGTGTGGCGGCATTGAAATTTGCGGCGTCGGTCTTTACCAACTTAAGCCGCGATCACCTTGATTATCATGGTGATATGGAAAACTACGAAGCCGCGAAATGGCTGCTTTATTCTGAGCATCATTGCGGTCAGGCGATTATTAACGCCGACGATGAAGTGGGTCGCCGCTGGCTGGCAAAACTACCAGACGCGGTTGCGGTGTCGATGGAAGACAATATCAATCCGAACTGTCACGGTCGTTGGCTGAAAGTGACCGATGTGAACTATCACGACAGCGGTGCGACTATCCGCTTCACCTCAAGCTGGGGCGATGGCGAAATAGAAAGCCGCCTGATGGGCGCTTTTAACGTCAGCAACCTGATGCTGGCGCTGGCGACACTGCTGGCGCTGGGTTATCCGCTGGCCGATCTGCTAAAAACCGCCGCACGTCTGCAACCGGTTTGCGGACGTATGGAAGTGTTCACTGCGCCAGGTAAACCGACGGTGGTGGTGGATTACGCTCACACGCCAGATGCACTGGAAAAAGCCTTACAGGCGGCGCGTCTGCACTGTGCGGGCAAGCTGTGGTGCGTCTTCGGCTGCGGCGGCGATCGTGATAAAGGCAAGCGTCCACTGATGGGCGCAATTGCCGAAGAGTTTGCTGACGTGGCGGTGGTGACGGACGATAACCCGCGTACCGAAGAACCGCGCGCCATCATCAACGATATTCTGGCGGGAATGTTAGACGCCGGACATGCCAAAGTGATGGAAGGCCGCGCTGAAGCGGTGACTTGCGCCGTTATGCAGGCTAAAGAGAATGATGTGGTGCTGGTCGCGGGCAAAGGCCATGAAGATTACCAGATTGTTGGCAACCAGCGTCTGGACTACTCCGATCGTGTCACGGTGGCGCGTCTGCTGGGGGTGATCGCATGATTAGCGTAACTCTTAGCCAACTGGCGAACATTCTCAACGGTGAACTGCAAGGGGCAGATATCACCCTTGATGCCGTAACGACTGACACCCGTAAACTGACGCCGGGTTGCTTGTTTGTCGCCCTGAAAGGCGAACGTTTCGATGCCCATGATTTTGCCGACCAGGCGAAAGCTGGCGGCGCGGGCGCGCTGCTGGTTAGCCGTCCACTGGATATCGAGCTGCCACAGTTAATCGTCAAGGATACGCGTCTGGCGTTTGGTGAACTGGCTGCATGGGTTCGCCAGCAAGTTCCTGCTCGTGTGGTTGCCCTGACCGGTTCCTCCGGTAAAACCTCTGTGAAAGAGATGACGGCGGCGATTTTAAGCCAGTGCGGCAACACGCTTTATACGGCTGGCAACCTCAACAATGACATCGGCGTGCCGATGACGCTGCTGCGCTTAACGCCAGAATACGACTACGCAGTCATTGAACTTGGTGCGAACCATCAGGGCGAAATTGCCTGGACAGTTAGCCTGACCCGCCCGGAAGCCGCGCTGGTCAACAACCTGGCGGCGGCGCATCTGGAAGGCTTCGGTTCTTTGGCGGGCGTGGCAAAAGCGAAAGGCGAAATATTTACCGGCCTGCCGGAAAACGGTATCGCCATTATGAATGCCGACAACAACGACTGGTTGAACTGGCAAAGCGTGATTGGCAATCGCAAAGTGTGGCGTTTCTCACCCAATGCCGCCAACAGTGATTTTACCGCCACCAATATTCATGTGACCTCGCACGGTACTGAATTTACGCTGCAAACTCCAACGGGTAGCGTCGATGTCCTGCTGCCGCTGCCGGGGCGTCACAATATTGCGAATGCATTGGCTGCTGCGGCGCTCTCCATGTCCGTGGGCGCAACGCTTGATGCCATCAAAGCGGGGCTGGCAAATCTACAGGCTGTTCCTGGCCGTTTGTTCCCCATTCAACTGGCGGAAAACCAGTTGCTGCTCGACGACTCCTACAACGCTAACGTCGGCTCCATGACCGCCGCTGTTCAGGTTCTGGCTGAGATGCCGGGCTACCGTGTACTGGTCGTTGGCGATATGGCGGAACTGGGCGCTGAAAGCGAAGCTTGCCATGTACAGGTGGGCGAAGCGGCAAAAGCTGCTGGTATTGACCGCGTGTTAAGCGTGGGAAAACAAAGTCATGCTATTAGTACCGCCAGCGGTGTGGGCGAACATTTTGCTGATAAATCCGCGTTAATTACGCGTCTTAAATCACTGATTGCTGAGCAACAGGTAATTACGATTTTAGTTAAGGGTTCACGTAGTGCTGCCATGGAAGAGGTAGTACGCGCTTTACAGGAGAATGGGACATGTTAGTTTGGCTGGCCGAACATTTGGTCAAATATTATTCCGGCTTTAACGTCTTTTCCTATCTGACGTTTCGCGCCATCGTCAGCCTGCTGACCGCGCTGTTCATCTCATTGTGGATGGGGCCGCGCATGATTGCTCATCTGCAAAAACTCTCCTTTGGTCAGGTAGTGCGTAACGATGGCCCGGAATCGCACTTCAGCAAGCGCGGTACGCCGACCATGGGCGGGATTATGATCCTGACAGCGATTGTGATCTCCGTACTGCTGTGGGCTTACCCGTCTAACCCGTATGTCTGGTGCGTACTGGTAGTGCTGGTCGGTTACGGCATCATTGGCTTCGTTGATGACTATCGCAAAGTCGTGCGCAAGGACACCAAAGGGTTGATCGCACGTTGGAAGTATTTCTGGATGTCGGTCATTGCGCTGGGTGTTGCTTTCGCTTTGTATCTTGCCGGGAAAGACACGCCAGCAACGCAACTGGTTGTACCGTTCTTTAAAGATGTGATGCCGCAGTTAGGTTTGTTCTACATCCTGCTGGCCTACTTCGTTATTGTCGGCACCGGTAACGCGGTAAATCTGACCGATGGTCTTGATGGCCTGGCGATTATGCCGACCGTATTTGTCGCTGGTGGTTTTGCGCTGGTGGCGTGGGCGACCGGCAACATGAACTTTGCCAGCTATTTACACATACCGTATCTGCGACATGCAGGGGAACTGGTCATTGTCTGCACCGCGATAGTCGGGGCAGGGCTGGGCTTCCTGTGGTTTAACACCTATCCGGCACAGGTCTTTATGGGCGATGTTGGCTCGCTGGCGTTAGGCGGCGCGTTGGGCATTATCGCCGTACTGCTGCGCCAGGAATTCCTGCTGGTGATTATGGGCGGCGTGTTTGTCGTCGAAACCCTGTCGGTTATTTTGCAAGTCGGCTCCTTTAAACTGCGCGGGCAACGTATTTTCCGCATGGCGCCGATTCATCACCACTATGAACTGAAAGGCTGGCCGGAACCGCGCGTCATTGTGCGTTTCTGGATTATTTCGCTGATGCTGGTCCTGATTGGTCTGGCAACGCTGAAGGTACGTTAATCATGGCTGATTACCTGGGTAAAAATGTCGTCATTATCGGCCTGGGCCTCACCGGGCTTTCTTGCGTGGACTTTTTCCTTGCTCGCGGCGTGACGCCGCGCGTAATGGATACGCGTATGACACCGCCTGGCCTGGATAAATTACCCGAAGCGGTGGAGCGCCATACTGGCGGTCTCAATGATGAATGGCTGATGGCGGCAGATCTGATTGTCGCCAGCCCCGGTATTGCGCTGGCGCATCCTTCCTTAAGCGCCGCTGCCGATGCCGGAATTGAAATTGTTGGCGATATCGAGCTGTTCTGCCGCGAAGCACAAGCGCCTGTCGTGGCGATCACCGGTTCTAACGGCAAAAGCACTGTCACCACCTTAGTGGGGGAAATGGCGAAAGCAGCAGGCGTTAACGTTGGCGTGGGTGGCAACATTGGCCTGCCAGCATTGATGCTGCTGGATGCTGAGTGCGAGCTGTATGTGCTGGAACTGTCAAGCTTCCAGCTGGAAACGACATCCAGCTTACAGGCGGTGGCGGCGACGATTCTGAACGTGACTGAAGATCATATGGATCGCTATCCATTTGGTTTACAGCAGTATCGTGCGGCAAAACTGCGTATTTACGAAAACGCAAAAGTTTGCGTGGTTAATGCCGATGATGCCTTAACGATGCCGATTCGCGGTGCGGATGAACGTTGCGTCAGCTTCGGCGTCAATATGGGTGACTATCACCTGAACCATCAGCAGGGTGAAACCTGGCTGCGGGTGAAAGGCGAGAAAGTGTTGAACGTGAAAGAGATGAAACTTTCCGGGCAGCATAACTACACCAATGCGCTGGCTGCACTGGCGCTGGCTGATGCCGCAGGTTTACCGCGTGCCAGCAGCCTGAAAGCGTTAACCACGTTTACCGGTCTGCCGCATCGCTTTGAAGTGGTGCTGGAGCATAACGGTGTGCGCTGGATTAACGATTCGAAAGCGACCAACGTCGGCAGTACCGAAGCGGCGCTGAATGGCCTGCACGTAGACGGCACGCTGCATTTGTTGCTGGGCGGCGATGGTAAATCGGCAGACTTCAGCCCACTGGCGCGCTATCTGAATGGCGATAACGTGCGTCTGTATTGTTTCGGTCGTGATGGCGCACAGTTGGCGGCGTTACGCCCGGAAGTGGCAGAGCAAACCGAAACTATGGAACAGGCGATGCGCTTGCTGGCTCCGCGTGTTCAGCCGGGAGATATGGTTCTGCTCTCCCCGGCCTGTGCCAGCCTTGATCAGTTCAAGAACTTTGAACAACGAGGCAATGAGTTTGCCCGTCTGGCGAAGGAGTTAGGTTGATGCGTTTATCTCTCCCTCGCCTGAAAATGCCGCGCCTGCCGGGATTCAGTATCCTGGTCTGGATCTCCACGGCGCTAAAGGGCTGGGTGATGGGCTCGCGGGAAAAAGATACCGACAGCCTGATCATGTACGATCGCACCTTGCTGTGGCTGACCTTCGGCCTCGCGGCGATTGGCTTTATCATGGTGACCTCGGCGTCAATGCCCATAGGGCAACGCTTAACCAACGATCCGTTCTTCTTCGCGAAGCGTGATGGCGTCTATCTGATCCTGGCGTTCATTCTGGCGATCATTACGCTGCGTCTGCCGATGGAGTTCTGGCAACGCTACAGTGCTACGATGCTGCTCGGATCAATCATCCTGTTGATGATCGTGCTGGTGGTGGGTAGCTCGGTTAAAGGGGCATCGCGTTGGATCGATCTTGGCTTGCTGCGTATCCAGCCAGCCGAACTGACCAAGCTGTCGCTGTTTTGCTATATCGCCAACTATCTGGTGCGCAAAGGCGATGAAGTGCGTAACAACCTGCGCGGCTTCCTGAAACCGATGGGCGTGATTCTGGTGTTGGCCGTGTTGCTGCTGGCACAGCCTGACCTTGGTACGGTGGTGGTGTTGTTTGTGACTACGCTGGCGATGCTGTTCCTGGCTGGGGCGAAATTGTGGCAGTTCATCGCCATTATTGGCATGGGGATTTCAGCGGTTGTGCTGCTGATCCTCGCCGAGCCGTACCGTATTCGTCGTGTTACCGCATTCTGGAACCCGTGGGAAGATCCCTTCGGCAGTGGCTATCAGCTGACGCAATCGTTGATGGCGTTTGGTCGCGGTGAACTGTGGGGGCAAGGTTTAGGTAACTCGGTACAAAAACTGGAGTATCTGCCGGAAGCGCACACTGACTTTATTTTCGCCATTATCGGCGAAGAACTGGGGTATATCGGTGTGGTGCTGGCGCTTTTAATGGTATTCTTCGTCGCTTTTCGCGCGATGTCGATTGGTCGTAAAGCGTTAGAAATTGACCATCGTTTTTCCGGTTTTCTCGCCTGTTCAATTGGCATCTGGTTTAGTTTCCAGGCGCTGGTTAACGTAGGTGCAGCGGCGGGGATGTTACCGACCAAAGGTTTGACATTGCCGCTCATCAGTTACGGTGGTTCGAGCTTACTGATTATGTCGACAGCCATCATGATGCTGTTGCGTATTGATTATGAAACGCGTCTGGAGAAAGCGCAGGCGTTTGTACGAGGTTCACGATGAGTGGTCAAGGGAAGCGATTAATGGTGATGGCAGGCGGTACTGGCGGACATGTGTTCCCGGGGCTTGCGGTTGCGCATCATTTAATGACCCAGGGGTGGCAAGTTCGCTGGCTGGGTACTGCCGATCGTATGGAAGCGGACTTAGTGCCGAAGCACGGTATCGAGATCGATTTTATTCGTATCTCTGGTTTGCGCGGCAAGGGTATTAAAGCGTTACTTGCAGCTCCGTTGCGTATCTTTAACGCCTGGCGTCAGGCGCGGGCGATTATGAAAGCGTATAAACCTGATGTGGTGCTCGGTATGGGCGGCTACGTTTCAGGCCCAGGAGGTCTGGCAGCGTGGTCGTTAGGCATTCCTGTTGTACTTCATGAACAAAACGGTATTGCGGGCTTAACCAATAAATGGCTGGCGAAGATTGCGACCAAAGTGATGCAGGCGTTTCCAGGCGCTTTCCCTGATGCGGAAGTGGTGGGTAATCCTGTTCGTACCGATGTGCTGGCGCTGCCGTTGCCGCAGCAACGTCTGGCTGGACGTGAAGGTCCGGTTCGTGTGTTGGTAGTGGGTGGTTCTCAGGGCGCACGCATTCTTAACCAGACAATGCCGCAGGTTGCAGCAAAGCTGGGCGATTCAGTCACTATCTGGCATCAGAGTGGCAAAGGTTCGCAACAATCCGTTGAACAGGCGTATGCCGAAGCGGGGCAACCGCAGCATAAAGTGACGGAATTTATTGATGATATGGCAGCGGCGTATGCGTGGGCGGATGTCGTCGTTTGCCGCTCCGGTGCGTTGACGGTGAGTGAAATCGCTGCGGCGGGGTTACCAGCATTGTTTGTGCCGTTTCAGCATAAAGACCGCCAGCAATACTGGAATGCGTTACCGCTGGAAAAAGCGGGCGCAGCCAAAATTATCGAGCAGCCACAGCTTACCGTGGATGCTGTCGCCAACACCCTGGCCGGGTGGTCGCGAGAAACCTTATTAACCATGGCAGAACGCGCCCGTGCTGCATCCATCCCGGATGCCACCGAGCGAGTGGCAAATGAAGTGAGCCAGGCTGCCCGGGCGTAATTGTGGCGATGCCTTTTGCATCGCATGAATTTGAGAAGTTAATGGCGTAAAGAATGAATACACAACAATTGGCAAAACTGCGTTACATCGTGCCCGAAATGCGTCGCGTTCGGCACATTCACTTTGTCGGCATCGGTGGTGCCGGTATGGGCGGTATTGCCGAAGTTCTGGCCAATGAAGGGTATCAGATCAGTGGTTCAGATTTAGCGCCAAATCCGGTCACGCAGCAGTTAATGAATCTGGGGGCGACGATTTACTTCAACCATCGCCCGGAAAACGTGCGCGACGCCAGCGTGGTCGTTGTTTCCAGTGCAATTTCTGCCGACAACCCTGAGATTGTTGCCGCTCATGAAGCGCGTATCCCGGTGATCCGTCGCGCGGAAATGCTGGCTGAGTTAATGCGTTTTCGTCATGGCATCGCCATTGCCGGAACGCATGGCAAAACGACAACCACCGCGATGGTTTCCAGCATCTATGCGGAAGCGGGTCTCGATCCAACTTTCGTTAACGGTGGGCTGGTAAAAGCGGCTGGCGTTCATGCGCGCTTAGGTCATGGTCGCTATTTGATTGCCGAAGCAGATGAGAGCGATGCATCGTTCCTGCATCTGCAACCCATGGTGGCGATTGTCACCAATATCGAAGCCGACCATATGGATACCTACCAGGGCGACTTTGAGAATTTAAAACAGACCTTTATTAATTTTCTGCACAACCTGCCGTTTTACGGTCGTGCGGTAATGTGTGTTGACGATCCGGTGATCCGCGAATTGTTACCGCGCGTGGGGCGTCAGATCACGACTTACGGCTTCAGCGAAGATGCCGATGTGCGTGTAGAAGATTATCAGCAGATTGGCCCGCAGGGGCATTTTACGTTGCTGCGCCAGGACAAAGAGCCGATGCGCGTTACCCTGAACGCGCCTGGTCGTCATAATGCGCTGAACGCGGCGGCTGCGGTTGCGGTTGCTACGGAAGAGGGGATTGACGACGATGCTATTCTGCGTGCGCTGGAGAGCTTCCAGGGAACCGGTCGTCGCTTCGATTTTCTCGGTGAATTCCCGCTGGAGCCGGTCAACGGTAAAAGCGGTACAGCAATGCTGGTTGATGACTACGGTCACCATCCGACCGAAGTGGACGCCACCATAAAGGCGGCTCGTGCAGGCTGGCCGGATAAAAACCTGGTAATGCTGTTTCAGCCGCACCGTTTTACCCGTACTCGCGACCTGTATGACGATTTCGCCAATGTACTGACTCAGGTTGATACCCTGTTGATGCTGGAAGTTTATCCGGCAGGTGAAGCACCGATTCCGGGAGCGGATAGCCGTTCGCTGTGCCGCACGATTCGTGGACGTGGGAAAATTGATCCTATTCTGGTGCCAGATCCGGCGCAGGTAGCCGAGATGTTAGCACCAGTATTAACCGGTAACGACCTGATTCTCGTGCAGGGTGCGGGTAATATTGGAAAAATTGCCCGTTCTTTAGCTGAAATCAAACTGAAGCCGCAAACTCCGGAGGAAGAACAACATGACTGATAAAATCGCGGTTCTGTTGGGCGGAACCTCCGCAGAGCGGGAAGTTTCTCTGAATTCTGGCGCTGCTGTGTTAGCCGGGCTGCGCGAAGGCGGCGTCGATGCACATCCTGTTGACCCGAAAGAAGTTGACGTGACGCAACTGAAATCGATGGGATTTCAGAAAGTATTTATCGCTCTGCACGGGCGCGGCGGTGAAGACGGCACATTGCAGGGGATGCTTGAGCTGATGGGACTGCCTTATACCGGCAGCGGAGTGATGGCATCTGCGCTTTCAATGGATAAACTACGCAGCAAACTGCTGTGGCAAGGTGCCGGTTTACCGGTCGCTCCGTGGGTGGCGTTAACCCGCGCAGAGTTTGAAAAAGGCCTTAGCGATAAGCAGTTAGCAGAAATTTCTGCCTTAGGTTTGCCGCTTATCGTTAAGCCGAGCCGCGAAGGTTCCAGCGTGGGAATGTCAAAAGTAGTAGCAGAAAATGCTCTACAAGATGCATTAAGATTGGCATTTCAGCACGATGAAGAAGTATTGATTGAAAAATGGTTAAGTGGGCCGGAGTTCACGGTTGCGATACTCGGTGAAGAAATTTTACCGTCAATACGTATTCAACCCGCCGGAACCTTCTATGATTATGAGGCGAAGTATCTCTCTGATGAGACACAGTATTTCTGCCCCGCAGGTTTAGAAGCGGCACAAGAGGCCAATTTGCAGGCATTAGTGCTGAAAGCATGGACGACTTTAGGTTGCAAAGGATGGGGGCGTATTGATGTCATGCTGGACAGCGATGGACAGTTTTATCTGCTGGAAGCCAATACCTCTCCGGGTATGACCAGCCACAGTCTGGTGCCGATGGCGGCACGTCAGGCAGGCTTAAGCTTCTCGCAGTTGGTAGTACGAATTCTGGAACTGGCGGACTAATATGTCGCAGGCTGCTCTGAACACGCGAAACAGTGAAGAAGAAATTTCTTCTCACCGCAATAATGGAACGCGTCTGGCGGGGATACTTTTCCTGCTGACGGTTTTAACGACTGTGTTGGTGAGCGGCTGGGTCGTGTTGGGCTGGATGGAAGATGCGCAACGCCTGCCGCTCTCAAAGCTGGTGTTGACCGGTGAACGCCATTACACGCGTAATGACGATATCCGGCAGTCGATCCTGGCATTGGGTGAGCCGGGTACTTTTATGACTCAGGATGTCAACATCATCCAGACGCAAATTGAACAACGCCTGCCGTGGATTAAGCAGGTGAGCGTCAGAAAGCAGTGGCCTGATGAATTGAAGATTCATCTGGTTGAATATGTGCCGATTGCGCGGTGGAATGATCAACATATGGTAGACGCCGAAGGAAACACCTTCAGCGTGCCGCCAGATCGCACCAGCAAGCAGGTGCTCCCGATGTTGTATGGCCCGGAAGGCAGCGCCAATGAAGTGTTGCAGGGTTATCGCGAAATGGGGCAAATGCTGGCAAAGGACAGATTTACTCTGAAGGAAGCGGCAATGACCGCGCGGCGTTCCTGGCAGTTGACGCTGAATAACGATATTAAGCTCAACCTTGGCCGGGGCGATACGATGAAACGTTTGGCTCGCTTTGTAGAACTTTATCCGGTTTTACAGCAGCAGGCGCAAACCGATGGCAAACGGATTAGCTACGTTGATTTGCGTTATGACTCTGGAGCGGCAGTAGGCTGGGCGCCCTTGCCGCCGGAGGAATCTACTCAGCAACAAAATCAGGCACAGGCAGAACAACAATGATCAAGGCGACGGACAGAAAACTGGTAGTAGGACTGGAGATCGGCACCGCGAAGGTTGCCGCTTTAGTAGGGGAAGTTCTGCCCGACGGTATGGTCAATATCATTGGTGTGGGCAGCTGCCCGTCACGTGGTATGGATAAAGGCGGGGTTAACGACCTCGAATCTGTGGTCAAATGCGTACAACGCGCTATTGACCAGGCAGAATTGATGGCTGATTGCCAGATCTCTTCGGTATATCTGGCTCTTTCTGGTAAGCACATCAGCTGCCAGAATGAAATTGGTATGGTGCCCATTTCTGAAGAAGAAGTGACGCAAGAAGATGTGGAAAACGTCGTCCATACTGCGAAATCGGTGCGTGTGCGTGATGAGCATCGTGTGCTGCATGTGATCCCGCAAGAGTATGCCATTGACTATCAGGAAGGGATCAAAAATCCGGTAGGACTTTCGGGCGTGCGAATGCAGGCAAAAGTGCACCTGATCACATGTCACAACGATATGGCGAAAAACATCGTCAAAGCGGTTGAACGTTGTGGGCTGAAAGTTGACCAACTGATATTTGCCGGACTGGCATCAAGTTATTCGGTATTGACGGAAGACGAACGTGAATTGGGAGTCTGCGTCGTCGATATCGGTGGTGGTACAATGGATATCGCCGTTTATACCGGTGGGGCATTGCGCCACACCAAGGTAATTCCTTATGCTGGCAATGTGGTGACCAGCGACATTGCCTATGCCTTTGGCACGCCGCCAAGCGACGCCGAAGCGATTAAAGTTCGCCATGGCTGCGCGTTGGGTTCCATCGTCGGTAAAGATGAGAGCGTGGAAGTGCCGAGCGTAGGTGGGCGACCACCGCGTAGTCTGCAACGTCAGACGCTGGCGGAGGTGATTGAGCCACGGTATACCGAGTTGCTCAACCTGGTCAACGAAGAGATATTGCAGCTGCAGGAAAAGCTTCGCCAACAAGGCGTGAAACATCACCTGGCGGCGGGCATTGTATTAACCGGTGGCGCGGCGCAGATCGAAGGACTTGCCGCCTGCGCTCAGCGCGTGTTTCATACGCAGGTGCGTATTGGCGCGCCGCTGAATATCACCGGTTTAACTGATTATGCTCAGGAGCCGTATTACTCGACGGCTGTGGGATTGCTTCACTACGGGAAAGAGTCACATCTTAACGGTGAAGCGGAAGTAGAAAAACGTGTTACAGCATCAGTTGGCTCGTGGATCAAGCGACTCAATAGTTGGCTGCGAAAAGAGTTTTAATTTTTATGAGGTCGACGGTGATTACGGCCTCAGGCGACAGGCACATATCGGAGAGAAACTATGTTTGAACCAATGGAACTTACCAACGACGCGGTGATTAAAGTCATCGGCGTCGGCGGCGGCGGCGGTAATGCTGTTGAGCACATGGTGCGTGAGCGCATTGAAGGTGTTGAATTTTTCGCGGTAAATACCGATGCACAGGCGCTGCGTAAAACGGCGGTTGGGCAGACGATTCAGATCGGTAGTGGTATCACCAAAGGACTGGGAGCTGGCGCTAATCCAGAAGTTGGCCGTAATGCGGCTGATGAGGATCGCGATGCACTGCGTGCGGCGCTGGAAGGTGCAGACATGGTATTTATTGCAGCAGGTATGGGGGGGGGTACTGGTACAGGTGCTGCGCCGGTCGTTGCTGAAGTGGCAAAAGATTTGGGTATCCTGACCGTTGCCGTCGTGACTAAGCCTTTCAACTTTGAAGGCAAGAAGCGTATGGCCTTCGCGGAGCAGGGGATCACTGAATTGTCCAAGCATGTGGACTCATTGATCACCATCCCGAACGACAAACTGCTGAAAGTGCTGGGGCGCGGTATCTCCCTGCTTGATGCGTTTGGCGCCGCGAACGATGTGCTGAAAGGCGCAGTTCAGGGTATCGCCGAACTGATTACCCGTCCGGGTCTGATGAACGTGGACTTTGCAGACGTACGTACCGTGATGTCTGAAATGGGCTACGCAATGATGGGTTCTGGCGTGGCGAGCGGTGAAGATCGTGCGGAAGAAGCGGCTGAAATGGCTATCTCTTCTCCGCTGCTGGAAGATATCGACCTGTCTGGTGCGCGCGGCGTGCTGGTTAACATCACGGCGGGATTCGACCTGCGTCTGGATGAGTTCGAAACCGTAGGTAACACCATCCGTGCATTTGCTTCGGATAACGCAACCGTGGTTATCGGTACTTCTCTTGACCCGGATATGAACGACGAACTGCGTGTAACCGTGGTTGCAACAGGTATCGGCATGGACAAACGTCCTGAAATCACTCTGGTGACCAATAAACAAGTTCAGCAGCCGGTGATGGATCGTTACCAGCAGCATGGTATGGCACCGCTGACGCAAGAGCAGAAACCGGTAGCTAAAGTGGTGAACGACAATACGCCGCAAACCGCGAAAGAGCCGGATTATCTGGATATCCCTGCTTTCCTGCGTAAGCAAGCTGACTAAGATTAAGCTGGAATTTGGGTTACCAGGCTCTTTGTGCTAAACTGGCCTGCCGAATGTATAGTACACTTCGGTTGGATAGGTAATTTGGCGAGATAATACGATGATCAAACAAAGGACACTTAAACGTATCGTTCAGGCGACGGGTGTCGGTTTACATACCGGCAAGAAAGTCACTCTGACGTTACGCCCTGCGCCGGCCAACACCGGGGTCATCTATCGTCGCACCGACTTGAATCCACCGGTAGATTTTCCGGCCGATGCCAAATCTGTGCGTGATACCATGCTCTGTACGTGTCTGGTCAACGAGCATGATGTACGGATTTCAACCGTTGAGCACCTGAATGCTGCGCTCGCGGGCTTAGGCATCGATAACATCGTTATCGAAGTTAACGCACCGGAAATCCCGATCATGGACGGTAGTGCCGCTCCGTTTGTTTACCTGCTGCTTGATGCTGGTATCGACGAGCTGAACTGCGCCAAGAAATTTGTTCGCATCAAAGAGACTGTTCGTGTCGAAGATGGCGATAAGTGGGCTGAATTTAAGCCGTACAATGGTTTTTCGCTGGATTTCACCATCGATTTCAACCATCCGGCTATCGATTCCAGCAATCAACGTTATGCGATGAACTTCTCTGCTGATGCGTTTATGCGCCAGATCAGCCGTGCGCGTACGTTCGGTTTCATGCGTGATATCGAATACCTGCAGTCTCGTGGTTTGTGCCTGGGCGGCAGTTTCGATTGTGCCATCGTTGTTGACGATTATCGCGTACTGAACGAAGACGGTCTGCGTTTTGAAGACGAATTTGTGCGTCACAAAATGCTCGACGCGATCGGTGACTTGTTCATGTGCGGTCACAACATTATTGGTGCATTTACCGCTTATAAATCCGGTCATGCACTGAATAACAAATTGTTGCAGGCTGTCCTGGCAAAACAGGAAGCCTGGGAATATGTGACCTTCCAGGACGACGCAGAACTGCCGTTGGCCTTCAAAGCGCCTTCAGCAGTACTGGCATAACGACATTTATACTGTCGTATAAAATTCGACTGGCAAATCTGGCACTCTCTCCGGCCAGGTGAACCAGTCGTTTTTTTTTGAATTTTATAAGAGCGATAAGAAACGGTGCGAACGCTGTTTTCTTAAGCACTTTTACGCACAACTCATCTTCATTCCTGCTGTGGACTTCAGGCTTTAATGATAAGATTTGTGCGCTAAATACGTTTGAATACGATCGGGATGGCAATAACGTGAGTGGAATACTGACGCGCTGGCGACAGTTTGGTAAACGCTACTTCTGGCCGCATCTCTTATTAGGGATGGTCGCGGCGAGTTTAGGTTTGCCTGCGCTCAGCAATGCCGCCGAGCCGAACGCGCCTGCAAAAGCGACAACTCGCAACCACGAGCCTTCCGCCAAAGTTAACTTTAGTCAGTTGGCATTGCTGGAAGCGAACACGCGTCGCCCGAACTCAAACTATTCCGTTGATTACTGGCATCAGCACGCAATTCGCACGGTAATCCGTCATCTTTCCTTTGCAATGGCGCCGCAAACGCTGCCTGTTGCCGAAGAATCTTTGCCTCTTCAGGCGCAACATCTTGCTTTACTGGATACGCTCAGCGCGCTGCTGACTCAGGAAGGCACGCCGTCTGAAAATGATTATCGCATTGATTATGCGCATTTTACCCCGCAAACAACATTCAGCACGCCCGTCTGGATAAGCCTGGCGCAAGGCATCCGTGCAGGCCCTCAACGCTTCAGCTAACAACAATAAACCTTTACTTCATTTTATTAACTCCGCAACGCGGGGCGTTTGAGATTTTATTATGCTAATCAAATTATTAACTAAAGTTTTCGGTAGTCGTAACGATCGTACCCTGCGCCGGATGCGCAAAGTCGTCAATGTCATCAATGCCATGGAACCGGAGATGGAAAAACTCTCCGACGAAGAGTTGAAGGGAAAAACCGCAGAGTTTCGCGCGCGCCTGGAAAAAGGCGAAGTGCTGGAAAATCTGATCCCGGAAGCCTTCGCAGTCGTGCGTGAAGCAAGTAAGCGCGTCTTTGGTATGCGTCACTTCGATGTACAGTTGCTCGGCGGTATGGTTCTTAATGAACGTTGCATCGCGGAAATGCGTACTGGTGAAGGTAAAACCCTGACCGCAACGCTGCCTGCTTACCTGAACGCATTAACCGGTAAAGGTGTGCACGTTGTTACCGTCAACGACTATCTGGCGCAACGTGACGCTGAAAACAACCGTCCGCTGTTTGAATTCCTCGGCCTGACCGTCGGTGTCAACCTGCCGGGAATGCCTGCGCCGGCAAAGCGTGAAGCCTATGCGGCTGACATCACTTACGGTACGAACAACGAATACGGCTTCGACTATCTGCGCGACAACATGGCGTTCAGCCCTGAAGAACGAGTACAGCGTAAACTGCACTATGCGCTGGTGGACGAAGTGGACTCCATCCTGATCGATGAAGCACGTACGCCGTTGATCATTTCCGGCCCGGCTGAAGACAGCTCGGAAATGTATAAGCGAGTGAACAAAATCATTCCGCACCTGATCCGTCAGGAAAAAGAAGACTCAGAAACCTTCCAGGGCGAAGGCCACTTCTCGGTTGATGAAAAATCTCGCCAGGTGAACCTGACCGAACGTGGTCTGGTGCTTATTGAAGAACTGCTGGTGAAAGAAGGCATCATGGCGGAAGGTGAGTCGCTGTACTCTCCGGCCAACATCATGCTGATGCACCACGTAACGGCGGCGCTGCGCGCACATGCGCTGTTTACTCGCGACGTCGATTACATCGTTAAAGATGGCGAAGTTATCATCGTTGACGAACACACCGGTCGTACCATGCAGGGGCGTCGCTGGTCCGATGGCCTGCACCAGGCCGTTGAAGCGAAAGAAGGTGTGCAGATCCAGAACGAAAACCAGACGCTGGCTTCGATCACCTTCCAGAACTACTTCCGTCTGTATGAAAAACTGGCGGGGATGACTGGTACTGCTGATACCGAAGCATTCGAATTCAGCTCAATTTACAAGCTGGATACCGTAGTCGTTCCGACCAACCGTCCGATGATTCGTAAAGATCTGCCAGACCTGGTCTACATGACTGAAGCGGAAAAAATTCAGGCGATCATTGAAGATATCAAAGAACGTACTGCGAAAGGCCAGCCGGTACTGGTGGGTACTATCTCCATCGAAAAATCGGAGCTGGTGTCAAACGAACTGACCAAAGCCGGTATTAAGCACAACGTCCTGAACGCCAAATTCCACGCCAACGAAGCGGCGATTGTTGCTCAGGCAGGTTATCCGGCTGCGGTGACTATCGCAACCAACATGGCGGGTCGTGGTACTGACATTGTGCTCGGTGGTAGCTGGCAGGCAGAAGTTGCCGCGCTGGAAAACCCGACCGCAGAGCAAATTGAAAAAATCAAAGCCGACTGGCAGGTACGTCACGACGCGGTACTGGCGGCAGGTGGTCTGCATATCATCGGCACCGAACGTCACGAATCTCGTCGTATCGATAACCAGCTGCGCGGTCGTTCTGGTCGTCAGGGGGATGCCGGTTCTTCCCGTTTCTACCTGTCGATGGAAGATGCGCTGATGCGTATTTTCGCCTCTGATCGCGTTTCCGGCATGATGCGTAAACTCGGGATGAAACCAGGCGAAGCCATTGAGCACCCGTGGGTGACCAAAGCGATTGCTAACGCCCAGCGTAAAGTTGAAAGCCGTAACTTCGATATTCGTAAGCAACTGCTGGAATATGATGACGTGGCTAACGACCAGCGTCGCGCCATTTACTCCCAGCGTAACGAACTGCTGGATGTCAGCGATGTGAGCGAAACCATCAACAGCATTCGTGAAGATGTGTTCAAAGCGACCATCGATGCCTACATTCCGCCACAGTCACTGGAAGAAATGTGGGATATTCCGGGTCTGCAGGAACGTCTGAAAAACGATTTCGACCTCGATTTGCCAATTGCCGAGTGGCTGGACAAAGAGCCTGAACTGCATGAAGAGACGTTGCGTGAACGTATTCTGACGCAATCCATTGAAGTGTATCAGCGTAAAGAAGAAGTGGTCGGCGCTGAGATGATGCGTCATTTCGAGAAAGGCGTGATGTTGCAAACGCTCGACTCCCTGTGGAAAGAGCACCTGGCGGCGATGGATTATCTGCGTCAGGGTATCCACCTGCGTGGCTATGCGCAGAAAGATCCGAAGCAGGAATACAAACGTGAATCGTTCTCCATGTTTGCAGCGATGCTGGAATCGCTGAAATATGAAGTTATCAGCACGCTGAGCAAAGTCCAGGTGCGTATGCCGGAAGAAGTTGAAGAGCTGGAACAACAGCGTCGTATGGAAGCCGAGCGTTTAGCGCAAATGCAGCAGCTTAGCCATCAGGATGACGACTCTGCAGCCGCAGCTGCGCTGGCGGCGCAAACTGGCGAGCGCAAAGTAGGACGTAACGATCCTTGCCCGTGCGGTTCTGGTAAAAAATATAAGCAGTGCCATGGTCGCCTGCAATAAAAGCTAACAGTTGACATAAAAGGCGCAGGATTCTGCGCCTTTTTTATAGGTTTAAGACAATGAAAAAGCTGCAAATTGCGGTGGGTATCATTCGCAATAAAAACAACGAAATTTTTATTACTCGTCGTGCCGCAGATGCGCACATGGCGAATAAGCTGGAGTTTCCTGGCGGTAAAATTGAAATGGGTGAAACACCGGAACAAGCGGTGGTGCGTGAACTTCAGGAAGAAGTCGGGATTACCCCACAACATTTTTCGCTATTTGAACAACTGGAATATGAATTCCCGGACAGGCATATCACTCTGTGGTTCTGGCTGGTCGAAAGCTGGGAAGGGGAGCCGTGGGGTAAAGAAGGGCAACCCGGTGAGTGGATGTCGCTAGTCGGTCTTAATGCCGATGATTTTCCTCCAGCCAATGAACCGGTAATTGCGAAGCTTAAGCGTCTGTAGGTCGGATAAGGCGTCACGCCGCATCCGACATTTGCACAAGATGCCTGATGCGACGCTGGCGCGTCTTATCAGGCCTACGTGCGGCATCAGACAAAATGTTACTGCTTTGGCTCTTCGCTCCAGTCATCACTCTCAGAAAGATCGCCGCTGCTGGGGATCCGTTTTTCTTCAGCAGCCCATTCTCCGAGGTCGATCAACTGACAACGTTTGCAACAAAATGGCCGAAACGGGCTGATTTCACCCCACACCACAGTTTTCCCGCAGGTTGGGCAATTCACCGTAATAGTTTCTGACATCGTAACTCCTTAGCAGCAAGCCAGTTCAAAATCCAGGCGCTCTGGCACCAGACCATTTTCACTGTCCAGCGGCATAAAACGAATCGCAAAACGGCTTTTATGACCGGAAATTTGCGGATAAAGCTGTGAATCAAGCGCCAGATTCAGCCGCAGCAGATCAGCGTCTTCGCCATTATCCTGATAAAAACCGTTCAGGCTGGTTTGTTTACGAAAAGGAGCCGACTGGCGAATCAGATCCAGCACCATGGTAAGTGCCTGGGTGAGTGGATTCAGGCTGGCAATCCAGGTTTCTACCTGGTTGTCACGCTGTGACTGAGGTAAATGTAGCCAAATATGCAAAGTGGGCAAATCAAAGCTACAACAGCCGCCAGGTATGCTCAGACGCTGACGCACTAAGGCAATCAGCCTGTCTTCACGCAGAAATTGCCCGATACGCGGCGCAGAAATCAACACGCTACCCGCTGCTTTTAACTGCTGAATTAATGCTTCAATACGGCTCTGATCAACGCCTGGCACGCCAATCCAGGTTTGAAGTTTACGTTGCTGGCGGTCAAGCTCTTTCAATAGCTCAGTGCGCACTTCTCCGCGCTCGAAAACATCCAGCAATTCACTGACATTACGGAAGAAATGCAGAGCGCCAGCGTAGTCAACAATGGGTAAATTTACGGTGAGTTGTTGAATTAAAAACTCAATGCGCAGCCATGTACGCATTTTTTCATTTAGTGGATGTTCAAAAAGGACCTGGGTCTGCATTACGGTTTTTCCTGTGAGACAAACTGCGACGCAAGCTGCAAATAGTGTGCGTGCAGGCGGGCAACATCCGATGCAATAGCATCCGGTGCGCCGTTATTATCAATGACGTCATCTGCCACGGCAAGACGGGCTTCGCGCGTTGCCTGGGCAGCAAGAATTTGTTCGACATGCTCGCGAGTAACATCATCGCGCTGCATGGTACGCTTAAGTTGCGTTTCTGGGCTGACATCCACCACCAGCACACGATTCGCTTTTTTATACAGTGAGTTTTCTACCAGCAATGGCACAACCCACAGTATATAGGGGGAGGTTGCCTGCTGGATCTGACGTTGCGTCTCCTGCTGAATCAGCGGATGCAGCAGGGCGTTAAGCCAGTTTTTCTCTTTCGGGTTGGCGAAGATCCGCTCGCGCAAGACCCGGCGCTGCAATGATCCATCAGCAGCAATCATGTCAGCGCCAAAGTGTTCAGCAATGGCACGTAGCGCAGGTGCACCTGGTTCAACCACCTGACGCGCAATAATATCGGCATCAATGACGTTAATTCCGAGGTCTGCAAACGCATTTGCAACGGTACTCTTGCCACTGCCAATGCCTCCCGTTAAGGCAACTATATACCTCATAATTTATATTCCCGGGAATTCATCATGATTATCAAAACGTTAAAAATGAGCGTACAAAAGCGAAATTGATGGAACGTTCGCTCATTATTTACCAGGTAAATTTATGGGATTGTAGCGTAAAAAAAGACAATTTCGCAGTCTTGCGCCACATCGATTAGTGCGTATGATAGCGTCACTGGAGTTGCGCTCTTATCCTTATAGCCATTAACCCCAGGAATCCGCACATGCGTATTGAAGAAGATCTGAAGTTAGGTTTTAAAGACGTCCTCATCCGTCCTAAACGTTCTACTCTTAAAAGTCGTTCCGATGTTGAACTGGAGCGTCAATTCACCTTCAAACATTCAGGTCAGAGCTGGTCCGGCGTGCCGATTATCGCCGCGAATATGGACACCGTAGGCACTTTTTCCATGGCCTCTGCGCTGGCTTCTTTTGATATTCTTACCGCTGTGCATAAACACTATTCTGTCGAAGAGTGGCAAGCGTTTATCAACAATTCTTCCGCTGATGTGCTGAAACATGTGATGGTTTCTACCGGCACGTCTGATGCGGATTTCGAAAAAACCAAACAAATTCTCGACCTGAACCCGGCATTAAACTTCGTTTGTATTGACGTGGCGAATGGTTATTCCGAACACTTCGTGCAGTTCGTTGCGAAAGCGCGTGAAGCGTGGCCGACCAAAACCATTTGTGCTGGCAACGTAGTGACTGGAGAAATGTGTGAGGAGCTTATCCTCTCCGGTGCCGATATCGTTAAAGTTGGTATTGGCCCAGGTTCTGTCTGTACAACTCGCGTCAAAACAGGCGTCGGTTATCCGCAACTTTCTGCGGTAATCGAATGTGCCGATGCTGCGCACGGTCTGGGCGGGATGATCGTCAGCGATGGTGGCTGCACCACACCGGGCGATGTCGCGAAAGCCTTTGGCGGCGGTGCTGATTTCGTGATGCTCGGCGGTATGCTGGCAGGCCACGAAGAGAGTGGTGGTCGCATTGTAGAAGAGAACGGTGAGAAATTTATGCTGTTCTACGGCATGAGCTCCGAGTCTGCGATGAAACGCCACGTTGGCGGCGTTGCAGAATATCGCGCTGCAGAAGGTAAAACCGTTAAGCTGCCGCTGCGTGGCCCGGTTGAAAATACCGCGCGTGATATTTTAGGCGGTCTGCGTTCAGCTTGTACATACGTTGGGGCTTCACGCCTGAAAGAGCTGACCAAGCGCACCACGTTTATCCGTGTGCAGGAACAAGAAAACCGCATCTTCAATAACCTGTAATCTCCCAATGCTGGCGTGGATCACCACGCCAGCGTTATCCCATCCCACTCATCGCATCGCCTAAATGGAAAATTGGCAGATACATTGCCACCACCAGCGTACCGATAATTCCTCCTGTAATGACCAGCAACGCCGGCTCCAGTAAGGCTGCAAGATTATCTGCCAGCGCCAGCGTGTTATCCCGATGATGGTGGGCGAGATTCTCCAGCATGAGATCCAGCGAGCCGGATGACTCTCCTGTTCTCACTAATTGCAAACAGAGTGGGCTAAACTCACCGGCATTTTTTAGCGCCAGCCAGATGGGCTGACCGTTACTGATATCGTGCTGGATTTGTGTCAGAAGTTGCGCCCAGTA
This sequence comes from Escherichia sp. 93.0816, assembly GCF_013368855.2. Taxonomy (NCBI): domain Bacteria; kingdom Pseudomonadati; phylum Pseudomonadota; class Gammaproteobacteria; order Enterobacterales; family Enterobacteriaceae; genus Escherichia; species Escherichia sp. 93.0816. The sequence goes on along the minus strand of NZ_JABWNC020000002.1, from coordinate 109,946 downwards.
CGGGCAGCGCATTGTTTCTCTGACGCTCTCAACCCCTTGTAAAAAAGTAATTCCTGCACTTTGTGTCAGCGCCAGAATCGTAAAAATCTGCGTGAGTTTTTGTCCCCGCATCAGGGAACCCATAATTGGGATGCGTAACAGCAATTTCTGTCGCACGATAAGCCAGGCCGGGCGACGTATCAGCAACTTATTGGCTATCGTCAGCAGAAAGCCGAACAACACCAGCAACCAGCCCCATTCACTACTAAAGTCTGCCAGCGTCATGATCCCCTGCGTTAGCGCCGGTAGTGGGGTATTAAAGGTCTTATAGATAGCGGCAAACTCCGGCAGAACAAAATGCAGCATTGCCATAACCACCATGATTGCCATCGCTAAAATGATGATGGGATAACGCAATGCTGATTTCACTTTGTCGGCCAGCTGACGCTGGGCTTTTTGCTGACGCGCCAGTTCAAAGCAGCATTCATCCAGCTTGCCGGTCAGTTCACCCGTGCGGATCATCGCCTGATAGAGCGGCGGGAAAACTTCTGACCAGGGTAATAAGGCATTGGAAAAGGCAACGCCCTGTTCGAGATCGTGCGCCAGCGATTGCAGCAATACTTGCCATTGCTTACTGGGATGCTGTTCCGCCAGCAGCGCCAGCCCTTCAGAAAGGGTTAACCCGGCTTTGAGTAGCGTCGCCAGTTGATGAATGACTTCCGCGCTTTTATCTCCTCGCCACTGTGCAGGATTGATGGCGATTCGCTTCAGACGCAGTGGGGTAACCGTCTGTTGCTGTAGCGCAAAAATCAACAAAGTACGGCTTTCTGCCCATAGCATCCCATCTTGCATATTGCCGTCGCCGGTTATGCCATGCCAGCGCCAGAGTTGCTTACTCGCCATGCGGCATCCCCAATACGCGGATTAACTCTTCAAAGGTGGTTAAGCCTTGCTCCACGGCCAGGCAGCCGTTTTCAAAAAGCGTGCGCATACCCGCCTGTCGGGCGTGTGTTTCCAGCGATTCAACGTCGGTATTAGCGGAAATAAGCTGACGTATGACCGGTGTTATAGGCAGAACTTCAAACAAGGCCGTGCGACCATAAAAACCGTGGTAGCAGTGTCTACAACCGGGTGCTTGCCAGCGGGGTAGCGGCGATGTCCATACATTGTCCGGAAGACGGAGCGGTTCTTCTGGCTGCTGGCGACAATGCGGGCAAAGTTTGCGTACCAGCCGCTGGGCTATCACCAGCGTGAGCGCCGATGAAAGCATCCAGCGAGTAACGCCCATTTGCTGTAAACGCACCAGAGTTTCGCAGGTGGAATTAGTGTGTAGCGTGGACAATACCAGATGACCCGTTTGCGCGGCTTTAATGGCGATTTCTGCCGTTTCGCCATCGCGGATCTCTCCGATCATGATGACATCGGGATCCTGGCGTAATAACGCGCGCAAAACGCCCTGAAAGGTAAGACCGGCACGTGGATGGATTTGCGTCTGGTTTAGCCCGGCGATGGGGATCTCAACGGGATCTTCGACGCTACAAATATTAATATCAGCGGTATTCAGCGTTTGCAGGGCGCTATAAAGCGTGACGGTTTTTCCGCTTCCGGTTGGCCCAGTTACCAGTACCAGTCCCTGTGGTTGCTGTAGGGCATGAGTAAAGTCCGCCAGTTGTAACGGCTGCATTCCTAGCGTGTTGACATCCAGCGCCTGGTTTACCTGCTGTAACAACCGTAATACCACCTTTTCACCGCCCCGACATGGCAATGTCGCAATACGAAATGAGACGGCGTTCCCTGCCAGTTCGACAGTGAATTGCCCGTCCTGCGGCAGGCGATGTTCCGCAATATCCAGGCTTCCCAGCACTTTTAATCTGGCGATTAATGCGGCTCCGGCATCCCGTGGAACATCTGGTAAAGGATGCAGCACGCCGTCGATACGCAAGCGGATACGGTAGGCGCTGTTCGCTGGTTCGATATGAATATCAGAAGCGCGTTGTTCCAGCGCAGATTGTAACGTTTGGGTCAGCAACTCTGCCTTGAGCTGATGCTTCTCCTGAACGGCTACGGGCAATGTCTGTTGTGAGCGACTGGCATGGCCTTCCATTTGCTGGCGCGTCCAGCAGGTGATCTCAATGCGTTTAGTGGTGGCAAAATGTAAGGCATCGAGGAATTCATGCGAAGGCGCATCGACCACCGCCACATGAACCACCTCTTCGCTGGCATCCAGCAAGACTCCCTGATAACGCAGACACAGGGCGGTGAGCTGTGAAATATTCATTGCCGCTCCTTAGTTAGCGTCATCAAAACGGAAGACATCTTCGCAGGCTTGCTGTAATGCGCTGTCACTTTGAATATTGCAGTTGCGCGTCCAGCCGGTGACGCCGTTTGCGTTATCCCAACCCGGTGTCATGACGATGCTTAGCCCATTGAGGCTCTCTTGCCCGGTCAGCGACACCACGCCCTTCGCCACGCTCATGGCAGAGACATAGCGAGTGGTGGTGGGCGAGGGGATGCCATTGCTACCGCCGTCACAGGTATCTAATCCACCATGTTCCAGCGCGCACAATTCTACGGCAGTACGGTAAGGCACAAAGGTTTGTAGCATGTCGGTGAGTGCTGCTTTGCGCAGGTAGTTCTGATAAGCGGGAATGCCGATGGCGCTTAAAATGGCAATAATGCCAATAACCACCATCAGTTCGATAAGTGTAAAACCGCGTTGCTTGTCCATCTGTTTCGCTCCTTGATTTCGTTGGCGCTACTTTGGCAAACGCCATCGGTACAGGCGAGGGGCAAAAAACGAAACGGGAAGGCGGCTTCCGGGGTTTTTTATTACGTTGCAGCGAAAGACAAGAAATTTGCGAGGCGTTACGAAGAAAGTTGGGGAAGGGAAGATTATCCGCCCGCTACGGAGCGGATAAATCTGTCAGGAATTAGCGAAAACGCATTGAGAGATCGAGTGCCTGTACGTGTTTAGTTAGCGCACCGACGGAGATAAAGTCCACGCCCGTTTCGGCAAATTCGCGCAGTGTTTTGTCGGTGACGTTGCCAGACACTTCCAGTAGCGCCTTGCCGTTGGTGCGTTTGACGGCTTCGCGCATCTGTTCTGTTTCGAAGTTATCAAGCATGATGATATCGGCACCTGCTTTCAGGGCTTCCTCAAGTTCTTCCAGATTTTCTACTTCGACTTCTACTGGCGCATCAGGGTGCAGCCAGGACGCTTTTTCGACCGCCTGACGCACTGAGCCGGAGGCAATAATATGGTTTTCTTTGATCAGGAAGGCGTCAGAAAGCCCCAGACGGTGATTCGCTCCGCCGCCGCAAAGTACCGCGTATTTCAGAGCCGAACGCAGACCCGGCAAGGTTTTGCGCGTATCCAACAACTGCGTGTTGGTGCCTTCCAGTAATTCGACATAGTGGCGAACCTTACTGGCAACCCCGGAAAGAGTTTGCACAAAATTGAGCGCCGTGCGTTCGCCCGTTAACAGCACGCGGGATGGGCCTTCAAGTTCGAACAAGGGTTGATTGGCGTGGATGAGTTCGCCGTCATCCACATGCCAGATAATGGTGACATCGTCGCCTGCCAGTTGAATAAACACCTCTTCAACCCAGCGTTTGCCGCAAAATACGCCATTTTCGCGGGTGATCACCGTGGCATGAGAGCGAGAATTTTCCGGTAAAAGTTTTGCCGTAATGTCGTTGTTGGCATCGACTGTTCCGCCTAAATCTTCTCGCAGCGCCTGAGCCACCGCGCCGGGGATATCGAGATTAATGCGTTCCAGCAGCTCGTCACGTCGGGTGTCAGGGTTATAGCGGCGAGGCGGCATGTTAAAACTCCAGATAGCTAACGAATCATAAGGTAGAAACATGCTACTCTGAACCGGGTATTAGCACCACATATAAGGAGATCCCGCATGTTGTTAGAACAGGGGTGGCTGGTCGGCGCGCGCCGCGTTCCCTCACCACATTACGATTGCCGCCCGGATGACGAAACACCCACCCTGCTGGTGGTGCACAATATTAGCCTGCCGCCAGGTGAGTTTGGCGGTCCGTGGATTGATGCATTATTCACCGGAGCTATTGATCCGCAGGCACATCCCTTCTTTGCTGAGATCGCCCATTTGCGCGTTTCCGCCCACTGTTTGATTCGCCGTGATGGTGAAATTGTCCAGTATGTTCCTTTCGATAAACGCGCCTGGCACGCGGGGATATCTCAGTATCAAGGTCGCGAACGCTGTAATGATTTTTCTATTGGGATTGAGCTGGAAGGCACCGACACGCTGGCTTATACCGATGCGCAGTATCAGCAACTGGCGGCGGTTACGCGGGCGCTGATTCATCGCTATCCAGATATCGCTAATAACATGACGGGGCATTGCGATATTGCGCCGGATCGTAAAACCGATCCTGGTCCTGCATTTGATTGGGCACGGTTTCGTGCGCTGGTCAGCAAGGAGACAACATGACGCTATTCACAACCTTACTGGTGTTAATTTTTGAGCGCCTGTTTAAGTTGGGCGAGCACTGGCAGCTTGATCACCGTCTTGAAGCGTTCTTTCGGCGGGTGAAGCATTTTTCGCTGGGGCGCACGTTAGGTATGACCATGATTGCGATGGGGGGGACTTTTTTGCTGTTGCGCGCGTTGCATGGGTTATTGTTCAACGTCCCGACGCTGCTGGTATGGCTGTTGCTTGGTTTACTGTGTATTGGCGCGGGTAAAGTGCGTCTCCATTATCATGCATATCTGGCAGCCGCTTCACGTAACGATAACCATGCCCGCTCCACGATGGCTGGCGAACTCACTATGATTCACGGCGTCCCAGCAGGCTGCGATGAACGTGAATACTTGCGTGAACTGCAAAATGCACTGCTGTGGATTAACTTTCGTTTTTACCTGGCACCGCTGTTCTGGTTGATTGTAGGGGGAACCTGGGGGCCAGTTACGCTGATGGGTTATGCGTTTTTGCGTGCATGGCAATACTGGCTGGCGCGTTACCAGACGCCGCATCATCGTTTACAGTCCGGTATTGATGCCGTGCTTCATGTGCTGGATTGGGTGCCGGTTCGCCTTGCGGGCGTGGTATATGCCTTGATCGGTCACGGAGAGAAAGCATTACCAGCCTGGTTTGCTTCGCTGGGTGATTTCCATACTTCGCAATATCAGGTGTTAACGCGTCTGGCGCAGTTCTCTCTGGCGCGTGAACCGCATGTTGATAAGGTGGAGACGCCGAAAGCAGCGGTTTCAATGGCGAAGAAAACTTCGTTCGTGGTTGTGGTGGTGATTGCGCTACTGACGATTTACGGAGCGTTAGTGTAAAAATTGTAGCCCTCACCCAGCGCGGGTGAGGGCGTAGAGAAATTAATGCGCTTTTACGGCTTTTGCGGTTTTCTCTTTAAACAGATAGCCGATGCCTAACACGAGCAGCCATACCGGGATCAGATAAACCGAAATCGCCATTCCCGGCGTCATCAGCATAATCACCAGAACCGCCGCCATAAACAGCAGGCAGATCCAGTTACCCAGCGGATAGAGCAGAGCAGGGAAGCGGGTAGCCACACCTTGTGCTTGTTTGGCGCGACGGAATTTCATATGCGCCAGGCTAATCATCGCCCAGTTGATCACTAGTGCAGATACCACCAGCGCCATTAACAGTCCGAATGCGGACTCTGGGGCAAGGTAGTTAATCAGTACGCACAATGCCGTAACCAGCGCAGAGACCAGAATGGTGTTTACCGGTACGCCGCGTTTATCGACGGAAGCGAGTATTTTCGGTGCGTTCCCCTGTTGTGCCAGACCGAACAGCATACGGCTGTTGCAGTAGACGCAACTGTTGTAAACCGAAAGCGCCGCCGTCAACACCACGATATTCAGGGCGTTAGCGACAAAAGTATCGCCCAACTCGTGGAAGATCAGCACAAACGGACTGGTATCGGCGGTAACGCGCGTCCACGGCATCAGGGAGAGCAGAACGGCTAAGGAACCAATGTAGAAAATCAGGATGCGGTAGATAACCTGGTTAGTCGCTTTGGGAATACTTTGCTCCGGGTTATCTGCTTCTGCTGCGGTGATGCCCACCAGTTCCAGACCGCCGAACGAGAACATGATAATCGCCATCATCATTACCAGCCCGGTGAAGCCGTGCGGCAGGAAGCCACCTTGATCCCACAGGTTGCTAACGCTCGCCTGCGGGCCACCGTTGCCGCTGAACAGCAGCCAGCCACCGAAGATGATCATCGCCACCACCGCGATAACTTTGATAATGGCAAACCAGAACTCCATCTCGCCAAACACTTTAACGTTGGTCAGGTTGATGGCGTTGATCACCACAAAGAATACGGCGGCCGAAGCCCAGGTGGGGATTTCCGGATACCAGAACTGAATGTATTTGCCGACGGCAGTAAGCTCTGCCATGGCAACTAAAACGTACAGTACCCAGTAGTTCCAGCCAGAGGCGAAACCAGCAAAACTGCCCCAGTATTTATAAGCAAAGTGGCTGAAGGAGCCTGCTACCGGTTCTTCGACCACCATTTCACCTAACTGACGCATGATCAGAAAGGCGATAAAACCGGCAATAGCGTAACCCAGGATAATCCCTGGCCCTGCGGACTGTATTACGGAGGCGCTTCCCAGGAATAGTCCTGTCCCTATCGCGCCACCCAGCGCGATAAGCTGGATATGGCGGTTTTTAAGGCCGCGCTTTAGCTGCTCGCCGTGCTGTTGACCTTCCATCATGAAACCTCGTGCGGTGATTGTTTTTTTGATCTACGCAGTGATGCGTGTGTAAGTTTGCAATTCCGTTTGTTGTATTAATTTGTTTACATCAAAGGTGTTTGAATTGTTACAAAGGGACTTCCGTCAGATCAAGAATAATGGTATGTGCCAGTGAATGCACTCGCTTTATGCCAGGTTGAAGATGAGTTGCCTAAAAAGAAATCGTTTGTAAAGGAAAGCCCCGAAACACCCCATCGCAATAAATGAATATAAATTCATTTTAATGGCATTAAAAATCGAAAAATTGGTAAGTGAATCGGTTCAATTTGGATTTTTATAGTTTAATAAACGTTAAAAAAACCATTGCTCACGTAAAGTCTACATTTGTGCATAGTTACAACTTTGAAACGTCATATGTGTCAAGTTGTTAAAATGTGCACAGTTTCATGATTTCAATCAAAACCTGTATGGACATAAGGTGAATACTTTGTTACTTTAGCGTCACAGACATGAAATTGGTAAGACCAATTGACTTCGGCAAGTGGCTTAAGACAGGAACTCATGGCCTACAGCAAAATCCGCCAACCAAAACTCTCCGATGTGATTGAGCAGCAACTGGAGTTTTTGATCCTCGAAGGCACACTTCGTCCGGGCGAAAAACTCCCACCGGAACGCGAACTGGCGAAACAGTTCGACGTCTCCCGTCCCTCCTTGCGTGAGGCGATTCAACGTCTCGAAGCGAAGGGCTTGTTGCTTCGTCGCCAGGGTGGCGGCACTTTTGTCCAGAGCAGCCTCTGGCAAAGTTTCAGCGATCCGCTGGTGGAGCTGCTCTCCGACCATCCTGAATCACAGTATGACTTGCTCGAAACACGACACGCCCTGGAAGGTATCGCCGCTTATTACGCCGCGCTGCGTAGTACCGATGAAGACAAGGAACGCATCCGTGAACTCCATCACGCCATAGAGCTGGCGCAGCTGTCTGGCGATCTGGACGCGGAATCAAACGCCGTACTCCAGTATCAGATTGCCGTCACCGAAGCGGCCCACAATGTGGTTTTGCTTCATCTGCTAAGGTGTATGGAGCCGATGTTGGCTCAGAATGTCCGTCAGAACTTCGAATTGCTCTATTCGCGTCGCGAGATGCTGCCGCTGGTGAGTAGTCACCGCACCCGCATATTCGAAGCGATTATGGCCGGTAAGCCGGAAGAAGCGCGCGAAGCATCACATCGCCATCTGGCCTTTATCGAAGAAATTTTGCTCGACAGAAGCCGTGAAGAGAGTCGCCGTGAGCGTTCTCTGCGCCGTCTGGAGCAACGAAAGAATTAGTGATTTTTCTGGTGAAAATTAGCCAGAAGATGTTGTAAATCAAGCGCATATAAAAGCGCGGCAACTAAACGTAGAACCTGTCTTATTGAGCTTTCCTGCGAGAGTTCAATGGGACAGGTTCCAGAAAACTCAACGTTATTAGATAGATAAGGAATAACCCATGTCAGAACGTTTCCCAAATGACGTGGATCCGATCGAAACTCGCGACTGGCTCCAGGCGATCGAATCGGTCATCCGTGAAGAAGGTGTTGAGCGTGCTCAGTATCTGATCGACCAACTGCTTGCTGAAGCCCGCAAAGGCGGAGTCAACGTAGCCGCAGGCACCGGCGTCAGCAACTACATCAACACCATCCCCGTTGAAGAACAACCGGAGTATCCGGGTAATCTGGAACTGGAACGCCGTATTCGTTCAGCTATCCGCTGGAACGCCATCATGACGGTTCTGCGTGCATCCAAAAAAGATCTGGAACTGGGCGGCCACATGGCATCCTTCCAGTCTTCCGCAACCATTTATGATGTGTGCTTTAACCACTTCTTCCGTGCACGCAACGAGCAGGATGGCGGCGACCTGGTTTACTTCCAGGGTCACATCTCTCCGGGCGTTTACGCACGTGCTTTCCTGGAAGGTCGTCTGACTCAGGAGCAGCTCGATAACTTCCGTCAGGAAGTTCACGGCAATGGCCTCTCTTCCTATCCGCATCCGAAACTGATGCCGGAATTCTGGCAGTTCCCGACTGTATCTATGGGTCTGGGTCCGATTGGTGCTATTTACCAGGCTAAATTCCTGAAATATCTGGAACACCGTGGCCTGAAAGATACCTCTAAACAGACCGTTTACGCGTTCCTCGGCGACGGTGAAATGGACGAACCGGAATCCAAAGGTGCGATCACCATCGCTACCCGTGAAAAACTGGATAACCTGGTCTTCGTTATCAACTGTAACCTGCAGCGTCTTGACGGCCCGGTCACCGGTAACGGCAAGATCATCAACGAACTGGAAGGCATCTTCGAAGGTGCTGGCTGGAACGTGATCAAAGTGATGTGGGGTAGCCGTTGGGATGAACTGCTGCGTAAAGATACCAGCGGTAAACTGATCCAACTGATGAACGAAACCGTTGACGGCGACTACCAGACCTTCAAATCGAAAGATGGTGCGTATGTTCGTGAACATTTCTTCGGTAAATATCCGGAAACCGCAGCACTGGTTGCAGACTGGACTGACGAGCAGATCTGGGCACTGAACCGTGGCGGTCACGATCCGAAGAAAATCTACGCTGCATTCAAGAAAGCGCAGGAAACCAAAGGCAAAGCGACGGTAATCCTTGCTCATACCATTAAAGGTTACGGCATGGGCGACGCGGCTGAAGGTAAAAACATCGCGCACCAGGTTAAGAAAATGAACATGGACGGCGTGCGTCACATCCGCGACCGTTTCAATGTGCCGGTGTCTGATGCAGATATCGAAAAACTGCCGTACATCACCTTCCCGGAAGGTTCTGAAGAGCATACCTATCTGCACGCTCAGCGTCAGAAACTGCACGGTTATCTGCCAAGCCGCCAGCCGAACTTCACCGAGAAGCTGGAGCTGCCGAGCCTGCAAGACTTCGGCGCGCTGCTGGAAGAGCAGAGCAAAGAGATCTCTACCACTATCGCTTTCGTTCGTGCCCTGAACGTGATGCTGAAGAACAAGTCGATCAAAGATCGTCTGGTGCCGATCATCGCCGACGAAGCGCGTACTTTCGGTATGGAAGGTCTGTTCCGTCAGATTGGTATCTACAGCCCGAACGGTCAGCAGTACACCCCGCAGGACCGCGAGCAGGTTGCTTACTATAAAGAAGACGAGAAAGGTCAGATTCTGCAGGAAGGGATCAACGAGCTGGGCGCAGGTTGTTCCTGGCTGGCAGCGGCGACCTCTTACAGCACCAACAACCTGCCGATGATTCCGTTCTACATCTATTACTCGATGTTCGGCTTCCAGCGTATCGGCGATCTGTGCTGGGCGGCTGGCGACCAGCAAGCGCGTGGCTTCCTGATCGGCGGTACTTCCGGTCGTACTACCCTGAACGGCGAAGGTCTGCAGCACGAAGATGGTCACAGCCACATTCAGTCGCTGACTATCCCGAACTGTATCTCTTACGACCCGGCTTACGCTTACGAAGTTGCTGTCATTATGCATGACGGTCTGGAGCGTATGTACGGTGAAAAACAAGAGAACGTTTACTACTACATCACTACGCTGAACGAAAACTACCACATGCCGGCAATGCCGGAAGGTGCTGAGGAAGGTATCCGTAAAGGTATCTACAAACTCGAAACCCTTGAAGGTAGCAAAGGTAAAGTTCAGCTGCTGGGCTCCGGTTCTATTCTGCGTCACGTCCGTGAAGCAGCACAGATCCTGGCGAAAGATTACGGCGTAGGTTCTGACGTATATAGCGTGACCTCCTTCACCGAACTGGCGCGTGATGGTCAGGATTGTGAACGCTGGAACATGCTGCACCCGCTGGAAACTCCGCGCGTTCCGTACATCGCTCAGGTGATGAACGACGCTCCGGCAGTGGCATCTACCGACTATATGAAACTGTTCGCTGAGCAGGTCCGTACTTACGTACCGGCTGACGACTACCGCGTCCTGGGTACTGATGGCTTCGGTCGTTCCGACAGCCGCGAGAACCTGCGTCACCACTTCGAAGTTGATGCTTCCTATGTAGTGGTTGCGGCGCTGGGCGAACTGGCTAAACGTGGCGAAATCGATAAGAAAGTGGTTGCTGACGCAATCGCCAAATTCAACATCGATGCAGAAAAAGTTAACCCGCGTCTGGCGTAAGAGGTAAAAGAATAATGGCTATCGAAATCAAAGTACCGGACATCGGGGCTGATGAAGTTGAAATCACCGAGATCCTGGTCAAAGTGGGCGACAAAGTTGAAGCCGAACAGTCGCTGATCACCGTAGAAGGCGACAAAGCCTCTATGGAAGTTCCGTCTCCGCAGGCGGGTATCGTTAAAGAGATCAAAGTCTCTGTTGGCGACAAAACCCAGACCGGCGCACTGATTATGATTTTCGATTCCGCCGACGGTGCAGCTGACGCTGCACCTGCTCAGGCAGAAGAGAAGAAAGAAGCAGCTCCGGCAGCAGCACCAGCGGCAGCGGCGGCAAAAGACGTTAACGTTCCGGATATCGGCAGCGACGAAGTCGAAGTGACCGAAATCCTGGTGAAAGTGGGCGATAAAGTTGAAGCTGAACAGTCGCTGATCACCGTAGAAGGCGACAAGGCTTCTATGGAAGTTCCGGCGCCGTTTGCGGGCACCGTTAAAGAGATCAAAGTGAATGTTGGCGACAAAGTGTCTACCGGCTCGCTGATCATGGTCTTCGAAGTTGCGGGTGAAGCAGGTGCGGCAGCTCCGGCTCCGGCGGCTAAACAGGAAGCAGCTCCGGCAGCAGCACCTGCGCCAGCGGCTGGCGTGAAAGAAGTTAACGTTCCGGATATCGGCGGTGACGAAGTTGAAGTGACCGAAGTGATGGTGAAAGTGGGCGACAAAGTTGCCGCTGAACAATCACTGATCACCGTAGAAGGCGACAAAGCCTCTATGGAAGTTCCGGCTCCGTTTGCAGGTGTTGTGAAGGAACTGAAAGTCAACGTTGGCGATAAAGTGAAAACTGGCTCGCTGATTATGATCTTCGAAGTTGAAGGCGCAGCGCCTGCGGCGGCTCCGGCGAAACAGGAAGCGGCAGCGCCGGCTCCGGCAGCAAAAGCTGAAGCTCCGGCAGCAGCGCCGGCTGCGAAAGCCGAAGGCAAATCTGAATTTGCTGAAAACGATGCTTACGTTCACGCGACTCCGCTGATCCGTCGTCTGGCACGCGAGTTTGGCGTTAACCTGGCGAAAGTGAAGGGCACAGGCCGTAAAGGTCGTATCCTGCGCGAAGACGTTCAGGCTTACGTGAAAGAAGCTATCAAACGTGCAGAAGCGGCTCCGGCTGCGGCTGGCGGCGGTATCCCGGGCATGTTGCCGTGGCCGAAGGTGGACTTCAGCAAGTTTGGTGAAATCGAAGAAGTGGAACTGGGCCGTATCCAGAAAATCTCTGGTGCGAACCTGAGCCGTAACTGGGTGATGATCCCGCATGTTACCCACTTCGACAAAACCGATATCACCGAGCTGGAAGCGTTCCGTAAACAGCAGAACGAAGAAGCAGCGAAACGTAAGCTGGATGTGAAGATAACCCCAGTTGTCTTCATCATGAAAGCCGTTGCTGCGGCACTTGAGCAGATGCCTCGCTTCAACAGTTCTCTGTCGGAAGACGGTCAGCGTCTGACCCTGAAGAAATACATCAACATCGGTGTGGCGGTGGATACCCCGAACGGTCTGGTTGTTCCGGTATTCAAAGACGTCAACAAGAAAGGCATCATCGAGCTGTCTCGCGAGCTGATGACCATTTCCAAGAAAGCGCGTGACGGTAAGCTGACTGCGGGCGAAATGCAGGGCGGTTGCTTTACCATCTCCAGCATCGGTGGCCTGGGTACTACCCACTTCGCGCCGATTGTGAACGCACCGGAAGTGGCTATCCTCGGCGTTTCCAAGTCCGCGATGGAGCCGGTGTGGAATGGTAAAGAGTTCGTGCCGCGTCTGATGCTGCCGATTTCTCTCTCCTTCGACCACCGCGTGATCGACGGTGCTGATGGTGCCCGTTTCATTACCATCATTAACAACACGCTGTCTGATATTCGCCGTCTGGTGATGTAAATAAAAGAGCCGGCCCAACGGCCGGCTTTTTTCTGGTAATCTCATGAATGTATTGAGATTATTAGCGAATAGACAAATCGGTTGCCGTTTGTTGTTTAAAAATTGTTAACAATTTTGTAAAATACCGACGGATAGAACGACCCGGTGGATAATGGGCGTCATAAAAAAAACGTCAGACCCGCCGGAGATAAATATATAGAGGTCATGATGAGTACTGAAATCAAAACTCAGGTCGTGGTACTTGGGGCAGGCCCCGCAGGTTACTCTGCTGCCTTCCGTTGCGCTGATTTAGGTCTGGAAACCGTAATCGTAGAACGCTACAACACCCTCGGCGGTGTTTGCCTGAACGTCGGCTGTATCCCTTCTAAAGCACTGCTGCACGTAGCAAAAGTTATCGAAGAAGCCAAAGCTCTGGCTGAACACGGTATCGTCTTCGGTGAACCGAAAACCGATATCGACAAGATTCGTACCTGGAAAGAGAAAGTGATCAATCAGCTGACCGGTGGTCTGGCTGGTATGGCGAAAGGCCGCAAAGTAAAAGTGGTCAACGGTCTGGGTAAATTCACCGGGGCAAACACCCTGGAAGTTGAAGGTGAGAACGGTAAAACCGTGATCAACTTCGACAACGCGATCATCGCAGCGGGTTCTCGCCCGATCCAACTGCCGTTTATTCCGCATGAAGATCCGCGTATCTGGGACTCCACTGACGCGCTGGAACTGAAAGAAGTACCAGAACGCCTGCTGGTTATGGGTGGCGGTATCATCGGTCTGGAAATGGGAACCGTATACCACGCGCTGGGTTCACAGATTGACGTAGTTGAAATGTTCGACCAGGTTATCCCGGCTGCTGACAAAGACATCGTTAAAGTCTTCACTAAGCGTATCAGCAAGAAATTCAACCTGATGCTGGAAACCAAAGTTACTGCCGTTGAAGCGAAAGAAGACGGTATTTATGTGACGATGGAAGGCAAAAAAGCACCGGCTGAACCGCAGCGTTACGACGCCGTGCTGGTAGCGATTGGTCGTGTGCCGAACGGTAAAAACCTCGACGCAGGCAAAGCTGGCGTGGAAGTTGACGACCGTGGCTTCATCCGCGTTGATAAACAACTGCGTACCAACGTACCGCACATCTTTGCTATCGGCGATATCGTCGGTCAGCCGATGCTGGCACACAAAGGTGTTCACGAAGGTCACGTTGCCGCTGAAGTTATTGCCGGTAAGAAACACTATTTCGATCCGAAAGTTATCCCGTCCATCGCTTATACCGAACCAGAAGTTGCATGGGTGGGTCTGACCGAGAAAGAAGCGAAAGAGAAAGGCATCAGCTACGAAACCGCTACCTTCCCGTGGGCTGCTTCTGGCCGTGCTATCGCTTCCGACTGCGCAGACGGTATGACCAAACTGATTTTCGACAAAGAGTCTCACCGTGTGATCGGTGGTGCAATTGTCGGTACTAACGGCGGTGAGCTGCTGGGTGAAATCGGTCTGGCAATCGAAATGGGTTGTGATGCTGAAGACATCGCACTGACCATCCACGCGCACCCGACTCTGCACGAGTCTGTGGGTCTGGCGGCAGAAATATTCGAAGGTAGCATCACCGACCTGCCGAACCCGAAAGCGAAGAAGAAGTAATTCTTCGTGTGCCGGAACATCCGGCAAATTAAGAAGCGGCTATTCTGGCCGCTTCAGATTGTTGACAAAGTGCTCGTTGTTGATGCCGGATGCGGCGTAAATGCCTTATCCGGCCTACAAAATCATGCAAATTCAATACATTGCAGGTGCCGTGTAGGCCCGATAAGCTTGCGCATCGGGCGATTCGATGTTTGTCATCAGTCTTAAGCGGCTAACAACGCCGCTTTTTTTACGCCTGCAATTTACCTTTCCAGTCTTCTTGCTCCACGCTCAGACAACCGTTCACGTACCGCTGACCGCTGCTCGTTATTCAGCCTGGCAGTATGGTTACTGTCGTTTAGACGTTGCGGGCGGTTCTCCTGAACTTTCTCCCGAAAAACCTGACGTTGTTCAGGAGATGCCGATTGAATACGCTGGCGGGCGTTATCACGCTGTTGTTGGTTCAATGGGCGCTGCTCAGGTGAAGCAGAGTCAATACGCTCACGCGCTGCATCTCTTCGCTGCTGGTTCTGCGGGTTAGTCTGCATTTTCTCGCGGACTGCCTGGCGCTGCTCAGGTGAAGCGGACTGAATACGCTGACGCGCCGCCTCTCTTCGCTGCTGGTTCTGCGGGTTGGTTCGCATTTTCTCGCGTACCGCCTGGCGCTGCTCAGGTGACGCAGACTGAATACGCTCACGCGCCGCCTCTCTTCGCTGCTGGTTCTGCGGGTTAGTCTGTATTTTCTCGCGGACAGCCTGGCGCTGCTCAGGTGAAGCGGACTGATAACGCTGACGAGCGGCATCCTTTTGCTGCTGGGTCATTGGTTGGCGACGGCTGAAGTCGCGGAAGTCGTCATAGCTCCCATAGTGTTCAGCTTCATTAAACTGCTGTGCCGCTGCCTGACGTTGGGTAACTCGTGTAATGACTGGTGCGGCGTGTGTTCGTTGCTGAAACTGGCTTGCCGCCGCCTGACGCTGACTGTCGCGCGACGGTGCAGGAAGCGGCGTGGCGCTCATGCCGCCACTGACATCGGTTTGATGAAACCGCTTTGCCATATCCCTGTCATGATAAGGCACACCATCTCGATAGTTTGGGTTGTGCCGCCATGCCATATTCTTATCAGTAAGATGCTCACCGGTGATACGGTTGAAATTGTTGACGTCAATATTGATGTTGTCACCGTTGTGTTGCCAGCCGTTGCCGTCACGATGACCGCCATCGTGATGGTAATCATCATCGTCATGATGATGATGGTCATGATCGTCGTCATCCCAGTCGATGCTGCTGAATAACGCGTATGTAGTGGCGACGCCCATACTGTAGCCGAAACCGCGCACAAAGCTGTCAACAAAAGGTTCTCCGGCTGGCGGCGGCAGGTAAACCGGCGGATACGCGGTATTGGCCCAGTTCCCGTAAACCACGGTCGGATTATAGTTGGGAATATAAACCACATCCGGATTGGCGGGTTCAATGGAAATGACGGTTGGTGCAGGCTCTGCAATGACGGGGCTGGCTGTTGAAACGGTATTGGATTGTATGACGGGAGCCGTGACAGCCTGTTTTACCGGTACAGCTTTCTTCGTTGTCGTAATGACTTTCTGTTCGGTTGATGACTTCAGCGATCCGGTTTGTTGCGCCAGTTGACGCAAACGCTGTACCGAGTCCATCACGTCCTGCGGCTGCGCCAGAAACGCATCGCCGAGGTTTTGTACCCACTGCGGGTTTTCGCCCATCAATGCCATCAGCTGTGGAAACGCCACCAGTGATTTGACGCTGGCATCCCACGGCTGGTCAGCTACTGCCTGAATTGCAGCGTCACCTTGTTTAAGTGGATTATCGTGCGACCATTGCACTGCTTGCGCAACGTTTGCCGGATAGGTTGATGCCATTAACACTTGTGAAAGCAGAGAATCGGGGTACAGCGCGACAGGCGCGACCCATTGATCAATTTGTGCAGTACTGAAGGTAGATTTGACGACGGCGGGCGTTACTGGCGGCGCGGAAACCGTTGCAGGAAGCGTAGTTGTAGTGACAACAGGCACAGTTTGCGCTTCTACAGGCGTTTCCACAGAGCGGCTTTTTACATACAAAGCACCGGAAGCGGCACAAAACCCGGCACTGCAAATTAGCGCCAGCACATGGGGTTTAAACGGCAAAGTCATTTTCATAATTCGGATCTCAAGGAAATCGCAATGGTCGGCGAACTGCCACCCGCAGGTGCTGTGAATCCGAGTATAAAGAGGCGGTAGTTTAAATTTTGACTAATCTTGGGATTCGTTGAGAAAGGTGATTATCACCATGCGAATTAACGAGGTTTTTACGGAGGGAAACAATCTCTAGACCATCCTTAACGATTCAGCCACTTTTTTATGTTGCTTTTTTGTAAACGGATTAACACATCGTCAAAATCCTGCTATTCTGCCCGTTGCGGTACTGGGCATTTACCCTACAAACTGCTGTCTCACAGGAGCGTGAAGAGAATCGCCTGCCGCACTATGACAATGAGAGCGAGGAGAACCGTCGTGCTAGAAGAATACCGTAAGCACGTAGCTGAGCGTGCCGCTGAGGGGATTGCGCCCAAGCCCCTGGATGCAAACCAAATGGCCGCGCTTGTAGAGCTGCTGAAAAACCCGCCTGCGGGCGAAGAAGAATTCCTGTTAGATCTGTTAACCAACCGTGTTCCCCCTGGCGTCGATGAAGCCGCCTATGTAAAAGCTGGTTTCCTTGCTGCTGTCGCGAAAGGCGAAGCCAAATCCCCACTGTTGACTCCAGAAAAAGCCATTGAACTGCTGGGCACCATGCAGGGTGGTTACAACATTCATCCGCTGATCGATGCGCTGGACGATGCCAAACTGGCGCCAATTGCCGCCAAAGCACTGTCTCATACGCTGCTGATGTTCGATAACTTCTATGACGTAGAAGAAAAAGCCAAAGCAGGCAACGAATATGCGAAGCAGGTAATGCAGTCCTGGGCGGATGCCGAATGGTTCCTGAATCGCCCGGCGCTGGCTGAAAAACTGACCGTTACCGTTTTCAAAGTGACCGGCGAAACCAACACCGATGACCTCTCTCCGGCACCGGATGCGTGGTCACGCCCGGATATCCCACTGCACGCGCTGGCGATGTTGAAAAACGCCCGTGAAGGTATCGAGCCAGATCAGCCAGGCGTTGTTGGCCCGATCAAGCAAATCGAAGCTCTGCAACAAAAAGGTTTCCCGCTGGCTTACGTCGGTGACGTTGTGGGGACTGGTTCTTCGCGTAAATCCGCCACTAACTCCGTACTGTGGTTTATGGGCGATGATATTCCACATGTGCCGAACAAACGCGGTGGCGGACTGTGCCTCGGCGGCAAAATTGCACCAATCTTCTTTAACACGATGGAAGATGCCGGCGCACTGCCAATTGAAGTGGATGTTTCTAACCTGAATATGGGCGACGTGATTGACGTTTACCCTTACAAAGGTGAAGTACGTAACCACGAAACCAACGAACTGCTGGCGACCTTCGAACTGAAAACTGACGTACTGATCGATGAAGTACGTGCGGGTGGTCGTATTCCGCTGATTATCGGTCGTGGCCTGACCACCAAAGCGCGTGAAGCACTTGGTCTGCCGCACAGCGATGTCTTCCGTCAGGCGAAAGATGTCGCTGAAAGCAATCGCGGCTTCTCGCTGGCGCAGAAAATGGTGGGTCGTGCCTGCGGCGTGAAAGGCATTCGTCCGGGCGCTTACTGCGAACCGAAAATGACTTCGGTCGGCTCGCAGGACACCACCGGTCCAATGACCCGTGATGAACTGAAAGACCTGGCGTGCCTAGGCTTCTCGGCTGACCTGGTGATGCAATCTTTCTGTCACACAGCGGCTTATCCGAAGCCGGTTGACGTTAACACACACCACACGCTGCCGGACTTCATTATGAACCGTGGCGGTGTGTCGCTGCGTCCGGGTGACGGAGTAATCCACTCCTGGCTGAACCGTATGCTGCTGCCGGATACCGTGGGTACTGGCGGTGACTCTCATACTCGTTTCCCGATTGGTATCTCCTTCCCTGCGGGTTCTGGTCTGGTGGCATTTGCTGCCGCGACTGGCGTTATGCCGCTGGATATGCCGGAATCCGTTCTGGTGCGCTTCAAAGGCAAGATGCAGCCGGGCATTACCCTGCGCGATCTGGTACACGCGATCCCGCTGTATGCGATCAAACAAGGGCTGCTGACCGTTGAGAAGAAAGGTAAGAAAAACATCTTCTCTGGTCGCATCCTGGAAATTGAAGGTCTGCCGGATCTGAAAGTTGAGCAGGCCTTTGAGCTGACCGATGCGTCCGCTGAGCGTTCCGCTGCTGGTTGTACCATCAAGCTGAATAAAGAGCCGATCATCGAGTATCTGAACTCTAACATTGTCCTGCTGAAGTGGATGATCGCAGAAGGTTACGGCGATCGTCGTACTCTGGAACGTCGTATTCAGGGCATGGAAAAATGGCTGGCAAATCCTGAGCTGCTGGAAGCCGATGCGGATGCGGAATACGCGGCGGTGATCGACATCGATCTGGCTGATATTAAAGAGCCAATCCTCTGTGCACCGAACGACCCGGACGACGCACGTCCGCTGTCTGCGGTACAGGGTGAGAAGATCGACGAAGTGTTTATCGGTTCCTGCATGACCAACATCGGTCACTTCCGTGCCGCCGGTAAACTGCTGGATGCGCATAAAGGACAGTTGCCGACTCGCCTGTGGGTGGCTCCGCCAACCCGTATGGACGCCGCGCAGCTGACAGAAGAAGGCTACTACAGCGTCTTCGGTAAGAGCGGCGCGCGTATCGAGATCCCTGGCTGTTCCCTGTGTATGGGTAACCAGGCGCGTGTGGCGGACGGTGCGACGGTGGTTTCCACCTCTACCCGTAACTTCCCGAACCGTCTGGGTACTGGCGCGAACGTCTTTCTGGCTTCTGCGGAGCTGGCTGCTGTCGCGGCACTTCTTGGCAAACTGCCAACGCCGGAAGAGTACCAGACCTACGTTGCGCAGGTAGATAAAACTGCCGTTGATACTTACCGTTATCTGAACTTCAACCAGCTTTCTCAGTACACCGAAAAAGCGGATGGGGTGATTTTCCAGACTGCAGTTTAAAAAGTCAGCGCACGTGCTGCGCATAAACGAGACAATGCCCGGAGAATGTGATTCCCGGGCATTTTTTTATTTCTAAACCATCGCCGTTCCGCTGTTTTTCTCCGGTAAGGCTGCGATAATTACATCAATGGCGCAATGCGATTTCGGCGCATTGCCGGGAGCAGAGGAACACACTATGGATTACGAATTTCTGCGCGATATTACCGGAGTGGTAAAGGTGCGTATGTCCATGGGGCATGAAGTGGTCGGGCACTGGTTTAATGAAGAGGTAAAAGAAAACCTGGCCTTGCTTGATGAAGTGGAAGACGCCGCGCGCACGCTCAAAGGTAGCGAACGTTCCTGGCAGCGGGCAGGGCATGAGTACACGCTATGGATGGACGGCGAAGAGGTGATGGTTCGCGCCAATCAACTGGAATTCGCTGGCGATGAAATGGAAGAGGGGATGAACTACTACGACGAAGAAAGCCTGTCGCTGTGTGGCGTTGAGGATTTTCTTCAGGTGGTGGCGGCTTACCGCAATTTCGTGCAACAGAAGTAATTAAATCAGGCGGAGCCTCGGTGCTCCGCCTGAGCCGTTAAATAGCTGGCATATTGCGCCCGTAATAAATCTCGCGCATTTCCTTCCACAGCGCAGCGGTAATTTCTTTGCGCTCGCTGTCGGTTAAATCTTCCGGTTTGGTGTGGAACATGTAGTGCTTAAGGTCGAACTCTTTAAGCAACATCTTGGTATGGAAGATATTTTCCTGATAGACGTTTACATCCACCATGTCATACAGCGCCTTCATATCCTCGGACATAAAGTTCTGAATCGAATTAATCTCATGGTCGATAAAGTGCTTCATACCGTTAATGTCACGCGTAAAGCCGCGCACGCGATAATCAATAGTCACAATATCAGACTCAAGCTGGTGGATCAGGTAATTCAGCGCCTTCAGCGGGGAAATCACGCCGCAGGTGGAGACTTCTATGTCGGCGCGGAAGGTACATAAACCGCCTTCAGGATGGCTTTCCGGGTAGGTATGTACGCAAATATGACTTTTATCGAGATGGGCAACCACGGCTTCTGGCAGCGGGCCGGGGTGTTCTGTTTTGTCGATAAGTTTCGGATCGACCGGCTCTTCGCTCACCAGAATAGTGACGCTGGCACCCTGTGGTTCGTAATCCTGGCGGGCGATGTTAAGAATATTGGCTCCGATAATGGAACAGGTTTCTGACAGGATTTCGGTCAGACGGTTGGCATTATAGAGTTCATCGATATAAGCAATATAACCGTCGCGCTCTTCGGCGGTTTTGGCGTAGCAGATATCGTAAATACAAAAACTCAGACTTTTGGTCAGATTATTAAAGCCATGCAGTTTCAGTTTTTTCAATTTCTTATCTTCTCCTTAGGACGGCTGTGAAGCCAGTGCGTCTTGCAGATACTGGGGTAAGGCAAAAGCTGCCGTATGGACTGCCGGATTGTAATAACGGCATTTCAGGCCAGAAGCGAGAAAACGCGCCTGAATAATTTCGGTTGAGAGATGGCGTAAGGCGTCGTTATCTGTCGCCCATGCAAAGGTCATGATGCCGCCGTAATAAGTCGGGATCGCCGCCTGATAAAAGCCAACGTCGCTGAAGTAATGGCTGAGTTTGCGATGGCTGTCGATGGCCTCTTCCTGCTGTAAAAAGCAGACGCCGTTCTGCGCGACGAAGATACCGCCAGGATTCAGGCAGCGTTTGCAACCTTCATAAAATGCTGAGGTAAACAGGCTTTCGCCGGGACCGATGGGATCAGTACAGTCGGAGATGATCACGTCGAAGGTCTGGCTGGTTTGATTAACGAAATTGACGCCATCGTCGATCACCAGTTTAAAGCGCGGATCGTCGTAGCTACCGGCGTTATGGTTTGGCAGATACTGACGGCAGAACGACACGACACCCGCATCGATTTCCACCATCGTGATTGACTCAACGTTTTTATGTCGGGTCACTTCTCGCAGCATGGCACCGTCGCCGCCGCCGATGATCAGCACATGTTTCGCGTGACCGTGAGCCAGTAGCGGAACATGGGTCATCATCTCATGATAGATAAACTCGTCGCGCTCGGTGGTTTGTACTACACCATCCAGCGCCATCACGCGACCAAATGCGGCGTTCTCAAAAATGATCAGATCCTGGTGATCGGTCTTTTCATGATACAGAACGTTATCTACAGCAAAGTACTGCCCAAACTGGTCGTGTAGCGTTTCATGCCACCGTTTTTTTTCGGCCATGGGTTAATACCTCCTTTGTTAACACCCGTAAAAAAAGGGCGCAACATAATAGCTAACATTGACCGCAGATGCACGGTCAATATTTCTACAAAAAGGTATCAGGGATTATTTGACGTAGGCAAGCAGGCTTAAGGAATCGCGAGCCAGGGCTTTGCACTTTTTAGCGACGGGAATACCAATACCGCTGAGATCGCGGTAGCTGTCTTCACCGAGAGATTTCATGTCGAAGGTGTCGTAATTGCTGAGATCCCACTGGTTTTGCTGAGCGAAAAAGACCAGTGCGCGACGAATTTGCCCGTTAGGTAAGTTCTGGTAACCGCAATCGTTCTTCAGAAAAACAAAAACAGCCGTTAAATCGGCCATATCTTCGGCTTCAGACTCGCTGAGCGCGTAACTGTTTGCGCATACAGCCATCAGGCTGCCGAATAATACTGTTCTGAAAAACGTCTTCATTGCTTCTACCAGGACTTAAAGATGATAAACGTTAGCACACTGCGAGCGAGGCGACGACCATTATTGTGGATTAAATTGTGTCTGTGGCTTGACCTTCCTGTAAGGGGAAGGACTATGCTCAACGTTTGATTTTGTTTCGCCTGCTTAAGAATAAGGAAATAACTATGCAACGTCGTGATTTCTTGAAATATTCCGTCGCGCTGGGTGTGGCTTCGGCCTTGCCGCTGTGGAGCCGCGCAGTATTTGCGGCTGAACGCCCAACGTTACCGATCCCTGATTTGCTCACGACCGATGCCCGTAATCGTATTCAGTTAACTATTGGCGCAGGCCAGTCCAGCTTTGCCGGAAAAACGGCGACCACCTGGGGTTACAACGGCAATCTGCTGGGGCCAGCGGTGAAATTACAGCGCGGCAAAGCGGTAACGGTTGATATCTATAACCAACTGACGGAAGAGACGACGTTGCACTGGCACGGGCTGGAAGTGCCGGGGGAAGTGGACGGCGGCCCGCAGGGGATTATTCCGCCTGGCGGTAAACGCACGGTGACGTTGAACGTCGATCAACCTGCCGCTACCTGCTGGTTCCATCCGCATCAACACGGCAAAACCGGGCGTCAGGTGGCGATGGGGCTGGCAGGGCTGGTGGTAATTGAAGATGACGAGATCCTGAAATTAATGCTGCCGAAACAGTGGGGTATCGATGATGTCCCGGTGATTGTTCAGGATAAAAAATTTAACGCCGACGGACAGATTGATTATCAACTGGATGTGATGACCGCCGCCGTGGGCTGGTTTGGCGATACGCTGCTGACCAACGGCGCTATCTACCCGCAACATGCTGCTCCGCGTGGCTGGCTGCGTCTGCGCTTACTCAACGGCTGTAATGCCCGCTCGCTCAATTTCGCCGCCAGCGACAATCGCCCGCTGTATGTGATTGCCAGCGATGGTGGTCTGCTGCCTGAACCGGTGAAGGTGAGCGAGCTGCCGGTGCTGATGGGCGAGCGTTTTGAAGTGCTGGTGGAGGTTAACGATAACAAACCGTTTGATCTGGTGACGTTGCCGGTCAGCCAGATGGGGATGGCGATTGCGCCGTTTGATAAGCCGCATCCGGTAATGCGTATTCAGCCGATTGCCATTAGTGCTTCAGGTGCCTTACCTGACGCGTTAAGTAGCCTGCCTGTTTTACCTTCGCTGGACGGATTAACGGTACGCAAACTGCAACTCTCTATGGACCCGATGCTCGATATGATGGGTATGCAGATGCTAATGGAGAAATATGGCGATCAGGCGATGGCCGGGATGGATCACAGTCAGATGATGGGGCATATGGGGCACGGCAATATGAATCATATGAACCACGGCGGGAAGTTCGATTTCCACCATGCCAATAAAATCAACGGTCAGGCGTTCGATATGAACAAGCCGATGTTTGCGGCGGCGAAAGGGCAGTATGAACGATGGGTTATTTCTGGCGTTGGCGACATGATGCTGCATCCGTTCCATATCCACGGTACGCAGTTCCGTATCTTGTCAGAAAATGGCAAACCGCCAGCGACGCATCGCGCAGGCTGGAAAGATACCGTTAAGGTGGAAGGTAATGTCAGCGAAGTACTGGTGAAGTTTAATCACGATGCCCCGAAAGAACACGCTTATATGGCGCACTGCCATCTGCTGGAGCATGAAGATACGGGGATGATGTTAGGGTTTACGGTATAAAAATACGTATTCGAAAATATGCCCGGATCTCTCCGGGCATTATGGTTATTTCACATCATCCGGCAGCGCATAAGCCACAATATAGTCGCCCATCTTCGTACCAAATGAACCGTGACCGCCTGCGGAGATCACCACATACTGCTTACCATTCACTTCATAGGTCATCGGTGTTGCCTGACCGCCCGCTGGTAGACGACCCTGCCACAGTTTTTCACCGTTGCTCATGTTGTAAGCGCGCAGGTAGTTATCTGCCGTAGCAGCAATAAACAGCACGTTACCCGCCGTGGAGATTGGTCCGCCAAGCATCGGCATACCCATGTTGAACGGCACTGGAACGGGCATCGGGAACGGCATACTGTCCTGCGGTGTACCAATACGTTTCTTCCACACCACTTCGTTGGTTTTCAGATCCAGCGCAGAGATATAGCCCCATGCTGGCTGTTTACACGGCAGACCAAACGGTGAAAGGAACGGGTTGAGCGTGACGCCATACGGCACGCCGTACTGCGGCTGAATACCGGACTCCGTACCCGTGCCTTTGGCATCTTTCGGCTGTTCCATTGGGTTGCCAGGGCCGCGCGGGATCAGTTTCGAAACAAACGGCAGCGCCATTGGGTTGGCAATCGCCACTTCACGATTCGGATCAACGGAAATCCCGCCCCATTCGAACATCCCCAGGTTACCTGGGAATACCAGCGTACCCTGTTCAGATGGTGGGGTGAAAATGCCTTCATAGCGCATCTGGTGGAACATCACGCGGCACACCAGTTGGTCAAACATGGTGGCGCCCCACATATCCGCGCCGCTCAAATCTTTCGTCGGACGGAAGCTCAGTTCAGAGAACGGTTGGGTCGGAGTGACATAATCACCTTTCGCTGCGCCTTGTGGAACCGGTTTTTCCGGAGCCGGAACCACCAGTTCACCATTACGACGATCGAGCACAAAAATGTTGCCGGTTTTCGCCGGAGCATAAATGACCGGCACCTTTTGACCATTAACGGTGATATCCGCCAGCGTCGGCTGTGCCGGAAGATCCATATCCCACAGGTCATGGTGAACGGTCTGATAACTCCACGCCAGTTTCCCGGTAGTGGCATTCAGCGCCAGAATCGAGCTGGCATAACGTTCCTGTTCCGGTGTGCGGTTACCGCCCCAGATATCTGGCGTGGTCACGCCCATCGGCAGATAGACCAGATCCAGCTTCGCGTCATAGGCCGCAGGTGCCCACGAGTTTGGCGAGTTAAAGGTAAAGGTGTGTTCGTCAGACGGGATCGCGTTCGGATCTTTCGCGCCCGGATCAAAAGCCCACAGCAGCTTCCCGGTGTTGACATCAAAACCACGGATCACGCCAGACGTTTCGCGGGTTGAGAAGTTATCGGTGACTGAACCGGCCATTACGATGGTTTTATCGGTGATAATCGGCGGCGAAGTCGGCTCATACAGACCCGGCTTCGTGTCCGGCATATTGCTTTGCAGGTTGAGCACGCCTTTATCGGCGAAGGTTTCGCACAGCTTGCCGTTTTCAGCGTTAATCGCAATCAGGCGGCCATCATTCACCGGAAGAATGATACGACGCGGGCAATCCGCCATCACTTCCGGCGAAGCGGTTTCTGCTTTGGCTTCATGATAAGAGACGCCACGACAGGTTACGTGCTGGAAAGACTCGTTGGTTTTCAGCTCAGGATCGTAATGCCATTTCTCTTTGCCGCTGGCGGCATCGAGTGCAAACAGGCGCTGGTGAGCGGTGCACAGGTAAAGCGTGTCACCCACTTTAATCGGCGTCACTTCATTGGTGATTTCGCCCGGATCGTTCGGCTGTTTCACATCACCCGTGCGAAATACCCAGGCTTCTTTCAGGTTGTGGACGTTATCGGCGTTAATCTGTTTCAGAGGCGAAAAGCGTTGGCCTTCCTGATTGCGGCCATAGGCAGGCCAGTCCTGATCGGCAACGGGGGAGATGGCTTCTGCTGGTGTGGCATCGGCGCTTAAGGTGCCATTGATTTCCTGCGGATCGTTAAATCCCGCCCAGGTGAGGATTCCGCCGCTAATCAGCAACGCCACCACCAGCGCGGCAACTGCGCCACTGGAAGGAATGACCAGTCGATGCCAGACAAACGGCAGGATCAGCCAGATGCCGAAGAAGACCAGAATATCGCTGCGCGGAGTCAGTGCCCAGAAATCAAAACCGACTTCCCAGACGCCCCAAATCATGGTGCCGAGCAGCAGAGCCGCGTACAGCCAAAGCGCGGCGCGTTTACTGCGCCACAGCATCCAGGCGACGCCGAGCATCACAAGGCCTGCAATAGGATAGTACCAGGAGCCGCCAATCGCGACCAGCCAGCCTCCGCCAATGAGAAGATACAGCCCGCAAAGAGCTGCAAAAAGAGCTGTTAGCGTGACGAGTAATCGTCGCGAGCCGGTATTGTTAATTGCCATAAAGAAACACCATTTCAATTCATTAATATTTTAGTAGCAATTAATTATAGGTTTTAACATGTGTGATCGTCATCACAATTTGAGCTTTATTAACAGATTCCGCCAATGAATAGTTTTACTGGTATACTGCGTGTCTTGCGCTTTGCTGCGGTGCCGAAGCCAGCCCGTGCGAAGTGATTTGTTTTTAAATCATATGGTTAGAGATATGAAACATACTGTAGAAGTAATGATCCCCGAAGCGGAGATTAAAGCGCGTATCGCCGAACTGGGTCGTCAGATTACTGAGCGTTACAAAGACAGCGGCAGCGATATGGTGCTGGTAGGCCTGCTGCGTGGCTCATTTATGTTTATGGCGGACCTGTGCCGTGAAGTTCAGGTATCTCATGAAGTCGACTTTATGACCGCCTCCAGCTACGGTAGCGGCATGTCCACCACCCGTGATGTGAAAATCCTCAAAGATCTGGATGAAGATATCCGTGGCAAGGACGTGCTGATTGTTGAAGATATCATCGACTCGGGTAATACACTGTCGAAAGTGCGTGAAATCTTAAGCCTGCGCGAACCGAAGTCGCTGGCGATTTGTACGCTGCTGGATAAACCGTCCCGTCGTGAAGTGAACGTCCCGGTAGAATTTATCGGTTTCTCGATCCCGGATGAGTTTGTGGTGGGTTACGGTATTGATTACGCACAGCGTTACCGCCATCTGCCGTATATCGGCAAAGTGATTCTGCTGGACGAGTAAGTGCGGATTTGCCGGATGTGTTGCATCCGGCATGGCGAATTTATTTGTGATTGATGTGCTTCAGCTTGAGGTTGGAAATCCCGTGACGGTAACGTTGCTCCAGGGTTTCGCGGTTGGTGGCTGTGACATCCAGGTCACGCAGTAAGCCGTCGTGAATGCCGTAAGCCCAGCCGTGAATGGTGACTTTCTGCCCGCGTTTCCACGCTGATTGCATAATGGTGGAGTGACCCAGGTTATACACCTGTTCCATGACGTTCAGTTCGCACAGGGTATCCAGACGACGTTCCGGCGGCATTTCGCCGAGCAATGAGCTATGTTTGAACCAGATATCGCGGATGTGCAGCAGCCAGTTGTTGATAAGCCCCAGTTCCGGGTTTTCAACTGCAGCTTGCACGCCGCCGCAACCATAGTGGCCACAGATAATAATGTGTTCAACTTCGAGAACATCCACTGCATACTGAACCACGGAGAGGCAGTTTAGATCGGTGTGAATGACCAGGTTAGCAACATTACGGTGAACAAAGAGTTCGCCCGGCTCAAGACCGGTTAAACGTTCTGCAGGAACGCGACTGTCGGAACATCCAATCCATAGAAAGCGCGGTTTTTGCGCTTGTGCCAGTTTCTCAAAAAACCCGGGATCCTCTTCCACCAGCATTTTTGACCATAGTGCATTATTGCTGATGAGTGTATCTATGTCTTTCATGGAGGTTAACGACCTGTAACCAAATAATTACGTTTGGCTAATATAGGGCAACTCCGGGACGATTTAAACCACAGATAAAGTGTAAGAACGTAAGGTAAGTAAAAATTTATGACCATTGCACTGGAACTTCAACAGCTTAAAAAAACCTATCCAGGCGGCGTTCAGGCGCTTCGTGGAATAGATTTGCAGGTCGAGGCGGGTGATTTTTATGCGCTTCTGGGGCCGAACGGGGCCGGGAAATCGACCACTATCGGTATTATCAGCTCGCTGGTAAATAAGACCTCCGGGCGCGTCAGCGTATTTGGTTACGATCTTGAAAAAGATGTCGTCAACGCCAAACGGCAGTTGGGGCTGGTGCCGCAGGAATTTAACTTCAACCCGTTTGAAACCGTACAGCAAATTGTGGTGAATCAGGCGGGGTACTACGGCGTAGAGCGCAAAGAAGCGTACATCCGCAGCGAAAAGTATCTTAAACAGCTCGATCTATGGGGAAAGCGTAACGAACGTGCGCGTATGTTATCTGGCGGGATGAAGCGCCGTTTAATGATTGCCCGTGCGTTAATGCATGAACCTAAATTGCTGATTCTTGACGAGCCAACGGCAGGTGTGGATATCGAACTTCGCCGCTCAATGTGGGGCTTTTTGAAGGATTTAAACGACAAAGGCACCACCATCATTCTCACCACGCACTACCTGGAAGAAGCAGAAATGCTGTGTCGCAATATCGGCATTATTCAGCACGGTGAACTGGTGGAGAACACCTCGATGAAGGCGCTGCTGGCGAAGCTGAAATCGGAAACCTTTATTCTCGATCTGGCACCGAAAAGCCCGTTGCCGAAACTCGATGGCTATCAGTATCGACTGGTAGATACCGCCACGCTTGAAGTTGAAGTGCTGCGTGAGCAGGGGATCAACAGTGTGTTTACGCAGTTAAGCGAGCAGGGCATTCAGGTATTAAGTATGCGTAACAAAGCCAACCGTCTGGAAGAGCTGTTTGTTTCACTGGTTAATGAAAAACAAGGAGATCGCGCATGATGCATCTTTACTGGGTGGCGCTAAAAAGCATCTGGGCGAAAGAAATTCATCGCTTTATGCGTATCTGGGTGCAGACGCTGGTGCCGCCGGTCATCACCATGACCCTTTACTTTATTATCTTCGGCAACCTGATTGGTTCTCGCATTGGTGATATGCATGGCTTCAGCTATATGCAGTTCATCGTACCGGGGCTGATCATGATGTCGGTGATCACCAATGCCTACGCCAACGTCGCGTCATCATTTTTTGGTGCCAAGTTCCAGCGTAATATTGAAGAGTTGCTGGTCGCTCCGGTTCCAACGCACGTGATTATCGCCGGATATGTCGGCGGTGGTGTTGCGCGCGGGTTGTTTGTTGGCATTCTGGTGACGGCGATCTCGCTGTTCTTTGTGCCGTTTCAGGTGCATTCGTGGGTATTCGTTGCTTTAACGCTGGTGCTCACAGCGGTGTTGTTCTCCCTTGCGGGTTTGCTGAACGGTGTGTTTGCCAAAACATTCGATGACATCAGCCTGGTGCCAACCTTTGTGTTAACGCCACTCACGTATTTGGGCGGGGTCTTTTACTCCCTGACTTTGCTGCCGCCGTTCTGGCAGGGGCTGTCGCATCTGAACCCGATCGTTTATATGATCAGTGGTTTCCGCTACGGCTTCCTCGGCATTAATGATGTGCCGCTGGTCACTACTTTTGGCGTGCTGGTTGTTTTTATTATTGCGTTTTATCTGATCTGCTGGTCGCTGATCCAGCGTGGGCGCGGCTTGCGTAGCTAAGTCTATCTCCTCTCCTCCGGATGCGGGGGAGGGGAGTTTTGACGGCTATCACCCTTTATCAACACTGGTCAGGGTAGACTGATTTTCGGCTAAGGAGGAAAGCGATGTTAGGTTGGGTTATTACCTGTCACGACGATAGGGCGCAAGAGATACTGGATGCGCTGGAAAAAAAACATGGCGCACTTATCCAGTGCCGGGCAGTGAATTTCTGGCGCGGGTTAAGTTCAAATATGCTTAGCCGCATGATGTGCGATGCTCTGCATGAAACTGATTCTGGCGATGGGGTGATTTTTTTAACCGATATAGCAGGCGCTGCACCTTATCGCGTTGCGTCGTTATTAAGCCACAAGCATTCTCGTTGCGAAGTCATTTCTGGGGTGACGTTACCGTTAATTGAGCAGATGCTCCCCTGTCGGGAGACAATGTCCAGTGCGGCATTTCGAGAGCATATCGTGGCATCAGGAGCGCCTGAAGTCAGTAGCCTCTGGCATCAGCAACAAAAGAATCCCCCTTTTGTCCTCAAGCACAATTGGTTCGAGTATTAAATCGCATTCTGATTTTGCTACACTAACTGCGTTGTTTCTCGCCTGGTAGTTTCCTCATGATTAAAAAGATAATTTTCCTGGTGCTGCTGGTTTCATCTGCTGTCAGCGCAGCACTTCCCACGCGTTATATGCAAACCACTCAGGATGCGACTATCTGGGGAAAAATTGGCGACAATACGGTAACTGTCGGTAACATTCGTGCCGGGCAGATTATTTCGGTCATCCCAACCGCTGCCGATTATTATGAATTCAATTTTGGTTTTGCTACGGGGTATATTGATAAAGGCCATCTTGAACCTGTACAAGGGCGGCAAAAAGTTGAAGATGGTCTGGGCGATCTGAATAAACCACTGAGCAACCAAAATCTTATTACCTGGAAAGATACGCCGGTATATAACGCGCCCGATGCAGGCAGTGCGCCATTTGGCGTGCTGGCCGATAACTTGCGTTATCCCATTATCAATAAATTGAAAGATCGCCTGAATCAAACCTGGTATCAAATTCGTATTGGCGAACGTCTGGCCTATATCAGTGCGCTGGATGCGCAGCAGGATAATGGTATTCCTGTATTGACCTACCATCATATTTTACGTGATGAAGAGAATACCCGTTTTCGCCATACTTCGACCACGACCTCGGTACGAGCATTCAATAACCAGATGACCTGGTTGCGCGACAGGGGATATACCACATTGACTTTGTATCAACTGGAAGGATATCTGCGTAATTCGATGAATCTGCCCGCTCGCGCGGTTGTGCTGACGTTTGATGATGGTTTGAAGTCGGTGATTCGTTATGCATATCCCATTCTGAAAGGATACGGTATGAAGGCGACGGCATTTATTATTACCTCGCGTATTAAACGCCATCCACAAAAATGGAATCCACAGTCATTACAGTTTATGAGTATTTCTGAACTGCATGATGTCAGCGATGTTTTTGATTTCCAGTCACATACCCATTTTTTACATCGGGTTGATGGTTATCGCCGACCCATATTACTTAGCCGCAGTGAGCATAATATTTTGTTTGATTTTGAACGTTCACGTCGGGCGCTGACGCAATTTAATCCGCATGTATTGTATCTTTCTTATCCGTTTGGCGGATTTAATGACAAAGCGGTTAAAGCGGCAAATGATGCCGGGTTTCATCTGGCGGTGACGACCATGAAAGGTAAAGTTAAACCGGGGGATAATCCCTTGTTGCTAAAACGGCTTTATATCTTAAGAACGGATTCGCTGGAGACGATGTCGCGGCTGGTGAGTAACCAGCCGCAGGGATGATTATCAGGCAACCTGAACCGGGATCGCTTTCGCGGTACGTTTCATTTCATTGTCGCCTTCAAAGTAGGCAACGTTGGGGCGCCAGGCGCGGGCTTCGGCATCTGGCATAGTGACGAAGCTGGCGATGATGACAATATCGCCGACGCTGGCGCAGTGAGCCGCCGCGCCGTTGACAGAAATAATTCTCGAACCGCGCTCTGCCGCGATGGCGTAGGTGGAGAAACGCTTGCCGTTGGTGACATTCCAGATATCAATGGCTTCGTTTTCGAGAATACCGGCTGCGTCAAGAAAATCCTGGTCAATGGCGCAAGAACCTTCATAGTGCAGGTCCGCATGAGTCACTTTCACGCGGTGGAGTTTGCCCTGCAGCATCGTGCGAATCATAACTTCTACCTTTCTACCCTGTCGTTAACGAAGCAGGCGGAGCCTGCTTTGAGAAAATTCTCACGCAGTATTGCCCGATTTTTGTTTAGTGTCTACTCATCTGACGGCATTTGCATCAGCAGTTTGCGTACCGCGCCGAAGCCCGCCATGCAACGCCTGTAACCGATTGAAATTTCTCTGAACGCTGCTCGGTAAACAACAAAGAGGCGGCTGACGACTGCGCGCCTTGACTGGATACTGCCTTCACGCAAGACAACACGGAAGGCCGGTAAGATGGACGCACCAAGTACCACGCCGCATGACGCGGTGTTTAAACAATTTTTAATGCATGCGGATACCGCTCGCGACTTCCTCGACATACACCTGCCTGAGGAATTGCGTGAGATCTGCGATCTCAACACGCTGCATCTGGAGTCGGGAAGTTTCATCGAAGAGAGCCTGAAAGGGCACAGCACCGACGTGCTCTATTCCGTGCAAATGCTGGGTAATCCCGGCTATCTGTATGTCGTGATTGAGCATCAAAGCAAGCCGGACAAAAAAATGGCCTTTCGCATGATGCGCTACTCTATTGCCGCCATGCACCGACATCTGGAGGCTGACCACGATAAGCTGCCGCTGGTGGTGCCGATTCTGTTTTATCAGGGCGAGGCAACACCTTACCCGCTCTCAATGTGCTGGTTTGATATGTTTTACTCACCGGAACTGGCGCGACGCGTCTACAACAACCCTTTCCCGCTGGTGGATATCACCATCACGCCGGATGACGAGATCATGCAACATCGGCGGATTGCGATCCTCGAACTGCTGCAAAAACATATTCGCCAGCGCGACTTAATGTTATTGCTGGAGCAACTGGTCACGCTGATTGACGAAGGGTACACTAGCGGAAGTCAGTTAGTTGCCATGCAAAACTATATGCTGCAACGCGGTCATACTGAACAAGCGGATTTGTTTTACGGTGTGGTGAGAGACAGGGAATCGGGAGGGGAGTCTATGATGACGTTGGCGCAGTGGTTTGAAGAGAAGGGGATTGAGAAGGGAATTGAGAAGGGGATTCAGCTGGGAAGACAGGAAGGGAGACAGGAGGCAAGACAAGAGGAAAGGCAGGAATTCGCCAAGCGTCTTTTGAGTAAAGGGATGTCTCGAGACGATGTTGCAGAGATGGCAAATTTATCTCTTGCTGAGCTTGATAAGCTGATTAACTAAGTTGCCTGCGATATGAATAATTGCTTACAGACGTCATCGCCATGACGTGGGCAAATGAATAACTGGCGCCATCAGCCGTAGCGCCAGTTAAGTATTACGCCAGTTCGACCATTTTATTGTCGATCAGGCGAGCGTCGCCAAGCCAGGCTGCTACCAGAATCACGGCGCGTTTACTGTTTTCAGTGACTTCCAGCAACGTGTCAGCATCACGAATCTGAATATCATCGGCGCGGAAACCTTTTTCATTCAGTTCTTGCCCTGCAATGGCAATAATCTCATCGAGATCCCGCTCTCCAGCCTGCAATTTGTCTGCAATCGAACATAAAACCTTGTACAGACCTGGCGCAATTTTGCGTTGCTCTGTCGTCAGATAACCGTTACGAGAACTGAGCGCCAGACCGTCTTTGGCGCGCATAATCGGCACACCGACAATCTCAATATCAAAGCCCATATCGGCAACCATTTTGCGGATCAGCGCCAGTTGCTGAAAATCTTTTTCACCGAAGCAGGCGATGTCCGGCTGGACAAGGTTGAACAACTTGCTAACGATGGTTGATACGCCGCGAAAATGTCCCGGACGGCTGGCACCTTCCAGCATGGTGGAAAGACCGGGAACATCAACATAGGTGTGGGTTTCTGTACCGTTCGGGTAGATCTCTTTTACTGATGGAGCGAAAACCAGATCCACTTTACGTTTGTTTAGCTTCTCGCAGTCTTCCTGCAAGGTGCGTGGATAGCGAGCCAGGTCCTCCGGGCGGTCGAACTGCATCGGGTTAACGAAAATACTGACGACGACCACATCGGCGCGGGCTTTGGCTTCATCGACCAGCCTCATATGGCCATCGTGCAGGTTACCCATGGTAGGCACCAGCGCCACGCGCTTGCCTTCCATACGCAGGCGGCGAATTTGCTGGCGCAGCAGCGGCAGGGTTTCGATAATTAACACAACGTCACTCCTTAATGGAAACTGTGCTCTTCGCCCGGGTAAACGCCGGACTCCACTTCAGCCATATACTGCCGTACAGCAGCGCGGATGTCGCCCGCTTCGGCAAGGAAATTTTTGGCGAATTTAGGGATGTGACCGCCGGTAATGCCGAATGCGTCGTGCATTACGAGGATTTGTCCGTCGGTTACATTCCCCGCGCCAATACCGATAACCGGAATCGCCAGCGCCTCGGTAATACGTTTTGCCAGCTCAACCGGTACGCATTCCAGCACCAGCAATTGTGCGCCTGCGGCTTCTAATGCTAATGCGTCATTGAGTAAACGGTCACCTGCATCGCCGCGCCCTTGCACTTTATAACCGCCGAAAATATTCACCGACTGCGGCGTTAAGCCCAAATGCCCACACACCGGAACGGCACGTTCGGTCAGCATTTGAACTGTTTCTACCAGCCAGGCACCGCCTTCGATTTTGACCATATTCGCACCCGCGCGCATGACAGTTGCGGCGTTTTCAAATGCTTGTTCAGGAGTGGCATAGGCCATAAATGGCAGGTCAGCCAGCAGTAGACAGTTTGGCGCACCGCGACGAACGGCGGCGGTGTGGTAGGCGATATCTTCCACGGTGACGGGGAGAGTGGAGTCATGGCCCTGAACCGTCATTCCAAGGGAATCACCCACCAGCATGACGTTAATTCCTTCATCGGCAAACAATTTTGCAAAGCTATAGTCGTAAGCAGTGATGGTGGCGAAGCGTTTTTTTTCCTGTTTACATTTTTGCAGCAGGGAAATGGTAGTCGGTTTCATAACGTGTCCTGATGGCTAATGTCAGATCTGTTGGCATTCTATCAGGCGGAGAAGGGGGGGCAATCGTTTTAGTGGGGCACATCGTCAGTTGCCTGGCGATGTGCCTTATGTGAATCAAGGGTAGGTGATCTGAAATCTGCCGGTGGCTTCGAAATCGCCTGCTTTTATCGTACTGTTCCCGTCTTGCTTCAATGTCGCCTGAAATTCAAGGGGTTGTGTTGTACCCTGGCCCTTTCCGGGATAAATCCCCCCTGATGAATCAATCTCGCTTTCATACGCTTTATAAACAGATGTTCCTACGTTAGGTTCAAGAACCATTTTTTCATTGACACTGTTTTTTAACCCTTCAATAAGTACGCCGACGCCCTCTGCTGCACCGTTACCTTGTAAAGTATTGCCGAGTAACTTTTTATTCTGTTTCCCTATTTTTGCAGAGGTCATTTTGGTTTCAATATTTTGTACTCGAATACAGTTTTGCAATGTTATCTGAAAAGGCACAGGCTTTGCGCCATTTTTAATCTGACTGAATTCGTAGCTCCCCAATGCGACAGTTGATTTCTGAACAGTATCTCCCGTTACAACTGAAGAAAAACATGTAGGAAGTGATAATTTGACATTACTTAAGTTAAAGTTGATATAGATAGGTCCGCTGTATCCTTGAATCGTTGAGCCGGCGTTTTCGGCTTTAAAACGATAAATATAATCACTTGTACTCAGTAATGTGATATTTTGGGTTGCTGTAGGCGCAAACGTGGCATCTGTATAAAATTCAACGGTAAACGTCTGGAATATTCCCCCTAACCCCCAAAATTCTGGATAGTCATTATTCATGCTTTTACATCTTCTTTCCATATCGGTGTCATGGAACACAAAGTGAAATTTTTGTGCATCTGTATCCCCGATATATATTTCAGAAACATCTGCTCTTGTATTATAAGCTGACCATATTGCTGAAATTTTTAATGTGTAATAAAGTCCGGTAACGGATGTTTTGAATAATTTATGTCCTCCATAAGAGAGTCCGGAGTCGACCATTGCATTTCTGATCGTCATCGGGCCACCTGAGGCGCTCTTATGTGCTGTGCAATAAAGAGTACCATTAGAAGCTGTATCCTGACCCTCCCAGTATAATTGTACCCCCGTAGGCCCCAACTTTGTCGGGCGGTAAAACACCAGACTATTATTTCCGGGATACATAAAATTTACGCGACCATCTCTGTCAGGTGGAGTTGCACCCGCGCCAACAATAAAATCAATTGTTGCGCAACAAACAGAGCTGAATAAAAAAATGATACTAAAAATAACAATATGTGAAACTGTTTTCATATTCACTCCTTTAAATATATTCATTGTATGAGTGCATAATAATTTTTCTTACTAAAGAATAGCTGGCATAGCTAATCAGGGGCGTTCGTTCAGGTAGTAGTGAAATTGTGCTTGCCAGTTGCACGTGTCCGTTGAAAATATCTAATTGTGTTATAACCATAGGTTCCATCCTGAGTTTTCCATTACCTTGCGCTGGTTATTCGTACCAGGCATCGACCAGTACGCTGGTTGTCACTTTGCCACTGCCAACGCTCGTAGCGTTATTGACTTTTTGCATTCTGGTATAAAAATTCCAGCGGGAGTTATTCATTTTATCAGCGTCGATGGTGTATACAGACCGGGAAACTCCTGCAGGAGACCAGACATTAAACTTATTATTACTGTCATTAACTGAAAAAATGACTATCCCAATATTACTGGCTCCGTTGATGTCCTCGTTGGGGAATATCTGCGATGAGCCAGGTGCAAAAGAGCCCGTCTTGGGTTTAAAGTCCAAATGTAACTGTTTTGTTCCGGTTAATGCTGTACCGGAACAGCCAGATAACAGAATGGAGAAGTTTTTGCCGCCCGTATAATATTGTTCAGCTGTCGCGCTGCTGGCGAAATAATCCAGCCCTACAGTGGCTAAATTAATGATACCGTTATTGTCGATTTCCATTTTGCAAGTTGAACTGAGAACTTTAGCATTAAAATCAACATTAAGCTCCGCATAGGCAGCGGAACTCATCAAGGCTATGTTTATCATTAAAGCGGCAAATAAATTATGTTTTTTCATAACATCACTTTTGCACTGGCTACGTCAAAATTTACTGGTAAGTGATGTTAAACACCGCAGGGGTGTTAAAATCACCGGCTCTGACGTCAGTATCTGCTTTGCCACTGTCGCGTACCAACCGTGCGCTAAGCGGAAACACTTTGGCATTATTCGTCATGTTCACAGTGGTCGAGTTTTTAGCTTTACACTCAATTTGCTTACCACTGTCTGGTGTCGCAGAGTCCCAAACTTCGACGGCTACCGCTTCCGCTTTATTGGTCGATGCTGCGTTAGCAAATGCTTTCCCGTTGCCGTTGCCATCACAAGTTGCGCCATTTCCCGGGCTTAGGGTAAATACAGCCTGATTCTGTGGCAGACCATCACAGCCGCTAAATGCCAACTGGAATTTTTGCACTTTTGCTTTGCTGATCACTTCGGGAATATAGACGTTCTGGAAATTGACGGTGTCAATCTTTGCACTACCCGTGTCCTGTAGCTCAACTTTACAGGTCCCGGCAGTGATATTGGTAACAATAGTCAAATCTAATGCGTCGACGGTCGCGTACACCGGGTTGATACCAAGAGTAGCGCAGGTCAAAACACTTGCGACACACCAGGCTAATTTTACTTTTTTCATTAGATTACCCCGTTACTCATAGGTGAAATTAAACGTGACTTTGGCATCAAATGGGCCGATCGTGCCAGTATTGGGCGTAACTTCACGCATGGCTGCGCTTAAGTTTAATCCTTTACTCATTTCATCGGCCGTCCATACAATGGTGGTGTTATTATTTAAGCCAAAGTAGACATCGTCCGATGATGACTGGCGGCGGAAAGCAACACCAATGTTTGAGGCTTTGCCAGTGGCTGAAGACGGTATGGCTAACACGGGTTGTTCGGTAGACGTTTTTTCCGCTTTTATTGTCGTTTTCAGTCCTGTAAGCCCATTACAGTTAGCAGGCTTCAATGTAAAGTTTGCCTGGCTCTCGGCACCTTTAGCACGCAATTGATCGAGGCGAATATCGGGAATAGTTAGCTTATAGGCATTCGTTCCTGCATTACTGATGTTTGAACCGCCATAGGGGATGACCGACATATCACAGGTTGGCTGTACGATTGTGGCGATGAACTTTACATCGACATCAACAGCGAACACCGGAGCGGTTAGCATAAGTGCGCCTAAAGCAAAGGGAATACATGTCCGTCTCATAGCTTTTCCAAAATTTGCGGATTTAGCGAGTCACAGATACCGTACACAGTACGTTATCCAACGACAGGGACCGGTTGCCACTTTCTTCAGTAGCAGTCATCGGAACCTGATAATGAGCAAGGCAATGCTGAGCTTGTCTGTTCTCATCGAACCAGTTCACCCGCAACACCCCTTGATCTTCTATACCTCTGATAAAGGCCCGGTTACCCTGGCCGATATAACCAAGGACATTACCTTGTTCATCGGTGACATCTGCGGCAAACGGCAATGGCTGGCCGTCATTGCGGTGTAGGGTCACCATTGCTGAGCGCCCCTGGTCAGTTTCAAAGTTGGTCAGTGTGATAGCTCCGTAGCGCGGTACGGTGCGGGAACTGGTACTTTTTAGCTCGACATCGTTTTCCAGGCCTTTAATGTCCAGGCTGATGTTATTTTCCTTATAAGGCGATGCGGAAGATGAGATGCCATATCCCCAGCGGTCGATGGTATTGTTACCATAGTTAATTCGTGCGCCTTCAGCGCCAGGGGCTTTTACCAGAACCAATGTATCGCTGTCGCTGAAGCTGTTGCCAGAAAACGTAAGCCCCCCCTGATGCAGAACAAAACCGCCGTCAGTGCTTAATGACATCTGACGGTTACTGTCAGTGTCTGCGCTTGCGGAAGCAGATAATGTTCCCCAGGGCGATTCGTAACTTATGTAGCCCCCGATATCAGCCAGATCGGTACTGTTTTTATTGATGCTGTAATCAGTACTCACGCTGTAGCTGTATTTACCATCACCGCTGGCACCGTTGGTGCTGGCACTGAAAGCGTGGCTGCCGTTAAAGTCGGTGTTCATTCGTGCGTCAACGTACTGGAAGCCGCTTTCACGTCGTTTACCACCAAACAATTTTTCGACAGGAAGACTGACGCTCAGATAGAAACTATCATCCTGCTTGCCATCTTCATTCCAGGTACGCTGAATGGAAGCACTCCAGGAGCCCCAATCCGTCCCTTTGCTGTAGCCCATTGAGTAGTAGCTCCGGCTGCTACTTCCGCCCCAGTAATCTGTCCAGCTACCGTTCAGATAAAAAGAACCATAATCTATCTCTTTGAATTTCAACGGTTGGTTGAGGCTGATCGTAAACTGGTTGCGCAGACGCTGGTAATTGTTCATCGTCTGCTGTTCGTTGGCGGGTAGATGTTTGGCATCATCCTGTAGATTCAGTGCGTCATTGAGCCCCAGGTAGTTGCTGGTGGAGTAGCGATAAGCGGCAAGGTTTAAAGACGTATTGGTCTCATTAAACATTTTGTTCCATGAAACACGGTAGCTCTGCCCTGTGTAGGTCTTGTCTTCATATATCCTGGCCTGAGATTGCGTCACATCAAACGACACGGCGCCGATTGACGTGTTTACCCCGACCCCTAACAGGAAGGCCTGGTAATCAGCATCGGTGAGTTGAATGCCGGTGTAGCCCGTAAAGGTGTTGTTAATGCCGTAATACCATGTACCTTGTAGAAGATTGTAATCATCGCGAAGATCGTCGCGATCAATCTGCCCACCGCTGATATCCCAGCGACCCACGCCAGGGCGCAGCATCTGAATAACGGACGAGAAAGGCTGAGAGAAAGTGCGACGCGAACCATCTGCTTCCTCGATAGTGACTAACAGGTCGTTGCCGTAGCCGGAAGGGGAAATATCGTCGATGGCGAACTCGCCCGGAGGAACGGTACCTTCATAAATTTTGTAGCCGCCCTGTGTTACGGTGACCTTAGCGTTGCTGTTAGCAACACCACGGATAACAGGCGCAAATCCGGTCATTGACGGTGGCAACATGCGGTCGTCGCTATACAGTCGTACCCCTTTTATACTAACGGAGTCGAAAGTTTCCCCGGTTGTATAGGTTTCCCCGACCACTAATTGCGAGCGAATAAATGGCAGTTCACGCTGAAGATAGCTGTTCTGGAAATCCAGATTACTGCCAATATCCTGCTGCCAACTGTAGTTACCGTTGCTTCTCAGATGCCAGTTTCCGAGGTTAATACCGGTATTAAAAGCGGTATAAAAAGTCTGGTTTTCGTCGTCATGCTGCGTGTTGCGCCAGGCATTCATACGATAGGAGAGCATGGCTGCATTTATACCATCCTCCCATAGTGAAGGATCGACATAGCCCTGGTAATTACGCATGATCCAGACTTGCGGAACTGTCAGTTCCAGTTTTTGATCGTTAGTATCGAAATAAACCTGTGACTGTGGAATAGCTTTTGCGATATCAAGGCAATCATCTGTGCTTTCATTGCGCTTTTGTAATACTGCTTCTCCGTCCCGGAGATCAGGTTGTTTTATATGAAGCTGACTCAGTATTTTTCGCGAAATACAGGCTTCGGCGTTTCTCTTGCCCACATCAATCATTTCGATGTTCAGGCTGCTGGCGGAAATATTATTGACGTAAACCTTTACGTCATAATTTCCCGGCATTGCCGGGTTGCCATCAGAATAGCGCGATAAGTCTATTCCTCTGGCGGAAGAGCCCATGAGAAAGCTTGGGTCGTACTCAATCGTCTCTGTTGCATTCGTGCTTTGGGCATAAATGCAGGATAAGATAATAGCGATCCTTGTTAATTTATAATGAGCCATCTTTTTTTTATACTCGTATCGCAAAAAAATCATCAATAAAATCAGGTTTAAAGATTGCTTTCACCTTTAATTTCACTGCCATAATCACTAATTGCTGAATAACGTAATTTTGCGCCGCCTATAGATGTTTGTAGCCCTTGCACACTAAAATCGCTATTGCTATTTGGCGCTATCATAGAAGTATTTACAACATAAGACTTCGTGCCTGATACAACATCCACGGCTGAAAATGAGACATAGTATGGAGTAGGATTAGTTACTTTGATTTTATTACCGCTCCATTGCCATTTTAATTGGGATGGAGCCGTAAACGGATCACCACTTAACCCCTCCGGGCGGTAAAATAATTTAATGCGCGTACGGAAAGCCAGTTGTAGAAGATTTTTATTTTCAGCTTCTTTATCTTGTACTTTTGGCGGTACTTCCAGCACATTAAACCAAAAGACACTTTCGCGATCTTTTGGTAACGCCTGGCTATTCGTATAAGTGATTGTCACCGTCTGACCGCGTTTTGGGTCTATACGTGAAACTGGTGGGGTTGCGTTAAACGGTACTTGAATGGTCGCCGGGTCGGCATTATCGTCACCCGTATCCAGCCATGACTGGACCAGTAATGGGCGCGAGCCTTTATTTTCCAGGCGCATAGTGACATTCTTGTCTTTTTCTTTATAAATAACGCGCGTTCCGTTAATGACAATATCTGCCTGCGCAACTGATGCGAAAACAGATACAGTACTTGCAAGTAATAAAGGGATAATTTTCTGATAAATCTGCATCTCTTCTCTCCTTGAAAAACGCAAAGTCATGAATAAGAGGCTGCAAGCACAGCCTCTTAATACAATTAACTCAACTCCAATGAAAATTAATTGTAAGTTAAGGTATAGGTGCTGTTAGTTTTCACATGACCAGAGGTCACGGTGGCATTAGCATCAGACTTCACATAAGATGCTTTTAAATGGAAGTTCGCAACATGAGTGGTGGTGTCGAATGCTTCAGTGATCTGGTTGCTCGGGTTATTCACTTCGACCAGATTCAGTGCGCCAGTATTATTTACATGGTGCAGAGCAATATCGACATTACCAGCTGGGTCCTGGACCGAGCCGTCATTACTCAAAGTACCCTGGTTAGAGTTATGGTACATAGAACTGAAACTCATGACTGCGTTTTGAGCAGTTGCATTACCTGTTGCACAGTCAACTTTAATATTAATATCTTCCGGGAAACCACCTGCAGCCGTTTTGCTCATTGCCGGGACATCAGCAATTTGTGCAGTTTGTAGCATAACCGTAACGTCTTTACCGCCACCATTTATTGTAGTTA
Source organism: Escherichia sp. 93.0816 (assembly GCF_013368855.2). Taxonomy (NCBI): domain Bacteria; kingdom Pseudomonadati; phylum Pseudomonadota; class Gammaproteobacteria; order Enterobacterales; family Enterobacteriaceae; genus Escherichia; species Escherichia sp. 93.0816. The sequence goes on along the minus strand of NZ_JABWNC020000002.1, from coordinate 67,970 downwards.
CACAAGTACCAGCGGTAACAAAACCACCGATATTCAACTGACCACCGTCAACACCAGCCATTACTGAACCGGCTGAAAGGGAAGATGCTGCTAATACGATGGCAAGTAGCTTTTTGTTCATTAAAATTCTCCATAAAAAAAAGAGAGACGAATCAATAACAAATATTAATTTATTGTTATTCTACGTCTTCCAAAAACGCGGCAGAGACTAGCAATATAAGGATGGAAATAAAAATTGATGATGTGAATGATTTGGGGTGATTTATTGATTTATCTTCTCTTACATTCATTATTTGAATAGCTATTTATTTTAGAGCAATCGGTTAGGTGAGAATAAGAGTGTTTATAAGGGGGTTTTGTTGGTAAATGGTTGATTTTTTTAATTTTATTATTTTTGTTGTGATTGGTTATGGTGTGTCATTTTTATTATATATATATTTTAGTATGTCATTTTGTATGCATTAGTTTTTCTATATTTACATATTAGATAATCTTAATATAAAGTTTAATATTATTAATATATACGTTAATTTTCATGTGTTTTTTTTGCTCGTTTGTGCCTTTTTTGGGAGATCTCACTTTTTTTTGATCTTAATTATCTAAAAGAAGAAAGGAATTTTAACCATAAGGATTATGACTGGCATATCAGAGGCAGGAACCAGATGACTGATGCGTATTTCACTACACACGCTAGCTTGAATAATTAGCAGGGGGAGGGTGATTACCAGCGTGGTAAGGGACAAGAAGCATTGCTTGTTAATAAACTTTGCAATGTCTCTCCATCAGGGAAAATTAATTCCGGCGCAATCTCAAACAACGGCCACAGCATAAAGCCACGATTTTTCATATCGTAGTGTGGAACGATCAGGCGTTCGGTATTTATCACTTCATTACCAAACAGCATGATATCGAGATCCAGCGTGCGCGGTCCCCAACGTTCAGCTTTACGGACGCGACCTTGCTGCAATTCAATACGCTGTGTGTGATTGAGTAACTCTTCGGGCGCGAGAGTGGTTTCAAGTGCCACTGCCGCATTCAGATAATCAGGTTGATCTTGCGGCCCCAGCGGTGGGGTGCGGTAAAACGAAGAAACGGCAAGAATGCGGCTTTCAGGGATATCGCCTAATGCTTTCACGGCAGCATTGACCTGCTCCAGCGGAGAGGCCAGATTGCTGCCTATGGCAATATACGCCACTGTCATGCGGTGCCCTCACGACGCGGCGCGCGTTTGCGTGGGCGACGAGTACGACGACGAGCTGACGGTTCTTCATCCAGTTCGTTAAGCATCCCTTTTTGGTCTGGCGGCGCGGAAACCTGGAACTCACCCCACCATTTCACCAGACGTTGCAGTTCAGCGTTACGCTCAACTTCAGCTCGCAAGGCCAACAGGTCGTAAGCCGCACGGAACTTAGGATGCTCCAGCAGTTTCCATGCACGTTTACCCTGACGACGGGACATGCGCAACTGTAACTGCCAGATATCGCGGGTTAAAGTCGTCAGACGTTTCGGGATCGCCAGTGAACGGCAGGCTTCGTCCAGCACATCGTTCATCGCCAGCGCGAAAGCGTCGTGATAGGTCAGGCCGCTCTCCTGAGCAATTTTCTGTGCTGTTTCCAGCAGTGGATACCAGAACATGGCGGCAAACAGGAACGCCGGGTTCACACGCATATCGTTATGGATACGCGTATCGGTATTCTTCAGTACCTGCTCAATGATCCGCTCCATCGGGCTGTCGCCATTTTCCGTGAAGTAACGGGTAATGGTCGGGAACAGCGGCTGGAACAGATGATATTCACACAGCAGTTTATAGGTTTCGTAACCGTAGCCCGCTTGTAGCAGCTTAAGAGACTCTTCAAACAGGCGCGCTGGAGGAATATCGTTCAGTAGGGTAGCGAGGCGAGGGATCGGTTCTGCGGTTTCCGGGCTGATGCGCATCCCCAGTTTTGCCGCAAAACGTACCGCGCGCAGCATACGTACCGGATCTTCACGGTAGCGCGTTTCCGGGTTACCAATCAGACGGATAACGCCGTCTTTCAGATCCTTCATGCCGCCAACGTAATCACGGACGGTAAAATCTGCGACGCTGTAATACAGGCTGTTGATAGTGAAATCGCGGCGCTGGGCGTCTTCTTCGATGGAACCGAAAATGTTGTCGCGCAGCAACATGCCGTTTTGCCCGCGTTGGGAGGTCGTACGGTCGCTGACGTTACCTTCGTGGTGTCCACGGAAGGTTGCGACTTCGATAATCTCCGGGCCAAACATCACATGAGCAAGACGGAAACGGCGACCCACCAGGCGGCAGTTACGGAATAGTTTACGCACCTGCTCAGGCGTGGCGTTGGTGGTCACGTCAAAATCTTTCGGCTTTTTGCCAAGTAACAGGTCGCGCACGCCGCCGCCAACCAGCCAGGCTTCGTATCCCGCTTTATTGAGCCTGTACATTACCTTCAGGGCATTTTCACTGATATCTTTGCGGGAGATAGCATGTTGCTCACGCGGGATCACCGTCACCTGGGGACGGGCGGCAGCCTGTTCAGCCTCGCTTTCCTCGCGGCTTAGCACCTTGCGGCAAAAATTAGCGACTCGGGTAAAAATAGTACACCTCGGTAGTGTCAAACATCATTCAGGACAAAAAAATAGCGGCTAATCATAGCTCAGCATGACGCATTTGAGAATGTTGAATTTACAATTGCCGACTCAGGCACGGCGGTCAGCGTCCAGTTTTTGACGGCTGACTGAAGGATTTGCTCGACGCTGAAATCCTGCCAGTGTGTTTCTGCCTGCTGACCCAGAAATTGAAGCGCGGCGATTAACACCGGGCGAGGATCGCCTTTCGGCAACGCAGGCGCATGATTCTGCTTGGAAAGTTTAGCGCCTTGTGCGTTAAGCGCCAGCGGCAAATGAATGTAATCTGGCACCTGCCAGCCAAAAAGCTGGTACAGCGAGATTTGTCGCACCGTCGGTTCAATCAAATCTGCGCCACGGACAATTTCTGTCACGCCCTGGAAGTGATCGTCAACCACTACCGCCAGGTTATAGGCGAACAAACCGTCACGGCGATGAATAATAAAATCTTCCCGTGCCAGTTTTTCGTCGGCGTGAATAATACCGCGCAGCTGATCGGTAAACTGGGTGACCGGATGCTGCTGGCGGATGCGTACTGCGGCGTTTTCTGGGGAATGATGTAATTCACGGCAATGACCGTCGTAAATACCGCCAATGCTGTGAATACGCGCACGCGTACAGGTGCAGTAATAACTTAGCCCTTGCTCACGTAACCAGGCGAGTGCTTCGCGATAGGCGTCATGACGTTGCGATTGCCAGAGGACATCGCCGTCCCAGTGCAGACCGTAATGTTCCAGCTGGCGCAGGATTGTCTCTGCGGCACCGGGAACTTCACGAGGCGGGTCGATATCTTCAATGCGTACCAGCCAGCGACCTTGCCGGGCGCGTGCCTGTAGATAGCTACCAAGCGCGGCAATCAGAGAGCCAAAATGAAGCTCGCCGGAAGGAGAGGGGGCGAAGCGACCAATATAGTGTGTGTCTGTCATCTCGTTGAACAAAAAATAAGGCGGGAGCATTTCCCGCCTGTGGTAAACGTGATGGAACGGCTGTAATTAGCCAGCCATCTGTTTTTCGCGAATTTCAGCCAGCGTTTTGCAGTCGATGCACAGATCGGCTGTCGGGCGCGCTTCCAGACGACGAATACCAATTTCAACACCGCAGGATTCGCAGTAGCCGAAATCTTCGTCTTCCACTTTTTTCAGCGTCTTCTCGATCTTTTTGATCAGCTTACGCTCGCGATCGCGGTTACGCAGTTCGAGGCTGAACTCTTCTTCCTGGGCTGCACGGTCTACCGGGTCCGGGAAGTTGGCTGCTTCATCCTGCATATGTGTAACGGTGCGATCGACTTCATCCCTGAGTTGATTACGCCATGCTTCCAGAATACGACGGAAGTGCGCCAGCTGGGCTTCATTCATATACTCTTCGCCCGGCTTCTCCTGATATGGTTCCACCCCAGCGATGGCGAGAATACTCAGGGACGATGTTTTACGGTTTTGCCCTTCTTGCATGTTGCTTCTCCTTAACACGCACTATCGATCCCCATGTTCGGGGGAAAAATGAGGCCGCTATAAATAGCAGATGCTTTTCCGGATAGCAATTATCTAAACGTAACACTTGACAACTGTGTGAGGAAAAGCGTATTTGCGCACGCGACCAGAATGTAAATTAACCAGTTACTTACTTTACTACAATGTAACCGGCAGTGATTTTTTAAGAGCCATGCCTTCAGCAGAAAGTTCCGCTTTATAAGCCAGAATTTCTACCCCCTTCTGTTGAGCCTCTGACAATAGTTGCGCGTATTTCTCATCGATGTGGCGCGCGGGTGAAAACCGTGTAATGGCTGAATGCAGCACGGCAAAAAAAATCACTGCACGCTGACCTTCAGCTGCTACGCTCATCAACTCCCGAAGATGTTTCTGACCTCGTTCAGTGACTGCATCGGGAAAGTATCCCTGTTCATTTTCCGCTAACGTAACCGATTTCACTTCAATATAGCAGTCAGGTCGAAACCTCGCCTGTAACATGAAGTCAATACGACTGCGCTCGGCGCCGTATTTTACTTCGCTTTTCAGCGAGCTATAGCCTGACAGTTCCGAAATATCCCCATTGAGGATAGCCTCTTTCGTCAACCTGTTTGCCCAAAGTGTATTGACGCAAATAAATGCACCGCTTTGGCTTTGGGTCAATTCCCAGGTGTGTGGATATTTCCGTTTTGTGTTGTCGGAAGTGGAATACCAGACGGTATCGCCAGGCGTTGCACAACCGGTCATCGCACCTGTATTAGGGCAGTGTAGCGTTAATTCGCGGCCATCGGGTGTGATCACATCGGCTAAAAAGCGTTTATAACGCTGAACCAGCGTGGCGCGTTGTAGAGGGGGTGAAAATTTCATTGTGACAACCCTTGTTATTGCGTCAGTGTCCAGCGTTTTAGCGGCGTGTAGCGTGTGCGCCCACGGGCAAACGAGGAGGCGTAGAGGGTAAACTCCGTCACCGCATATGACCAGTTAAAACCAGGCGGCGGGATTGTCACCGCCTCGCTGGCGTCGCGCAATAAGGTGATATGCGGATGAAACGGTCGATTGCTTTGAAAACAACCACTGCGAGCGGCCTGCGAACGGAGCATATTTGCTAACTGGATTAAGCCGCGCGGTGGCTGGCGCATCCCTAACCACACCACGCGCGAACGCAGCCACTGACCGGCGTCATCAAGCGTCAGAGTGAAGCCCGGTTGACGAATCCGTCCGGCTAAAAGAGAAAGCGCCTTCTCTTTCTCTGCGCTCACTTCGCCTAAAAACGCCAGCGTCAGATGCAAATTTTCGGCGGCAACCGGACGCCCCGCTTCTGGCGGAAATTGTGCGGCGCGCCAGTGGATAATCTGTTCGCGAATTTCTGCGGGTAAGTCGATGGCAAAGAACAGCCGTTGCGGTTCAGACATGTGAGGCACTCGGTTATGAATTACCGCGATGCTACAATGTGGCGCGAAGAATGTTAACCCTCAGGAGCGTTTTGTGTCGTCGTTGCCCGTTGCTGCCGTCTTACCTGAATTACTTGCTGCTCTCGATACCGCACCGCAGGTGTTATTAAGCGCGCCGACCGGAGCCGGGAAATCGACCTGGCTGCCGCTACAACTGCTGGCGCATCCAGGCATTAACGGAAAAATTATCCTGCTGGAGCCACGGCGTCTGGCGGCACGTAACGTTGCGCAACGACTGGCGGAGCTTCTTAACGAAAAGCCTGGTGACACGGTTGGCTACCGGATGCGTGCGCAAAATTGCGTGGGGCCGAATACCCGACTGGAAGTCGTTACTGAAGGTGTACTGACGCGCATGATCCAACGCGACCCGGAACTAAGCGGCGTCGGTATGGTGATCCTTGATGAATTTCATGAACGCAGCTTGCAGGCTGATCTGGCGTTGGCGCTATTGCTGGACGTGCAACAAGGGCTGCGCGATGACTTAAAGCTGCTGATTATGTCGGCTACGCTGGATAACGATCGTTTGCAACAGATGCTGCCAGAAGCGCCGGTTGTTGTTTCTGAAGGACGTTCTTATCCGGTTGAACGCCGTTATTTGCCGCTGCCTGCTCATCAACGCTTTGACGAAGCCGTCGCGGTTGCTACCGCCGAATTGCTGCGTCAGGAAAGCGGATCATTACTGTTATTTTTACCCGGCGTCGGAGAAATTCAGCGCGTTCAGGAACAACTGGCTTCGCGCATCGGCAGTGATGTGCTGCTCTGCCCGCTGTATGGCGCGTTGTCGCTGAACGATCAGCGAAAAGCGATCCTCCCCGCACCACAAGGAATGCGCAAAGTGGTGCTGGCGACCAATATTGCTGAAACCAGTTTAACTATTGAAGGTATTCGTCTGGTGGTAGACAGCGCCCAGGAGCGTGTAGCGCGCTTTGATCCGCGCACGGGGCTTACGCGACTGATTACTCAACGCGTTAGTCAGGCATCAATGACGCAACGTGCCGGGCGTGCCGGGCGTCTGGAGCCGGGGATCTGTCTGCATTTAATCGCCAAAGAGCAAGCAGAACGCGCTGCCGCGCAAAGTGAACCGGAGATCTTACAAAGCGATCTCTCCGGTTTGCTGATGGAGTTATTGCAATGGGGATGCAGCGATCCAGCTCAGATGAGCTGGCTGGATCAACCGCCAGCGGTGAATCTACAGGCGGCGAAACGTCTGTTACAAATGCTGGGGGCGCTGGACGGTGAACGGCTAAGCTCGAAAGGGCAAAAAATGGCGACGCTGGGTAACGACCCGCGTTTAGCGGCAATGCTGGTTAGCGCGAAGAACGACGACGAAGCCGCTACCGCCGCAAAAATTGCCGCCATTCTCGAAGAGCCGCCACGGATGGGGAATAGCGATCTGGGTGTGGCGTTTTCGCGCAATCAACCGGCCTGGCAGCAACGCAGTCAGCAACTGTTAAAACGCTTAAATGTGCGTGGTGGCGAGGCAGACAGTTCGCTTATCGCGCCGCTTCTCGCCAGGGCGTTTGCCGATCGTATTGCTCGCCGCCGTGGGCAAGAGGGGCGCTATCAACTGGCGAACGGCATGGGAGCAATGCTGGACAGCGATGATGCCTTAAGCCGCCATGAATGGCTGGTCGCGCCGTTATTATTGCAGGGCAGCGCCTCGCCGGATGCGCGAATTTTACTGGCGCTACCGGTCGATATTGATGAGTTAGTGCAACGCTGCCCGCAGTTGGTACATCAATCTGACACAGTTGAATGGGACGATGTGCAAGGCACACTAAAAGCCTGGCGTCGGCTGCAGATTGGTCAGCTCACAGTAAAAGTACAGCCGCTGGCGAAACCATCGGAAGATGAATTACATCATGCAATGCTCAACGGTATTCGCGATAAAGGTCTAAGCGTACTTAACTGGACGCCGGAAGCGGAACAGCTACGTTTGCGTTTGCTGTGTGCTGCGAAGTGGCTACCGGAATATGACTGGCCAGCAGTTGATGAGGCAAATTTGCTGGCGACGCTGGAAACGTGGCTGCTGCCACATATGAGCGGTGTGCATTCACTGCGAGGCCTGAAATCACTCGATATTTATCAGGCGCTGCGCGGATTACTTGATTGGGGAATGCAGCAACGGCTGGATAGTGAACTTCCTGCGCATTACACTGTGCCGACGGGAAGCCGGATGGCCATTCGTTATCATGAAGATAACCCCCCTGCGCTGGCGGTGAGAATGCAGGAGATGTTTGGCGAAGCCACCAATCCGACGATTGCCCAGGGGCGCGTGCCGCTGGTGCTGGAGCTGCTTTCACCCGCCCAAAGGCCGCTGCAAATCACGCGTGACTTGAGCGCCTTCTGGAAAGGGGCGTATCGCGAAGTGCAAAAAGAGATGAAAGGGCGTTATCCCAAACATGTCTGGCCGGACGACCCCGCCAACACCGCGCCGACGCGCCGGACGAAAAAGTATTCGTAAAACGGGTATGGGCAGTCCCCTCGCCCCTATGGGGAGAGGGATAGGGTGAGGGGTAATGTGCGTGCTGATGCCCTCACCCCGGCCCTCTCCCACAGGGAGAGGGAGAAAAGCAATTTTGAGAGATATCTTCTTCTGTCTTGCAACGGAAGAACAGAAAATCGGGCTTTTGCGCCTGAATATTGCGGAGAAAAAGTATGGCCGGGAATGACCGCGAGCCAATTGGACGCAAAGGGAAACCGACGCGTCCTGTCAAACAAAAGGTAAGCCGTCGTCGTTACGAAGATGACGATGATTATGATGACTATGAGGATGAAGAACCGATGCCGCGCAAAGGTAAAGGCAAAGGGCGTAAGCCTCGTGGTAAACGCGGCTGGCTCTGGCTGCTACTGAAACTGGGCATCGTATTTGCGGTGTTAATCGCCGTTTACGGGGTTTATCTCGATCAAAAAATTCGCAGCCGTATTGATGGCAAGGTCTGGCAATTGCCAGCGGCAGTTTATGGTCGGATGGTAAACCTTGAGCCAGACATGACCATCAGCAAGAACGAGATGGTGAAACTGCTGGAGGCGACCCAGTATCGTCAGGTGTCGAAGATGACCCGCCCTGGCGAATTTACCGTGCAGGCTAACAGCATTGAGATGATCCGCCGTCCGTTTGATTTCCCGGATAGTAAAGAAGGGCAGGTGCGTGCGCGCCTGACCTTTGATGGCGATCATCTGGCGACCATCGTCAATATGGATAACAACCGTCAGTTCGGTTTCTTCCGCCTTGATCCGCGACTGATAACGATGATCTCTTCGCCAAACGGCGAGCAACGTCTGTTTGTGCCGCGCAGTGGCTTCCCGGATCTGCTGGTGGATACCTTGCTGGCGACGGAAGACCGGCATTTCTACGAGCATGACGGTATCAGCCTCTACTCCATCGGACGTGCGGTTCTGGCAAACCTGACCGCCGGACGCACGGTACAGGGAGCGAGTACGCTGACGCAACAGTTGGTGAAAAACCTGTTCCTCTCCAGCGAACGTTCTTACTGGCGTAAAGCGAACGAAGCCTACATGGCGTTGATTATGGATGCGCGTTACAGCAAAGACCGCATTCTTGAGCTTTATATGAACGAGGTGTATCTCGGTCAGAGTGGCGACAACGAAATCCGTGGTTTCCCGCTGGCGAGCCTGTACTACTTTGGGCGTCCGGTGGAAGAGTTGAGCCTTGATCAGCAGGCGCTGCTAGTTGGTATGGTGAAAGGTGCGTCAATTTACAACCCGTGGCGCAACCCGAAGCTGGCACTGGAGCGGCGTAATCTGGTGCTGCGATTGCTGCAACAACAGCAGATTATTGATCAAGAACTCTACGACATGTTGAGCGCGCGTCCGTTGGGCGTACAGCCGCGCGGTGGGGTAATCTCTCCACAGCCTGCTTTTATGCAACTGGTACGTCAGGAGCTGCAGGCAAAACTGGGCGATAAAGTGAAAGATCTCTCCGGCGTGAAGATCTTCACTACCTTTGACTCGGTGGCTCAGGACGCCGCAGAAAAAGCCGCCGTGGAAGGTATTCCGGCACTGAAGAAACAGCGTAAGTTGAGCGATCTGGAAACGGCGATTGTGGTCGTCGACCGCTTTAGTGGCGAAGTTCGTGCGATGGTCGGTGGTTCGGAACCGCAATTTGCGGGTTATAACCGTGCGATGCAGGCGCGTCGTTCGATTGGTTCACTGGCAAAACCGGCGACTTATCTGACGGCATTAAGCCAGCCGAAAATCTACCGCCTGAATACGTGGATTGCCGATGCGCCCATCGCGCTGCGTCAGCCGAACGGCCAGGTCTGGTCACCGCAGAACGATGATCGTCGTTATAGCGAAAGCGGCAGAGTGATGCTGGTGGATGCGCTGACGCGTTCGATGAACGTGCCAACGGTAAATCTGGGGATGGCGCTGGGGCTGCCTGCGGTTACGGACACCTGGATTAAGCTGGGCGTGCCGAAAGATCAGCTGAATCCGGTTCCGGCGATGCTGCTGGGGGCGTTGAACCTGACACCAATCGAAGTGGCACAGGCATTCCAGACTATCGCCAGCGGCGGTAACCGCGCACCGCTTTCTGCACTGCGTTCAGTGATTGCTGAAGATGGTAAAGTGCTCTATCAGAGCTTCCCGCAGGCGGAACGCGCTGTTCCGGCACAGGCGGCGTATCTGACACTATGGACCATGCAACAGGTTGTGCAGCGTGGTACGGGTCGTCAGCTTGGGGCTAAATATCCAAATCTGCATCTGGCAGGGAAAACAGGGACTACCAACAACAACGTTGATACCTGGTTTGCGGGCATTGACGGCAGTACGGTGACCATCACCTGGGTAGGCCGCGATAACAACCAGCCAACTAAGCTGTATGGTGCCAGCGGGGCAATGTCGATTTACCAGCGTTATCTGGCTAACCAGACGCCAACGCCGCTGAATCTTGTACCGCCGGAGGATATTGTGGATATGGGCGTGGACTACGACGGTAACTTTGTTTGCAGCGGTGGTATGAGAACTTTGCCAGTATGGACCAGCGATCCAGATTCGTTGTGCCAGCAAAGCGAGATTCAACAGCAGCCGTCGGGCAATCCGTTTGATCAGTCTTCTCAGCCGCAGCAGCCTGCGCAACAGGAGCAGAAAGACAGCGACGGCGTAGCAGGCTGGATCAAGGATATGTTTGGCAGTAATTAACGTTCTCAGGTAGTAATGCGTTGATACTAATGGCAGGTTCTCTGTGGATACAGGGAACCTGCTAAATTTAGTGGGATGCAAATATCAGAAGAAATTGACCTGTTTAATATTCAACGCAATGAATTTAAATATTTTTTGCGTGAAGCATTCTTCCTTTGATGCCAACAGACATCCTCTCAGAATGGTCGATGAAAGCGTATCGACACAGCCTTTGCCGGACTTAATGAGAAAGCGAATCAAAAAGGTAAATAGTGAATGACTATAGCAGTGCACGCTAATGAGGTATCTCTCAACGTTGTTATTGGTATTAATGAGGGGGGCAAAAGATGATGCGCTCTGGTCAGCAAGTATCACATCCTGAGAATCACTATCAGGCATTATTGCAGGAAATTATGGCATTAAGTGGCCTGGATCCGAAAGGCGTGGCGCAGTATCTCGGCACTTCTTACATTGCAGTTACTCGCTGGATTCGCGGAGATATTGAACCCAGTGCCGATACGATAAAAGAATTGCATGAGCTACTTGCGAAGCTCAATGCGGGTCTGGCGATCGATCTTGCAAATCTGAATACGACACGAACATTCGCCTCTCGTGGGATACGTAAAAAAACCACAGCCGACAAATATGAAGGCACGATTGTGCTGCGCGATGAGCCGGGCCCGGCTCTGCTCTCCCGACTTAAAAAAGGAGAACTTTGGGGCAATGGTGAATACCAGTTGGCTGAAATTCTTTCATCGCATCCTGAAGCCGCGCAGACCGTGAAAGAGGCTGTGGCGGAGGGCGTTTCAGCAGGAAAGAATACGTATACTTATGACGCGCATACATATCACACCAAAGTTCCGCCTCAAGGGATTGCCCAGGTGCTGCAAAAATATTTGCCCGAAGGCGGACTGGTGCTTGATCCCTTTGCGGGAAGCGGTATGACAGGGGTTGCGGCGCTGACGACCGGCCATGATGTCATTCTTAATGAACTGTCACCTGCAGCCAGTTTTATCGCTAATCGATTTACATCGCAATGTGATCCCGCTGCGCTCGCGGCGGCGGTAAAAGTAGTTACTGAGAGTCTGGTGGATCTGCGCAAAACCCTTTACACAACGCAATGCCGTACCTGTGGAAAAGAGGCGGAGTTGCTCTTTACTGTCTGGTCATACAAAGTCATTTGCAGTGAGTGTAGTAAGGAGTTTGTGCTTTGGGACGAATGCCGTAGCTACGGTAACACCGTGCGCGAACATAAATTTTTGCGCGAGTTCCCGTGCCCTCATTGCCATCATCAGGTCAAAAAATCGCGCCTTGCCCGAACGACGCCTGTGCCGGTTCTCGTGGGGTACAAATGCTGCGGTAAAGCTCAGTCTGAGGTGCCGCCTGTAGAAGCCGATCTCAAGCTCATTACCGCAATTGACGCAGGCAAATATCTTGCTGAGGAGTTCATCCCGGATTTCGAGCTGCCAGATGGGGTGAATCTGGCACAGCCCAAGCGTCATGGTCTGACTAACATAAAGCATTTTTATACTGCCAGAAATCTGGCGGCGATGAGCCAGTTGTGGAAAGCGATTCATCGCGTTGAAGATACTAATATTGCCGCATTTCTCGGCTTTGTTTTCACTTCGCTCTATCAGCGTGTGACCCGGCTTTCTGAGTACCGTTTTTGGGGCGGTAGCGGTAATACGGCAAATTTTAATGTCCCTTATATTTTCAATGAAGCAAATATCTTTTTGACCTTCGAACGCAAGGCCAGATCAATTATTGATCACCTTGAAACCACGGCTAAAGCCTACGTTGGTCGTTGTCAGGTTAAAACGGGTTCCGCGACCGATCTTTCGTTTCTGCCGGATAATAGTGTTGATTTGATTTTCACCGATCCGCCATTTGGAGCCAACATTAACTATAGCGAAATGAATATGTTGTGGGAGTCCTGGTTAATGTCCTATACGGATGCCACGGATGAAGCCATAGTTAATCGCGTACAAAAAAAGGATGCCAACAGATATCAGGAATTAATGACGCAGAGTCTGGCTGAAAGTTATCGTGTGCTAAGACCTGGGCACTGGATGGTGTTGGTATTTATGAACTCTTCGGAGGATATCTGGAATCGTCTGCGTAATGCCGTGCTGGATGCTGGTTTTACCATTGAAAGGATCGATATTTTCGACAAGCAGCACGGTACGTTTAAGCAATTTGTTAGCGATAACACCGCAGGTGCGGATCTCATGCTGCATTGTCGTAAAGTTGAAAATGGCAACAAGCGGGCAGTGTCAACGGCGGAGGCGAAAACTATTTCAGTTAAGGAATTTCTGAGCCAGCGAAATGGTACGATCCCCGTGCTTCCTTATCTGCACGTTAAACGTGAGGCTGATATCGACTATCGCACTCTCTACAGCGAATATCTGGCTGAAAGTCTTTTACTGCATGGGAAAATGTTGGACTTCGCGACCTTCAGGTCTCAGGCAATTGCTCTTTTGGAAGGTAATAAGGATCCGTTGTAATGGCATACTTACAAGCATTTACTGATACTGAAAAGGTATTTGCTAAACGGTGGTTGGCAACTCAGGTTGCCGCCATGATGGGCAGAAAGCTGGAGGAAGGCGACTGGAGCCGCGTTTACTGCCTGGCAAAAAATATTCCCGATGGTGGCTGGAGCAATTTACATATTGATGTCAATTATCAGGGATTGGGGCTGGAGATGAAACTCTTGCGCATAGCAGGCCTGCGGGACAGACCGATCAAGTCAGTCTGCGGTACTACGCTTATGCACCCAGCTGCAACGCGTTCGATCCGTATTGATGATACCACTCGTGATGCTAACGATGTGATGCATGACGTCTTCCAGCAATACGCAGAGCTTATTGAACGTCGAACGCAAACGGTAAGAGATGCCGCACCTCATAAGACCCCTGATATGCGTACAGGCTGGCTGCTATGGGAGGATAGTCTGACGGAATTCCTCTATTTTGAAGAGCGGATGATCCCGCCAAATCCGGAACAGTACACAGCGGTATGGAATGTTACTCCAGCTAAAGGGGCACGTAAGGCCAGCAAAAGTTTGTGGATATATGACCGGGATACAAAGCAGAAACGCTATTCTGTGACGACGAGTGCGGGTATCAAGATCCAGCCATATTTTGACGTGCCGCTGCCGTCAGACGAGAATCTTTGCTATTTTCGCGTGCAGAGTGAGCCGGTGAATGAAGAGATCGTCCGCATGTGGGTTTCTGCCTCCACCGCTCAGGCACTAAAAAGCCGGCTGGGTTCGCTCGATACCGCCACCATGAATGAAGCAATTTTCCGTGCCATTGAACAGAGTGAGAACAACACTCAGGCGCCGGAAGTTGATGAAGGACTGGCGGTTTCTATAGATATCAGTAAACAAGCGCACGTTCAGCTCGCGGAAGCCTGGGAGGCCGTGAGCGATGAGCACCGCGCGCAGCTTCTTCTGAAAGCGTTATCCTGACGCTGCTTGTATAGACTGGGGAATAAATCACTACGCCTTGTGGAGTGAATGAACACAGGGCGTAGATAAATCAATATCAGTAACATCCCGCCTAAACAATTAACCCTTTCTTTTCATCTGATTGTTTATTGACCCTTCAGGGGCGCGCATATTGCGTACCGCTTGCGAACCCGTCAGCCTTTCGAATATTATCTTATCTTTATAATAATCATTCTCGTTTACGTTATCATTCACTTTACATCAGAGATATACCAATGGCGCGTTACAAAACTGCTCAGCCAAAACACTCGCTGCGTAAAATCGCAGTTGTAGTAGCCACAGCGGTTAGCGGCATGTCTGTTTATGCACAGGCAGCGGTTGAACCGAAAGAAGACACTATCACCGTTACCGCAGCACCTGCACCGCAAGAAAGCGCGTGGGGGCCGGCGGCTACCATAGCAGCGCGACAATCCGCTACCGGCACCAAAACAGATACGCCGATTCAAAAAGTGCCACAGTCTATTTCTGTTGTGACCGCCGAAGAGATGGCGCTGCATCAGCCTAAGTCAGTAAAAGAGGCGCTCAGCTACACGCCTGGTGTCTCTGTTGGTACGCGTGGCGCATCCAACACCTATGACCACCTGATCATTCGCGGTTTCGCTGCAGAAGGCCAAAGCCAGAATAACTATCTGAATGGCCTGAAGTTGCAGGGCAACTTCTATAACGATGCGGTCATTGACCCGTATATGCTGGAACGCGCTGAAATTATGCGTGGCCCGGTTTCCGTGCTTTACGGTAAAAGCAGCCCTGGCGGCCTGTTGAACATGGTCAGCAAACGCCCGACTACCGAACCTCTGAAAGAAGTTCAGTTTAAAGCCGGTACTGACAGCCTGTTCCAGACTGGTTTTGACTTTAGCGATGCGCTGGATGATGACGGCGTTTACTCTTATCGCCTGACTGGTCTTGCGCGTTCTGCCAATGCTCAGCAGAAAGGGTCAGAAGAGCAGCGTTATGCTATTGCACCGGCGTTCACCTGGCGTCCGGACGATAAAACCAATTTCACCTTCCTTTCTTACTTCCAGAACGAGCCGGAAACCGGTTATTACGGCTGGTTGCCAAAAGAGGGAACCGTTGAGCCGCTGCCGAACGGTAAGCGTCTGCCGACGGACTTTAACGAAGGCGCGAAAAACAACACCTATTCTCGTAATGAGAAGATGGTAGGGTACAGCTTCGACCACGAATTTAACGATACCTTTACCGTGCGTCAGAACCTGCGCTTTGCGGAAAACAAAACCTCGCAAAACAGCGTTTATGGTTACGGTGTCTGCTCCGATCCGGCGAATGCTTACAGCCAACAATGTGCGGCATTAGCGCCTGCGGACAAAGGCCATTATCTGGCGCGTAAATACGTCGTTGATGATGAGAAACTGCAAAACTTCTCTGTTGATACCCAGCTGCAGAGCAAATTTGCCACTGGCGATATTGACCACACCCTGCTGACAGGTGTTGATTTCATGCGTATGCGTAACGACATCAACGCCTGGTTTGGTTACGACGACTCCGTACCGCTGCTCGATCTGTACAATCCGGTGAATACCGATTTCGACTTCAATGCGAAAGATCCGGCAAACTCCGACCCTTACCGCATTCTGAATAAGCAGAAGCAAACGGGTATTTACGTTCAGGATCAGGCGCAGTGGGATAAAGTTCTGGTCACCCTGGGCGGCCGTTATGACTGGGCGGATCAAGAATCTCTTAACCGCGTTGCCGGGACGACCGATAAACGTGATGACAAACAGTTTACCTGGCGTGGTGGTGTTAATTACCTGTTTGATAATGGCGTAACACCTTACTTCAGCTATAGCGAATCGTTTGAACCTTCTTCCCAGGTCGGAAAGGATGGTAATATTTTCGCACCGTCTAAAGGTAAGCAGTACGAAGTCGGCGTGAAATATGTGCCGGAAGATCGCCCAATTGTGGTGACAGGTGCACTGTATAATCTCACCAAAACCAATAACCTGATGGCGGACCCTGAGGGTTCCTTCTTCTCGGTTGAAGGTGGCGAGATCCGCGCACGTGGCGTAGAAATCGAAGCAAAAGCGGCGTTGTCGGCGAGTGTTAACGTGGTGGGTTCTTATACCTACACCGATGCGGAATACACCACCGATACTACCTACAAAGGCAATACGCCTGCGCAGGTGCCAAAACACATGGCTTCTCTGTGGGCTGACTACACCTTCTTTGACGGCCCACTTTCAGGTCTGACGCTGGGCACTGGTGGTCGTTATACTGGCTCCAGCTATGGTGATCCGGCTAACTCCTTTAAAGTGGGAAGTTATACGGTCGTGGATGCGTTAGTGCGTTATGATCTGGCGCGAGTCGGTATGGCTGGCTCCAACGTGGCGCTGCATGTCAACAACCTGTTCGATCGTGAATACGTCGCCAGCTGCTTTAATACCTATGGCTGCTTCTGGGGCGCAGAACGTCAGGTCGTTGCAACCGCAACCTTCCGTTTCTAATTTCTCTTTTGGGGCACGGATTTCCGTGCCCGTTTCACAAGTTGGCTGTTATGCAGGAATACACGAATCATTCCGATACCACTTTTGCACTGCGTAATATCTCCTTTCGTGTGCCCGGGCGCACGCTTTTGCATCCGCTGTCGTTAACCTTTCCTGCCGGGAAAGTGACCGGTCTGATTGGTCACAACGGTTCCGGTAAATCCACGTTACTGAAAATGCTCGGTCGTCATCAGCCGCCGTCGGAAGGTGAAATTCTTCTTGATGCCCAGCCGCTGGAAAGCTGGAGCAGCAAAGCGTTCGCCCGCAAAGTGGCTTATTTGCCGCAGCAGCTTCCTCCGGCAGAAGGGATGACGGTGCGTGAACTGGTGGCGATTGGTCGTTACCCGTGGCATGGCGCGCTGGGGCGCTTTGGTGCGGCAGATCGCGAAAAGGTCGAGGAAGCTATCTCGCTGGTTGGTTTAAAACCGCTGGCGCATCGTCTGGTCGATAGTCTCTCTGGCGGCGAACGTCAGCGGGCGTGGATCGCCATGCTGGTGGCGCAGGATAGCCGTTGTCTGTTGCTCGACGAACCGACCTCGGCGCTGGATATCGCCCACCAGGTTGACGTACTGGCGCTGGTGCATCGTTTAAGTCAGGAACGTGGTCTGACGGTCATTGCCGTGCTGCACGATATCAATATGGCAGCGCGCTACTGTGATTATCTGGTCGCCCTGCGCGGCGGTGAAATGATTGCTCAGGGAACGCCTGCGGAAATTATGCGCGGCGAAACCCTCGAAATGATTTATGGCATCCCGATGGGGATTTTGCCACATCCGGCGGGTGCAGCACCTGTGAGTTTTGTTTATTAATGAACGGCTTACCTCTTATTTCGCGCCGCCGACTGTTAACGGCGATGGCGCTTTCTCCGTTGTTATGGCAGATGAATACCGCCCGCGCGGCGGCTATTGATCCAAATCGTATTGTGGCACTGGAGTGGTTGCCGGTGGAGTTACTACTGGCGCTCGGCATCGTACCTTACGGCGTGGCGGATACTATCAACTATCGACTGTGGGTCAGCGAGCCGCCATTGCCGGAGTCGGTGATTGACGTTGGTTTGCGTACAGAACCTAACCTCGAACTGCTGACTGAAATGAAACCGTCGTTTATGGTCTGGTCGGCGGGATATGGCCCTTCACCAGAAATGTTGGCTCGTATTGCGCCGGGACGCGGATTTGACTTCAGCGACGGCAAACAGCCGCTGGCGATGGCGCGTAAATCACTGACGGAAATGGCCGATTTGCTTAACCTGCAAAGCGCAGCGGAAAAGCATTTAGCGCAATATGAAGATTTTATCCGCAGCATGAAACCCCGCTTCGTGAAGCGTGGTGCACGCCCGTTATTGCTGACAACATTGATTGATCCGCGCCATATGTTGGTCTTCGGTCCAAACAGCCTGTTCCAGGAAATTCTCGATGAATACGGCATTCCAAATGCCTGGCAGGGTGAAACCAACTTCTGGGGCAGTACCGCCGTCAGTATCGATCGTCTGGCAGCGTACAAAGACGTTGATGTGCTCTGTTTTGATCACGACAACAGCAAAGAGATGGACGCGTTAATGGCAACCCCGCTGTGGCAGGCAATGCCGTTTGTCCGTGCCGGACGCTTTCAGCGCGTACCCGCAGTCTGGTTCTATGGTGCGACACTTTCGGCAATGCACTTTGTGCGGATTCTGGATAACGCCATTGGAGGTAAAGCGTGAGTAAACGTATTGCGCTTTTCCCTGCGTTATTGCTGGCGCTGCTGGTGATTGCCGCAGCGGTGTTGACCTGGATGAACTTCTCGCAGGCGCTGCCGCGTAACCAGTGGGCGCAGGCTGCCTGGTCGCCGGATATCGATGTCATTGAACAGATGATTTTTCACTACAGCTTGCTGCCGCGTCTGGTGATTTCGCTGCTGGTTGGCGCAGGTCTGGGGTTAGTGGGCGTGTTGTTTCAGCAAGTGCTGCGTAACCCTTTGGCAGAACCGACCACGCTGGGCGTCGCAACGGGCGCACAATTGGGGATTACCGTCACTACGCTCTGGGCGATCCCCGGCGCGATGGCGAGCCAGTTTGCCGCGTTGGCAGGGGCTTGTGTCGTTGGCTTAATTGTCTTTGGCGTCGCGTGGGGCAAGCGCCTTTCGCCGGTAACGCTGATCCTCGCGGGGCTGGTGGTGAGCCTTTATTGTGGGGCAATCAACCAGTTACTGGTTATCTTCCATCACGACCAACTGCAAAGCATGTTCCTGTGGAGTACAGGAACGCTGACGCAAACCGACTGGGGCGGCGTTGAGCGTTTATGGCCGCAGCTGCTGGGCGGCGTGATGCTGACGTTACTGCTATTGCGTCCGTTAACCCTGATGGGGCTTGATGATGGCGTGGCGCGCAATCTCGGGCTGGCCTTGTCGCTCGCGCGTCTGGCGGCGCTGTCGCTGGCGATAGTCATCAGTGCGCTGCTGGTGAACGCAGTGGGGATTATCGGCTTTATCGGGTTGTTCGCGCCACTGCTGGCAAAAATGCTGGGGGCGCGGCGTTTGTTGCCACGGTTGATGCTGGCGTCGCTGATTGGTGCGTTAATTCTGTGGCTTTCCGATCAAATCATTCTCTGGCTAACCCGCGTGTGGATGGAAGTTTCTACCGGTTCGGTGACTGCGTTGATAGGTGCGCCGCTGCTACTGTGGCTGCTGCCGCGTTTACGCAGCATTAGTGCGCCAGATATGAAGGTGAACGATCGTGTCGCGACTGAACGCCAACATGTGCTGGCGTTTGCTCTCGCTGGCGGCGTGCTGCTGCTGATTGCAGTGTTGGTGGCGTTGTCGTTTGGCCGTGATGCGCACGGCTGGACGTGGGCGAGCGGGGCGCTGCTTGATGATTTAATGCCCTGGCGCTGGCCGCGAATTATGGCAGCACTGTTTGCGGGCGTAATGCTGGCGGTGGCGGGCTGCATTATTCAGCGGTTGACTGGCAACCCGATGGCAAGCCCGGAAGTGCTGGGGATTAGTTCCGGTGCGGCGTTTGGCGTCGTGTTGATGCTGTTTCTGGTGCCGGGCAACGCCTTTGGCTGGCTGTTGCCTGCGGGAAGTCTCGGCGCGGCGGTGACCTTGTTAATCATTATGATCGCTGCCGGTCGCGGAGGTTTTTCCCCACACCGGATGTTGCTTGCGGGGATGGCGTTAAGCACCGCGTTCACCATGCTTCTGATGATGTTGCAGGCGAGTGGTGACCCGCGAATGGCGCAAGTGCTGACCTGGATTTCCGGTTCGACCTACAACGCGACCGATGCACAGGTCTGGCGCACTGGAATTGTGATGGTGATTTTGCTGGCGATTACTCCGCTGTGCCGCCGCTGGCTGACCATTTTACCGCTGGGTGGTGATACCGCACGAGCTGTGGGAATGGCGCTGACGCCGACGCGAATTGCGTTGCTGATGTTGGCGGCCTGTCTGACAGCGACCGCGACGATGACTATTGGACCGTTGAGTTTTGTTGGTCTGATGGCACCGCATATCGCGCGGATGATGGGCTTTCGACGGACGATGCCGCACATTGTGATTTCGGCGCTGGTGGGAGGTTTGCTGCTGGTATTCGCTGACTGGTGTGGGCGGATGGTGCTGTTTCCGTTCCAGATCCCAGCGGGATTGTTGTCGACCTTTATTGGCGCGCCGTATTTTATCTATTTGTTGAGAAAGCAGAGCCGTTAATTGAATGCCTCGCCCGGTGGGCGAGGCAAAATCATCACAACTTCGCAAACACCCGACGCGCAGCATCGATGGTGTTATTGATATCTTCCATGCTGTGCGCTACAGACATAAAGCCCGCTTCAAACGCTGACGGTGCCAGGTAAATACCTTCGTCCAGCATCATATGGAAGAAACGCTTAAAGCGTTCCACGTCACAGGCCATCACGTCCTGATAGCACGTCACGGACTCGGCGTCGGTAAAGAAAATACCGAACATGCCGCCAACATGGTTAACGACCAGCGGAATTCCCGCTTCTTCTGCCGCTTCCAGCAGGCCTTCCGCCAGACGCGTGGTTAACTCGTTCAGTGTTTCGTGAACGCCCGGTTGCGCAACTTCATTCAGACAGGCGAAACCTGCTGCCATCGCAATTGGGTTACCGGAAAGCGTACCAGCCTGATAGACCGGGCCGGTCGGAGCCAGTGCATCCATTACATCACGACGACCGCCGAATGCGCCTACTGGCATCCCACCGCCGATGATTTTGCCGAGGCAGGTGAGATCCGGCACCACGCCGTAATAATCCTGTGCGCCTGCCAGCGCCACGCGGAAGCCGGTCATAACTTCATCGATGATCAGCAATGCGCCAAACTCGTCACACAGCGCGCGCAGACCCGGCAGGAACTCTGGCAGCGGAGGAACACAGTTCATGTTGCCTGCCACTGGCTCGACGATAATGCAGGCAATCTCTTGCGGATACTGTTCAAACGCGGCGCGTACAGACGCCAGATCGTTATAGGTACAGGTTAAGGTATGTTTGGCGAAATCTGCCGGAACGCCCGGAGAGTTTGGCTGACCTAACGTGAGCGCACCAGAACCGGCTTTCACCAGCAGGCAGTCAGCGTGGCCGTGGTAACAACCTTCGAATTTAATGATTTTGTCGCGACCGGTAAAACCACGCGCCAGGCGGATGGCGCTCATCGTTGCTTCGGTGCCGGAGTTCACCATGCGCACCATATCCATCGTCGGCACGAGTTCGGTCACCAGCTCCGCCATTTTTACTTCCATTTCGGTCGGCGCGCCAAAGCTCAGACCACGTTCAGCGGCTTCAATCACTGCATTGCGGATCGCCGGATGGTTATGGCCCAGCACCATCGGCCCCCAGGAACCGACATAATCGATATAGGCTTTGCCATCAACGTCGTACAGATAAGCACCGTCCGCTTTTTCGATAAACAGTGGAGTGCCGCCCACGCCGGTAAAGGCGCGAACAGGAGAGTTCACACCGCCAGGGATCAGCTCGCGCGCTGCGCTGTAAAGGTTTTCAGACTTACTCATGGAGGGTTCCTGATTCGTAGAAAAAGTGAATGGCTGCTATTCTATGTTATTCATAACAAGTTAAATACTCGTCAAACATCAGGTTGCTTATACTGCTGCAACCTGGATTTCTAAGAGTATAAAAGTTTTGAGTATTTGAAACATTACGCTTTGCAAAGGATTTTCATGGAACGAGCGAGTAAAATGCCGTCATCTTATTTGTATGACCAATATGTGATCATTGGATGAAAACCGAAACTCCTTCTTATGAAATACCGCAGGCCGCGCGTCTGCGACGCAGACAACTGATTCGCCAACTTCTTGAGCGCGACAAAACGCCATTAGCCATTTTGTTTATGGCGGCGGTCGTCGGCACCCTTGTCGGGCTGGCGGCAGTTGCTTTTGACAAAGGCGTCGCCTGGTTGCAAAACCAACGTATGGGCGCGCTGGTACATACCGCTGATAATTACCCACTTCTGTTAACCGTCGCTTTTCTTTGTTCGGCGGTGCTGGCAATGTTCGGCTACTTTCTGGTGCGTAAATACGCGCCAGAAGCAGGTGGTTCGGGGATTCCGGAAATTGAAGGGGCGCTGGAAGATCAACGTCCCGTTCGCTGGTGGCGTGTATTGCCGGTGAAATTCTTTGGCGGGTTGGGGACACTCGGTGGTGGCATGGTTCTTGGGCGTGAAGGACCAACCGTGCAGATCGGCGGTAACATTGGCCGTATGGTGCTTGATATTTTCCGCATGAAAGGTGATGAAGCTCGCCACACGTTGCTGGCAACCGGTGCTGCGGCGGGTCTGGCGGCGGCCTTTAACGCGCCGCTGGCGGGTATTCTATTTATTATCGAAGAGATGCGTCCGCAATTTCGCTATACGCTGATTTCGATTAAGGCGGTATTTATTGGCGTCATTATGTCGACCATTATGTACCGGATATTTAATCACGAAGTCGCGTTAATTGACGTCGGTAAACTTTCTGACGCGCCGCTCAATACGCTGTGGCTTTATCTGATCCTCGGGATTATTTTTGGTATTTTCGGCCCTATTTTTAATAAATGGGTACTGGGGATGCAGGATTTACTGCACCGTGTGCACGGCGGCAATATCACTAAATGGGTGCTGATGGGCGGTGCGATTGGCGGCCTGTGCGGTTTGCTGGGGTTCGTTGCGCCAGAAACTTCGGGCGGCGGTTTTAACCTGATTCCTATCGCCACAGCGGGGAATTTCAGCATGGGAATGCTGATTTTTATTTTTGTCGCTCGGGTGATCACTACGCTGCTCTGCTTTTCTTCCGGTGCGCCGGGCGGTATTTTCGCCCCGATGCTGGCGCTCGGTACAGTTTTGGGAACGGCATTTGGCATGGCTGCCACGGAGATATTTCCGCAATACCACCTTGAAGCAGGGACATTTGCTATTGCTGGAATGGGGGCGTTACTGGCAGCCTCTGTTCGTGCGCCGTTGACCGGGATCATCCTGGTACTTGAGATGACAGATAACTATCAGCTCATTTTGCCAATGATTATTACCGGTCTTGGCGCAACACTATTAGCACAATTTACTGGTGGAAAACCGTTATACTCGGCGATTCTTGCCCGCACGCTGGCAAAACAGGAAGCGGAGCAGCTGGCGCGAAGCAAGGCCGTGGCTGCCAGTGAGAATACTTGAACGAAATACCAGGGTATTAGATAATGGCAGTTATTATTGGGTTAGAATTTGCCCAATTGCCGATGTCGTTTGGAGCAAAATATGAGTGATGACGTAGCACTGCCGCTGGAGTTTACCGACGCAGCAGCCAACAAAGTTAAAAGCCTGATCGCTGACGAAGATAACCCGAATCTGAAATTACGCGTGTATATCACCGGTGGCGGTTGCAGCGGCTTCCAGTATGGTTTCACCTTTGATGATCAGGTGAACGAAGGCGATATGACCATCGAAAAACAGGGCGTTGGCCTGGTGGTTGACCCGATGAGCCTGCAATATCTGGTCGGCGGTTCCGTTGATTATACCGAAGGTCTGGAAGGTTCACGCTTCATCGTAACCAACCCGAATGCGAAAAGCACCTGCGGTTGCGGTTCTTCCTTCAGCATCTAATCTGCTGTTAATGTGCCGGATAAACTATCCGGCACATCTTCTCTCTTCAACGCCCATTCTCATCCAGCGCAAAAGTCGGCAATTTCAGATGCCACCGAATAGCCGCCAGCCGAATTAATAGCGTTACAACCATTCCCATCATACTGGCTGTTTCCAGCGGTACGGAGAAGGTGTAATGAGCTGTAGCGTGGACAATACCGCCGATAATACAGGCCGTTGCGTAGATTTCTGTGCGTAATATCATGGGGATTTCGCGCGCCAGTACATCGCGGATGATCCCGCCGCCAACGCCGGTGATCACACCCATACAAACCGCGATTAACGGACCGGCTTCCGCATTAAAGGCTTTGTTGACGCCAATACCAACGAACACTGCCAGACCAACAGCATCCAGCACTGGCAGCATCCATTTGGGTAAGCGCCTTGGCTGGCGTACCAGAACGATAGTCAGCATACTGGTCACCATCGCGACGACCAGATCGGTGGGATCTTTCACCCAAAATACCGGACCGTGATCCAGCGCCATGTCACGAATTGTCCCGCCACCTACTGCGGTAACCACGCCCAGAACCAGGACGCCAAAAGGGTCCATACGCAATTTTCCGGCCAGCAAAACGCCGGAGATGGCAAATACCGCTGTACCGACTATATCCAGCCAATAGACGAGCATTTTTCAATCCCCACTGAGCACCTGAAAGGTCAGGCGCTAATCCACTTGTGAAAGCGCATTACAGAGTTGTTGTGCAGCGAGGATAATACGTGGGCTTGCGCGTTCAAACCAGTCACTTGTGAGAGGAATAACGGGAATTTTGAGTTGTTCGCCCCAGTATTGCTTTATTTTAGGAATTTTATCCGCTCCGCCAGTGATGACAATAGCCTGCGGCGCGCGTGCTAATACTTGTTCACGGCTAACCTGCGGCCAGGGAACTCGACTGTCTTTAAAGATGTTTTCTCCGCCGCAAACTTCCAGTATCTGGTTCTGAATCGACTCTTTTCCGCTGGTGAACGGCGGATTAATGCCGAATTGTAAGAAAACACGTTTTTTCGGTTTATCAGCATATTGCGCTTTCAGTTGCGTATACTGTTCCAGTAAGGTTTGCGCGGCTTTCCCGGCCTTGTCAGGTTGCGGACTCCAGGGAGCCAGTTGACGTAACGCATCGGCAATTTGTTCAATGCTTGTCGCATCGACCCACATGACGTTTATTCCCAGTGAAGCAAGCTGGTCAACCTGCCGCTCGGCATTGCCTCCGCGCCAGGCAACCACCAAATCGGGTTTCAGCGCCACGATGCGTTCCAGATTCATCCCTTGCCAGGTGGAAACCTGCTCAATCTTCTGTGCTTCTGGCGGGTAGTCGGAATAACTGCTGACCCCTACCGGCGTGATCCCGGCGGCAAAGGCAAGTTCAGTGTTGGCAGGAGAAAGTGTGATAACGCGCGGCGCGGCGTTTAGCCACAGCGGCGCGAGAAAAGACAGGGCGACCAGCGCCCTGAACAGTGACTTAGCCATGAGCCAGTTTCTGCACCAGTGATTCAACCATCAGGCTGGACTGTTTGGCTGCAACGGCCAGAAATTCGTCGAAGCTGAGATGAGACTGTTGATCAGCCACGTCGGAGATGGCGCGTACCACCACAAACGGTACGTTAAAATTGTGGCAAACATGAGCGATAGCTGTCGCTTCCATCTCTACCGCAATGGCCTGCGGGAAGTTGTGGCGGATTTTCGCCAGGCCAACAGAGCCGTTGATGAACGCGTCGCCGCTGACAATCAGGCCACGTACAGCGTTAAGATTCAGTTCGGCAATGCAGGACTCGGCGGCAGCGATCAGTTTATCATCAGCTTTGAAGCCTGCCGGACAGCCAGGTAACTGACCATATTCATAACCAAATGCCGTGACATCCGCGTCGTGATAGCGTGCTTCGTCAGAGACAACGATATCGCCCACTTTCAGCGTTGGCGCCAGACCCCCTGCAGAACCGGTGTTAATAATCACATCTGGTTTGCAGTGTTCCAGCAGCAGAGTTGCACCCAGCGCCGCAGCGACTTTACCGATGCCCGATTTCAGAAGCGCAACCTCGGTTCCGTTCAGTTGACCTGTGTAGATTTCACAGCCACCCAGACGGAGAGTTTGACGGTTTTCGATTTTGTCACGCAGCAGCGTAACTTCTTCTTCCATTGCACCAATGATGCCGATTTTCATAGATTTACTCGCGATAAGCCCGATTTGAGGGCATAGTTTATCATGCGCTTACGGGGAAGCGTATTTCTCACGCGGGAGAGGACATGGCACAGATTGATTTCCGAAAAAAAATAAACTGGCATCGTCGTTATCGTTCACCGCAGGGTGTTAAAACCGAACATGAGATCTTGCGGATCTTCGAAAGCGATCGCGGACGTATTATTAACTCTCCGGCGATTCGTCGTCTGCAACAAAAGACCCAGGTTTTTCCACTTGAGCGCAATGCTGCTGTACGCACGCGTCTTACCCATTCAATGGAAGTTCAGCAGGTGGGGCGCTATATCGCCAAAGAGATTTTAAGTCGTCTGAAAGAACTTAAATTGCTGGAGGAGTACGGCCTGGATGAACTGACCGGGCCGTTTGAAAGCATTGTCGAGATGTCATGCCTGATGCACGATATCGGTAATCCACCGTTTGGTCATTTTGGCGAAGCGGCTATAAATGACTGGTTTCGCCAGCGTTTGTACCCAGCGGATGCCGAAAGTCAGCCGCTGACCGACGATCGCTGTAGCGTGACAGCGTTGCGATTGCGGGAAGGAGAGGAACAACTCAACGAGCTGCGGCGCAAAATTCGTCAGGACTTATGTCATTTTGAAGGCAATGCACAAGGTATTCGCCTGGTGCATACATTGATGCGGATGAATCTCACCTGGGCGCAGGTTGGCGGTATTTTAAAATATACTCGTCCGGCGTGGTGGCGTGGTGAAACGCCTGAGACTCACCACTATTTAATGAAAAAACCGGGCTATTATCTTTCTGAAGAAGTCTATATTGCCCGTTTGCGTAAAGAACTTAATTTGGCGCTTTACAGTCGTTTTCCATTAACGTGGATTATGGAAGCAGCTGACGATATCTCTTATTGTGTGGCTGATCTTGAAGATGCGGTAGAGAAAAGAATATTCACCGTTGAGCAGCTTTATCATCATCTGCATGATGCGTGGAGCCAGCATGAGAAAGGTTCGCTGTTTGCACAAGTGGTAGAAAATGCCTGGGAAAAATCGCGTTCAAATAGTTTAAGCCGCAGTACGGAAGATCAGTTTTTTATGTATTTACGGGTGAACACCCTGAATAAGCTGGTGCCCTATGCGGCACAACGATTTATTGATAATTTGCCGACGATTTTTGCCGGAACGTTTAATCATGCCCTGTTAGAAGATGCCAGTGAATGTAGTGAACTTTTGAAGTTATATAAAAATGTCGCCGTAAAACATGTGTTTAGCCATCCAGATGTCGAGCAGCTTGAGTTGCAGGGATATCGGGTGATTAGCGGGTTATTAGAGATTTATCGTCCTTTATTAAGCATGTCATTATCAGACTTTACTGAACTGGTAGAAAAAGAGCGAGTAAAACGTTTCCCCATTGAATCACGCTTATTCCATAAGCTCTCAACGCGCCATCGGCTGGCCTATGTCGAGGCTGTCAGTAAATTACCGTCAGATTCTCCTGAGTTCCCGTTATGGGAATATTATTATCGTTGTCGGCTGTTACAGGATTATATCAGTGGCATGACGGACCTTTATGCGTGGGATGAATATCGGCGGCTGATGGCGGTAGAACAATAACCAGGCTTTTGTAAAGACGGACAATAAATTTTTACTTTTTGCAGAAACTTTAGTTCGGAACTTCGCGCTATAAAACGAATCTGAAGAACACAGCAATTTTGCGTTATCTGTTAATCGAGACTGAAATACATGAAAAAAACCACATTAGCACTGAGTGCACTGGCTCTGAGTTTAGGTTTGGCGTTATCTCCGCTCTCTGCAACGGCGGCTGAGACTTCTTCAGCAACGACAGCCCAGCAGATGCCAAGCCTTGCACCGATGCTCGAAAAGGTGATGCCTTCAGTGGTCAGCATTAACGTAGAAGGTAGCACAACCGTTAATACGCCGCGTATGCCGCGCAATTTCCAGCAGTTCTTCGGCGATGATTCTCCGTTCTGCCAGGACGGTTCTCCGTTCCAGAGCTCTCCGTTCTGCCAGGGCGGGCAGGGCGGTAACGGCGGCGGCCAGCAACAAAAATTTATGGCGCTGGGGTCTGGCGTTATTATTGATGCCGATAAAGGCTATGTCGTCACCAACAACCACGTTGTCGATAACGCGACGGTCATTAAAGTTCAGTTAAGTGATGGTCGTAAGTTCGACGCGAAAATGGTCGGCAAAGATCCGCGTTCTGATATCGCGCTGATCCAAATCCAGAACCCGAAAAACCTGACTGCAATTAAGATGGCGGATTCCGACGCGCTGCGCGTGGGGGATTACACCGTCGCTATCGGTAACCCGTTTGGTCTGGGCGAGACGGTAACTTCTGGTATCGTCTCTGCACTGGGGCGTAGCGGCCTGAATGCCGAAAACTACGAAAACTTCATCCAGACCGATGCAGCGATCAACCGTGGTAACTCCGGTGGTGCGCTGGTTAACCTGAACGGCGAACTGATCGGTATCAACACCGCGATCCTCGCACCGGACGGCGGCAACATCGGTATCGGTTTTGCTATCCCGAGCAACATGGTGAAAAACCTGACTTCGCAGATGGTGGAATACGGTCAGGTGAAACGCGGCGAGCTGGGTATTATGGGAACCGAACTGAACTCCGAACTGGCGAAAGCGATGAAAGTTGACGCCCAGCGCGGTGCATTTGTAAGTCAGGTTCTGCCGAATTCTTCTGCCGCGAAAGCAGGTATTAAAGCAGGTGATGTGATCACCTCCCTGAACGGTAAGCCAATCAGCAGCTTTGCCGCGCTGCGAGCTCAGGTTGGCACTATGCCAGTGGGCAGCAAACTGACTCTGGGCTTACTGCGCGACGGTAAGCAGGTTAACGTGAACCTGGAACTGCAGCAGAGCAGCCAGAATCAGGTTGATTCCAGCTCCATCTTCAACGGCATTGAAGGCGCTGAAATGAGCAACAAAGGCAAAGATCAGGGCGTCGTCGTGAACAACGTGAAAACGGGCACCCCGGCTGCACAGATTGGCCTGAAAAAAGGTGATGTGATTATTGGCGCGAACCAGCAGGCAGTGAAAAACATCGCTGAACTGCGTAAAGTTCTCGACAGCAAACCGTCCGTGCTGGCACTGAACATTCAGCGCGGCGACAGCACCATCTACCTGTTAATGCAGTAATTTCCCTTAACCCCTTCCCGCCCAGGGAAGGGGTTCTTCATGCAATCTGTGAACTTCCCCACAACTCCATATATATCTTCGTTCCTTTGGGCATTTGCACAATGCCGCGCTTCCCTCACTTCTTTATGCTAAACCGTGCACAACGGAGGGCTTATGGCTGGCTGGCATCTTGATACCAAAATGGCGCAGGACATTGTGGCGCGCACCATGCGCATTATCGATACCAATATCAATGTAATGGATGCTCGCGGGCGCATTATTGGCAGCGGCGATCGTGAACGTATTGGTGAATTGCACGAAGGTGCGTTGCTGGTACTTTCGCAGGGACGAGTAGTCGATATCGATGACGCGGTAGCACGTCATCTGCACGGTGTGCGGCAGGGGATTAATCTACCGTTACGGCTGGAAGGTGAGATTGTCGGCGTAATTGGCCTGACTGGTGAACCAGAGAATCTGCGCAAATATGGCGAACTGGTCTGTATGACGGCTGAAATGATGCTGGAACAGTCGCGGTTGATGCACCTGCTGGCGCAGGATAGCCGTTTGCGGGAAGAACTGGTGATGAACCTGATTCAGGCCGAGGAGAATACTCCCGCACTCACTGAATGGGCGCAACGGCTGGGGATCGACCTCAATCAACCGCGAGTGGTGGCTATTGTCGAGGTCGACAGCGGTCAGCTTGGCGTAGATAGCGCAATGGCGGAGTTACAGCAATTGCAAAACGCGCTGATTACCCCCGAGCGTAATAATCTGGTGGCGATTGTCTCGCTGACCGAAATGGTGGTGTTGAAACCGGCGTTGAATCCGTTTGGGCGCTGGGATGCAGAAGAACATTGTAAGCGAGTTGAGCAGCTCATTACTCGTATGAAAGAGTACGGTCAGCTGCGATTTCGCGTTTCGTTGGGTAATTATTTTACCGGACCTGGCAGTATTGCTCGCTCTTACCGCACGGCGAAAACAACGATGGTGGTTGGTAAACAGCGAATGCCCGAAAATCGCTGCTATTTTTATCAGGATTTGATGCTGCCAGTCTTACTTGATAGTTTGCGCGGCGACTGGCAGGCCAACGAACTGGCGCGACCGCTGGCGCGATTGAAAGCGATGGACACTAATGGCTTGTTACGGCGAACGCTGGCAGCGTGGTTTCGCCATAATGTGCAACCGCTGGCAACGTCAAAGGCGCTGTTTATCCATCGAAATACGCTGGAGTATCGACTTAATCGCATCTCTGAATTAACCGGGCTGGATTTGGGCAATTTTGATGACAGGTTGCTGCTGTATGTGGCGCTACAACTGGATGAAGAGCGGTAGGTTCATAACAAAATTAAAGCCGGGTGATACTTTACCCGGCTCGCAGAATGACATCAGTTACTATTATTTGCGTGTCAGCTTTTCCAGATCCGCTTCAATCTCACTGATCTTATTGGTTACCACTGACTCCAGGTGACGCAAGTCGTCGAGGATCTTACGCTTAAGATCAACTTCACTGCGGTCACGCTGGCAGATTTGATCAAGCTCATCAATGATATAACGAAGATTCGGGCTGATTTCCTGTACTTCTTTATAACCCTGACCCACACCATCGGCGACGACCGTTTTGCGCTGACGCGGATATTTAAACTTCACGCTCTTGGCGAAAAACTCACCTTTGTCTTTCTGAAAATAGATTTTCAGAATATCGTTGTTGGCTTCCTGCCGGAGGCTGTAACGATCAATTTCTTCAGGATTGGTAATACCCAGACTTTTCAGATTGTCGTACATAGCGTTACCTCAAAATGAGTCAGTAAATTGTGCTTATCTTAGCATTTGGCCTGGCCCGCCCGGCTCGACTGTGATCGCAGAAAGCCTTTTTCTTCCAGACTTCTATCATGGCGTAAAAATCAAAAAATTACCTGCTTTATTCTGGCGATATTCCATGGGATGGATTAGCACATTTATCTTCGTTTTGCGAATTACATGACAGTCCGAAACAAGATGAAAAAGTATTTAAAAAAGGGGGGGAGGAAGAATGAGTAGGACGAATTATTCTGAGCCAGAAAGCACACGGGCAGCATCTTGCTGCCCGTGTGCATACTTTTAGTCGATGGTACGCAGCAGTTCGTTAATGCCGACTTTGCCGCGAGTTTTCGCGTCAACTTTCTTAACGATAACCGCACAGTAGAGGCTGTATTTGCCATCTTTCGACGGCAGGTTGCCAGAAACAACCACAGAACCTGCCGGAACGCGGCCGTAGTGGATTTCGCCGGTTTCACGGTCGTAAATACGGGTGCTCTGACCGATATATACGCCCATGGAAATGACGGAGCCTTCTTCGACAATTACGCCTTCAACCACTTCAGAGCGCGCGCCGATGAAGCAGTTATCTTCAATGATGGTCGGGTTAGCCTGCAGCGGCTCCAGCACACCACCAATGCCTACACCACCAGACAGGTGGACGTTTTTACCAATCTGCGCACAGGAACCGACGGTGGCCCAGGTATCAACCATCGTACCTTCATCAACATATGCGCCAATGTTGACGTAAGACGGCATCAGCACGGTGTTACGGGCAATAAACGCACCCTGACGTACCGCCGCTGGTGGTACAACACGGAAGCCTTCTTTCTGGAAACGTGCTTCGTCGTAGTTGGCGAATTTCATCGGCACTTTATCGAAGTAGCGGCTTTCTGCCCCTTCGATCACCTGATTATCATTAATACGGAAAGAGAGCAGCACCGCTTTTTTCAACCACTGATGCGTCACCCACTGACCGTCGATTTTTTCCGCAACACGCAGAGCGCCGGAGTCCAGCAGCGAGATCACCTGATTTACCGCTTCGCGGGTAACGGTGTCTGCATTGGCTGGCGTGATTTCGGCACGGCGTTCAAAAGCGGTTTCAATAATGTTCTGTAACTGCTGCATTGTTAAACTCTTTTCATATCAGTAAACACATCACCCTTTATCGTTTGGATTGAGGGCCTCTGTCAACCGCTGATGCACTTCCTGCTGCAACTCATTATTAAGTGCACGTCGGTCGGCGGTGGCGATTATGAATAAATCTTCTACTCGCTCACCAATGGTTGTAATTCGGGCGCCATGAAGCGAAATTCCCAGATCGGCAAAAATTTTCCCCACCCTCGCCAGCAAGCCTGGTTGATCCAGCGCGATCAATTCGAGGAATGATTTTCGGTCGGTATGGGTTGGCAAAAACGTCACTTCGGTTTCAACAGTAAAGTGACGTAATTTGGCGGGTTGACGACGCGGCTGTGGCGGTTGCCAGGTGCTTTGTGTCAGCACCTGTTCCAGACCAAAGCGAATAACCTCATGGCGATCTGCGGATAGCGGGCTGCCATCCGGCTCCAGCACAATGAAGGTATCCATCGCCATACCGTCGCGGGTCGTGAAAATTTGCGCGTCATGAACGCTTAAATTGCGGCGGTCTAATTCGGCACACACGGCAGCAAAGAGATATGGACGGTCAGGGCTCCAGATAAATATCTCCGTACCGCCGCGCGTAGCCTGTGGGCTAAGTAATACCAGCGGCTTGCTTAAATCATGTTGTAATAAATGGCGAGCGTGCCAGGCCAGTTGATTTGGGCTGTGGCGGACAAAATAGTTAGCGCGACAGCGAGACCAGATCTGGTGTAGCGCCTCTTCGTCGATATTGTCCATACGCAGCAGCGCCAGCGCCTGAAGCTGGTGATGGCGAACCCGTTCGCGCATATCTGGCGTGTTTTGCATTCCGCGTCGTAGCTGTTTTTCGGTGGCAAAATAGAGTTCGCGCAACAGACTTTGCTTCCAGCTATTCCACAGTGTTTCGTTGGTGGCGCAAATATCGGCTACCGTCAGACAGACCAGAAAACGCAGTCGATTTTCCGTTTGTACTTCTTCGGCGAATTGTTTGATGACTTCCGGATCCTGAATATCGCGGCGCTGGGCGGTGACCGACATCAGCAAGTGCTGGCGAACCAGCCAGGCGACCAGTTGCGTTTCGCGCGAGTTCAGGCCGTGCAGTTCGGCAAAATGCACCACGTCTTGTGCGCCGAGTATGGAGTGGTCACCGCCGCGCCCTTTGGCGATATCGTGAAACAGTGCGGCGATGAAAATCAGCTCCGGTGACGGCAGGCGCGGCCAGACGTCCACACACAACGGATGGCGCTGGCGCGTTTCTTCACTGGCAAAACTCTCCAGTTTCAACATCACGCGAATGGTATGTTCATCCACTGTGTAAGCGTGGAACAGGTCAAACTGCATCTGCCCGACGATATGCGACCATTGCGGCATATAGGCGCCCAGCACGCTATGGCGATGCATCGGCAGTAACCCGCGACGCATTGCGCCGGGGTGACGCAGAATGCTCAAAAATAGCTTTCGCGCTTCAGGAATGTTGCACAGTGGTTGTTGCAGATGACGGCGGGCGTGACGTAACTGGCGCAGCGTGGTGGAGTAAATGCCGGTGATCGCGCTATTACGCACCATCGTATAGAACATGCGTAATATCGCTTCCGGTTGACGCATAAACAGCGTTTCATCACGCAGGTCGATAAGCGTACCGCGTAGCTGAAACTCATCGTCAATCGGACGCGGCTTTTCATCGGCGGGCAGGGCGAGGATGGCTTCATCAAACAGTTGTAGCAGCATCTGGTTGAGTTCGCTGACGCGGCGCGTGACGCGGAAGTAATCCTTCATCATCCGCTCGACCGGTTCGTTACCTTCCCCACTGTAATTCAGGCGCTGGGCGACGCTAAGCTGGCGATCAAACAACAGGCGGTTATCGTAACGGCTGACTACCAGATGCAGGGCAAAGCGAATACGCCACAAAATATGCAGGCACTCGTTTAATTCTGCTCGTTCCGCTGAGGTTAAGAAGCCAAACCCGACCATTTCATCCAGCGATGTTGCGCCAAAATGGCGGCGGGCCACCCACTGTAAAGTGTGAATATCACGCAAGCCACCGGGGCTGCTTTTGATGTCTGGCTCAAGGTTGTAGCTGGTTCCGTGGTAACGCTGGTGGCGCTGGTTCTGTTCTTCAACTTTCGCCGCGTAGAACTTGTCGGAAGGCCAGAATCCTTCGCTGAAAATATGTTTTTGCAGTTCGAGAAATAGCGCCACATCGCCAATCAACAGGCGTGATTCAATTAAATTGGTGGCGACGGTTAAATCCGATAACCCTTCCAGGATGCATTCTTCAAGCGTGCGTACGCTATGACCGACTTCCAGTTTCACATCCCAGAGCAGCGTTAACAGCTCGCCAACTTTCTGTGCCTGATCGTCCGGGAGTTTCTTACGGCTTAAGATCAGTAAATCGACGTCTGAAAG
Organism: Escherichia sp. 93.0816; assembly: GCF_013368855.2. Taxonomy (NCBI): domain Bacteria; kingdom Pseudomonadati; phylum Pseudomonadota; class Gammaproteobacteria; order Enterobacterales; family Enterobacteriaceae; genus Escherichia; species Escherichia sp. 93.0816. The sequence goes on along the minus strand of NZ_JABWNC020000002.1, from coordinate 33,567 downwards.
TGGATGCAGCTCGCCACGACCATAGCCACCGACAGCGACCAGCGCCAGGTCGGCAATCTGACTGAAACCGGCTTCAATCCACAAGCGTTGCAGGAGTTGGTCGATAAACTCGGTGCGGGCTTCAATCAATTGTTCTGCGGAGATCCCACTATCAAAGGCATCGCCCAGCCAACGCTGGAAGGTATCAATATGGGCTTTTATCCCAGAGACGGTTAATTCGTCACGGGGCCAGACGCATGGATTTTGCGGTTGACCGGGCAAGGTGGGGAGAGCGGTATTTGCGTACTGTTCTGGAAGGGTATTCATTGTGCGCCACCCATAAGATTAAATTATCGCATTAAAAAAGCCGGCATTCGCCGGCTTCAGATGACTGACAAACTGGCTTAATAGCCAAAATGGGCACGTTTTCCCCCTCGCCCTATAAGGGGCGAGGGGACTGTCCGGGCTCTTTTTTAGACCTTGTCATCAGTCTGAAGCCAGCTTTATTTTATTCGTCGTGCGAGATTATCGCCGGGATGGTGTCATCCTTACGTAGCGTCAGAATTTCGCAGCCGTTATCGGTCACCACAATAGTATGCTCGTATTGTGCAGACAAGCTGCGATCTTTGGTTTTTACCGTCCAGCCATCTTTCATGGTGCGGATCTCTTTTTTACCCGCGTTGACCATTGGCTCGATGGTGAAGGTCATCCCCGGTTTCAGCACGACGTTGGTTTCAGGAGAGTCATAGTGCAGCACCTGCGGTTCTTCATGGAAGCCGCGACCAATACCGTGTCCGCAATATTCACGAACGACGGAGAAGCCTTCTACCTCGACAAATTTCTGAATCGCCGCGCCGATTTCGCGCAAATTGATGCCTGGTTTCACCATACGCAGCGCCAGGTACAGGCTCTCTTGCGTGATGCGGCACAGGCGTTCGCCCATGATGGTTGGCTTACCGACGATAAACATTTTCGAGGTGTCGCCGTGGAAACCGTCTTTAATTACGGTGACGTCAATGTTAACGATATCGCCGTCTTTCAGCAGCTTGGCGTCGTCCGGGATACCGTGGCACACCACTTCATTAATAGAGATGCAAACGGATTTCGGATAACCGTGATAGCCGAGGCAGGCAGAAACCGCGTGTTGTTTATTCACAATGTAATCATTACAGATGCGATCCAGCTCGCCGGTGCTGACGCCCGGTTTAACATAGGGTTCGATCATTTCCAGCACTTCGGCAGCCAGGCGGCCAGCGACGCGCATTTTTTCGATATCTTCAGGGGTCTTGATTGAGATAGCCATTAATTCTGTCCATCAGTGTCGGTGATACCGACAATATATATGTAAGTGCTGTCAATGGTATCACACCCTGTCAAATTGAGAATCATTCTGAACTTCGCGAAACGTGCCACCGAGGGTTTTCTATAATAGAAAATTCAGCGTCTGATGCTGTACACAGCGCCAACAATTATTGGAGTCCACGGCGTATTTGTGGTATAAAGCGCGCCGGACTTCCGATCCATTTCGTATACACAGACTGGACGGAAGCGACAATCTCACTTTGTGTAACAACACACACGTATCGGCACATATTCCGGGGTGCCCTTTGGGGTCGGTAATATGGGATACGTGGAGGCATAACCCCAACTTTTATATAGAGGTTTTAATCATGGCAACTGTTTCCATGCGCGACATGCTCAAGGCTGGTGTTCACTTTGGTCACCAGACCCGTTACTGGAACCCGAAAATGAAGCCGTTCATCTTCGGTGCGCGTAACAAAGTTCACATCATCAACCTTGAGAAAACTGTACCGATGTTCAACGAAGCTCTGGCTGAACTGAACAAGATTGCTTCTCGCAAAGGTAAAATCCTTTTCGTTGGTACTAAACGCGCTGCAAGCGAAGCGGTGAAAGACGCTGCTCTGAGCTGCGACCAGTTCTTCGTGAACCATCGCTGGCTGGGCGGTATGCTGACTAACTGGAAAACCGTTCGTCAGTCCATCAAACGTCTGAAAGACCTGGAAACTCAGTCTCAGGACGGTACTTTCGACAAGCTGACCAAGAAAGAAGCGCTGATGCGCACTCGTGAGCTGGAGAAACTGGAAAACAGCTTGGGCGGTATCAAAGACATGGGCGGTCTGCCGGACGCTCTGTTTGTAATCGATGCTGACCACGAACACATTGCTATCAAAGAAGCAAACAACCTGGGTATTCCGGTATTTGCTATCGTTGATACCAACTCTGATCCGGACGGTGTTGACTTCGTTATCCCGGGTAACGACGACGCAATCCGTGCTGTGACCCTGTACCTGGGCGCTGTAGCTGCAACCGTACGTGAAGGCCGTTCTCAGGATCTGGCTTCCCAGGCGGAAGAAAGCTTCGTAGAAGCTGAGTAATAAGGCACGCTCGTACGAGCCCTTATAGACCAGGTAGTACACGTTTGGTTAGGGGGCCTGCATATGGCCCCCTTTTTCACTTTTATATCTGTGCGGTTTAATGCCGGGCAGATCACATCTCCGAGGATTTTAGAATGGCTGAAATTACCGCATCCCTGGTAAAAGAGCTGCGTGAGCGTACTGGCGCAGGCATGATGGATTGCAAAAAAGCACTGACTGAAGCTAACGGCGACATCGAGCTGGCAATCGAAAACATGCGTAAGTCCGGTGCTATCAAAGCAGCGAAAAAAGCAGGCAACGTTGCTGCTGACGGCGTGATCAAAACCAAAATCGACGGCAACTACGGCATCATTCTGGAAGTTAACTGCCAGACTGACTTCGTAGCAAAAGACGCTGGTTTCCAGGCGTTCGCAGACAAAGTTCTGGACGCAGCTGTAGCTGGCAAAATCACTGACGTTGAAGTTCTGAAAGCACAGTTCGAAGAAGAACGCGTTGCGCTGGTAGCGAAAATCGGTGAAAACATCAACATTCGCCGCGTTGCTGCGCTGGAAGGCGACGTTCTGGGTTCTTATCAGCACGGTGCGCGTATCGGCGTTCTGGTTGCTGCTAAAGGCGCTGACGAAGAGCTGGTTAAACACATCGCTATGCACGTTGCTGCAAGCAAGCCGGAATTCATCAAGCCGGAAGACGTATCCGCTGAAGTGGTAGAGAAAGAATACCAGGTACAGCTGGATATCGCGATGCAGTCTGGTAAGCCGAAAGAAATCGCAGAGAAAATGGTTGAAGGCCGCATGAAGAAATTCACCGGCGAAGTTTCTCTGACCGGTCAGCCGTTCGTAATGGAACCGGCAAAAACTGTTGGTCAGCTGCTGAAAGAGCATAACGCTGAAGTGACTGGCTTCATCCGCTTCGAAGTGGGTGAAGGCATCGAGAAAGTTGAGACTGACTTTGCAGCAGAAGTTGCTGCGATGTCCAAGCAGTCTTAATTATCGAAAAGGAGCCGCCTGAGGGCGGCTTCTTTTTGCGCCCATCTTGTAAATTCAGCTAACCCTTATGGGGCTGCGCTGAAAAGCGACGTACAATGTCGCTAGTATTAATTCATTTCAATCGTTGACAGTCTCAGGAAAGAAACATGGCTACCAATGCAAAACCCGTCTATAAACGCATTCTGCTTAAGTTGAGTGGCGAAGCTCTGCAGGGCACTGAAGGCTTCGGTATTGATGCAAGCATACTGGATCGCATGGCTCAGGAAATCAAAGAACTGGTTGAACTGGGTATTCAGGTTGGTGTGGTGATTGGTGGGGGTAACCTGTTCCGTGGCGCTGGTCTGGCGAAAGCGGGTATGAACCGCGTTGTGGGCGACCACATGGGGATGCTGGCTACCGTAATGAACGGTCTGGCAATGCGTGATGCACTGCACCGCGCCTATGTGAACGCTCGTCTGATGTCCGCTATTCCATTGAATGGCGTATGCGACAGCTACAGCTGGGCAGAAGCTATCAGTCTGTTGCGTAACAACCGTGTGGTGATCCTCTCCGCCGGTACTGGTAATCCATTCTTTACCACTGACTCCGCAGCTTGCCTGCGTGGTATCGAAATTGAAGCCGATGTGGTGCTGAAAGCAACCAAAGTTGACGGTGTGTTTACCGCTGACCCGGCGAAAGATCCAACTGCAACTATGTACGAGCAGCTGACCTACAGTGAAGTTCTGGAAAAAGAGCTGAAAGTAATGGATCTGGCGGCCTTCACGCTGGCTCGTGACCACAAATTACCGATTCGTGTTTTCAACATGAATAAACCGGGTGCGCTGCGCCGTGTGGTAATGGGTGAAAAAGAAGGGACTTTAATCACGGAATAATTCCCGTGATGGATAAATAAGGGTAAGATTCCGCATAAGTATCGCGGGGGCGTAAGTCTGGTTATAAGGCGTTATTGTTGCAGGCAGTTTGGTCACGGCCAGCGCGCAGCAACCGGAGTGTACATAAGTACGTGAGGATGGCGAGCACTGCCCCGGGCCAAAATGGCAAATAAAATAGCCTAATAATCCAGACGATTACCCGTAATATGTTTAATCAGGGCTATACTTAGCACACTTCCACTGTGTGTGACTGTCTGGTCTGACTGAGACAAGTTTTCAAGGATTCGTAACGTGATTAGCGATATCAGAAAAGATGCTGAAGTACGCATGGACAAATGCGTCGAAGCGTTCAAAACCCAAATCAGCAAAATACGCACGGGTCGTGCTTCTCCCAGCCTGCTGGATGGCATTGTCGTGGAATATTACGGCACGCCGACGCCGCTGCGTCAGCTGGCAAGCGTAACGGTAGAAGATTCCCGCACTCTGAAAATCAACGTGTTTGATCGTTCAATGTCTCCGGCCGTTGAAAAAGCGATTATGGCGTCCGATCTCGGCCTGAACCCGAACTCTGCAGGTAGCGACATCCGTGTTCCGCTGCCGCCGCTGACGGAAGAACGTCGTAAAGATCTGACTAAAATCGTTCGTGGTGAAGCTGAACAGGCGCGTGTTGCAGTACGTAACGTGCGTCGTGATGCGAACGATAAAGTGAAAGCACTGTTGAAAGATAAAGAGATCAGCGAAGACGACGATCGCCGTTCTCAGGACGATGTACAGAAACTGACTGATGCTGCAATCAAGAAAATTGAAGCGGCGCTGGCAGACAAAGAAGCAGAACTGATGCAGTTCTGATTTCTTGAACGACAAAAAACGCCGCTCAGTAGATCCTTGCGGATCGGCTGGCGGCGTTTTGCTTTTTATTCTGTCTCAACTCTGGATGTTTCATGAAGCAACTCACCATTCTGGGCTCGACCGGCTCGATTGGTTGCAGCACGCTGGACGTGGTGCGCCATAATCCCGAACACTTCCGCGTAGTTGCGCTGGTGGCAGGCAAAAATGTCACTCGCATGGTAGAACAGTGCCTGGAATTCTCTCCCCGTTATGCCGTAATGGACGATGAAGCGAGTGCGAAACTTCTTAAAACGACGCTACAACAACATGGTAGTTGCACCGAAGTCTTAAGCGGTCAGCAGGCTGCCTGTGATATGGCGGCGCTTGAAGATGTTGATCAGGTGATGGCTGCGATTGTCGGTGCTGCAGGCCTGTTACCTACGCTTGCTGCTATCCGTGCGGGTAAAACCATACTGCTGGCTAACAAAGAATCACTGGTCACCTGTGGACGTCTGTTTATGGACGCCGTAAAGCAGAGTAAAGCGCAGTTATTACCGGTCGATAGCGAACATAACGCCATTTTTCAGAGTTTACCGCAACCTATCCAGCACAATCTGGGATACGCTGACCTTGAGCAAAATGGCGTGGTGTCCATTTTGCTTACCGGGTCTGGTGGCCCTTTCCGTGAGACGCTATTGCACGATTTGGCAACAATGACGCCCGATCAAGCCTGCCGTCATCCGAACTGGTCGATGGGACGTAAAATTTCTGTCGATTCGGCTACCATGATGAACAAAGGTCTGGAATACATTGAAGCGCGCTGGTTGTTTAACGCCAGTGCCAGCCAGATGGAAGTGCTGATTCACCCGCAGTCAGTGATTCACTCAATGGTGCGTTATCAGGACGGCAGCGTTCTGGCGCAACTGGGAGAACCCGATATGCGTACGCCAATTGCCCACACCATGGCATGGCCGAATCGCGTGAACTCTGGCGTGAAGCCGCTCGACTTTTGCAACCTGAGTGCGTTGACATTTGCCGCACCGGATTATGATCGCTATCCATGCCTGAAACTGGCGATGGATGCTTTCGAACAAGGCCAGGCTGCGACGACCGCATTGAATGCCGCAAACGAAATCACCGTTGCTGCGTTTCTTGCGCAACAAATCCGCTTTACGGATATCGCCGCATTGAATTTATCCGTTCTGGAAAACATGGATATGCGCGAACCACAATGCGTGGACGATGTGTTGTCTGTCGATGCCTGTGCGCGTGAGGTCGCCAGAAAAGAGGTGATGCGTCTCGCAAGCTGAGGATAATCCGGCTACAGAGAGTCGTGCTATTTGTTAGCGTAGGGCTTCAGTGATATAGTCTGCGCCATCTGATCGTAAGTAGTTGGCTTTCTAAGGTCAGGTATGCCGTGGTTTTACACGGCTTTTTTTTGTATAGGCTTCAGTATTCCTGAGTACCGTAAACCCTGTCAGGGAATAAGAAACGCGTGATGTTGTCTGCTACTCAACCACTTAGCGAAAAATTGCCAGTTCATGGCTGTCGCCATGTCGCGATCATTATGGATGGCAACGGGCGCTGGGCAAAAAAGCAAGGGAAGATTCGTGCCTTTGGGCATAAAGCCGGGGCTAAATCGGTCCGCCGGGCGGTCTCTTTTGCGGCCAACAACGGTATTGAGGCGTTAACGCTGTATGCCTTTAGTAGTGAAAACTGGAACCGACCAGCGCAGGAAGTCAGTGCGTTAATGGAACTGTTTGTGTGGGCGCTCGATAGCGAAGTAAAAAGCCTGCACCGACATAACGTGCGTCTGCGTATTATTGGCGATACCAGTCGTTTTAACTCGCGTTTGCAAGAACGTATTCGTAAATCTGAAGCGTTAACTGCCGGGAATACCGGTCTGACGTTGAATATTGCGGCGAACTACGGTGGACGTTGGGATATAGTCCAGGGCGTCAGGCAACTGGCTGAAAAGGTGCAGCAAGGAAACCTGCAACCGGATCAGATAGATGAAGAGATGCTAAACCAGCATGTCTGTATGCATGAACTGGCCCCTGTAGATTTAGTAATTAGGACTGGGGGGGAGCATCGCATTAGTAACTTTTTGCTTTGGCAAATTGCCTATGCCGAACTTTACTTTACAGATGTTCTCTGGCCCGATTTCGATGAACAAGACTTTGAAGGGGCACTAAATGCCTTTGCTAATCGAGAGCGTCGTTTCGGCGGCACCGAGCCCGGTGATGAAACAGCCTGATGGGGGTCGCTTTTGCTGAAGTATCGCCTGATATCTGCTTTTGTTTTAATACCTGTCGTCATCGCGGCGCTATTCTTATTGCCGCCGGTGGGGTTCGCTATTGTTACGCTGGTAGTCTGTATGCTGGCAGCGTGGGAATGGGGACAGCTTAGCGGTTTTACCTCTCGCTCGCAGCGGGTATGGCTGGCGGTGCTGTGCGGGTTATTGTTGGCGCTGATGCTTTTTCTGTTGCCGGAATATCACCGAAATATCCATCAACCACTGGTTGAGGTCTCACTTTGGGCTTCGCTTGGCTGGTGGGTTGTCGCGTTATTGCTGGTGTTGTTCTATCCCGGTTCCGCGACAATATGGCGTAAATCCAAAACATTGCGCATTATCTTTGGCGTGCTAACTATTGTTCCCTTCTTTTGGGGCATGTTGGCGTTACGAGCCTGGCACTATGACGAGAATCATTACAGTGGCGCGATATGGCTGCTCTATGTCATGATCCTGGTCTGGGGCGCTGACTCTGGCGCATATATGTTTGGCAAATTGTTTGGCAAACATAAGCTGGCACCGAAGGTTTCTCCGGGTAAAACCTGGCAAGGCTTTATTGGCGGACTCGCGACCGCAGCGGTAATCTCATGGGGTTATGGCATGTGGGCGAATCTGGACGTTGCACCCGTCACCTTACTCATTTGCTCTATTGTCGCAGCGTTAGCCTCAGTGCTCGGCGATCTGACCGAGAGCATGTTTAAGCGTGAAGCAGGAATTAAGGACAGCGGTCATTTAATTCCAGGACATGGCGGTATTTTGGATCGTATTGATAGCCTGACGGCTGCTGTACCGGTCTTTGCTTGCCTGCTGTTGCTGGTATTCAGGACGCTTTAACGGAAGGTATTATGCTGAGTTTTCTCTGGGATTTGGCTTCGTTCATCGTTGCATTGGGTGTACTTATCACCGTGCATGAATTTGGTCATTTCTGGGTTGCCCGGCGTTGCGGTGTTCGCGTTGAGCGTTTCTCTATAGGTTTTGGTAAGGCGCTCTGGCGCCGAACTGATAAGCTAGGCACCGAATATGTCATCGCCCTGATCCCTTTGGGCGGTTATGTCAAAATGCTGGATGAGCGTGCTGAACCGGTTGTTCCGGAGCTTCGCCACCATGCCTTCAATAATAAATCTGTTGGCCAACGTGCGGCGATCATTGCCGCAGGTCCGGTTGCAAACTTCATTTTTGCTATCTTTGCTTACTGGCTGGTTTTTATCATTGGTGTGCCTGGCGTACGCCCGGTGGTTGGTGAAATATCAGCCAATTCGATAGCTGCACAAGCACAAATTGCACCAGGAACGGAACTAAAAGCCGTAGATGGTATCGAAACGCCTGATTGGGATGCCGTGCGTTTGCAGTTGGTCGATAAAATTGGTGATGAAAGCACCATCATTACCGTAGCACCATTTGGTAGCGACCAGCGGCGAGATGTAAAGCTCGATTTACGTCAGTGGGCGTTTGAGCCTGATAAAGAAGATCCAGTATCTTCTTTGGGGATTCGTCCCCGTGGGCCGCAAATTGAACCTGTAGTGGAAAATGTGCAGCCAAATTCGGCGGCAAACAAGGCGGGTTTGCAAGCAGGCGACAGGATCGTTAAAGTCGATGGTCAGCCATTAACGCAATGGGTGACCTTTGTGATGCTTGTCCGGGATAATCCGGGTAAATCCTTAGCGTTGGAAATCGAAAGGCAGGGGAGTCCCTTGTCTTTAACATTAGTCCCGGAGAGCAAACCGGGCAATGGTAAGGCGATTGGTTTTGTCGGCATTGAGCCGAAAGTCATTCCTTTGCCAGATGAGTATAAAGTTGTACGCCAGTATGGGCCGTTCAACGCCATCGTCGAAGCCACGGACAAAACGTGGCAGTTGATGAAGCTGACGGTCAGTATGCTGGGAAAATTGATCACCGGTGATGTGAAACTGAACAACCTCAGTGGGCCGATCTCTATCGCCAAGGGGGCTGGGATGACAGCGGAACTCGGGGTTGTTTATTATCTACCGTTTCTTGCGCTTATTAGCGTGAACTTAGGGATAATTAACCTGTTTCCGTTGCCCGTACTTGACGGGGGGCATCTGCTGTTCCTTGCGATCGAAAAGATCAAGGGCGGACCGGTATCCGAGCGGGTTCAAGACTTTTGTTATCGCATTGGCTCGATTCTGCTGGTGCTGTTAATGGGGCTTGCACTTTTCAATGATTTCTCTCGGTTATGAGAGTTAGTTAGGAAGAACGCATAATAACGATGGCGATGAAAAAGTTGCTCATAGCGTCGCTGCTGTTTAGCAGCGCCACCGTATACGGTGCTGAAGGGTTCGTAGTGAAAGATATTCATTTCGAAGGCCTTCAGCGTGTCGCCGTTGGTGCGGCCCTCCTCAGTATGCCGGTGCGCACAGGCGACACGGTTAATGATGAAGATATCAGTAATACCATTCGCGCTCTGTTTGCTACCGGCAACTTTGAGGATGTTCGTGTCCTTCGTGATGGTGATACCCTTCTGGTTCAGGTAAAAGAACGTCCGACCATTGCCAGCATCACTTTCTCCGGTAACAAATCGGTGAAAGATGACATGCTGAAGCAAAACCTCGAGGCTTCTGGCGTGCGTGTGGGCGAATCTCTTGATCGCACCACCATTGCTGATATCGAAAAAGGTCTGGAAGACTTCTACTACAGCGTCGGTAAATATAGCGCCAGCGTAAAAGCTGTCGTGACTCCACTGCCGCGTAACCGTGTTGACCTTAAACTGGTGTTCCAGGAAGGTGTGTCAGCAGAAATCCAGCAAATCAATATTGTTGGTAACCATGCTTTCACCACCGACGAACTGATCTCTCATTTCCAGCTGCGTGACGAAGTGCCGTGGTGGAACGTGGTAGGCGATCGTAAATACCAGAAACAGAAACTGGCGGGTGACCTTGAAACCCTGCGCAGTTACTATCTGGATCGCGGTTATGCCCGTTTCAACATCGACTCGACCCAGGTCAGTCTGACGCCGGATAAAAAAGGTATCTACGTCACGGTGAACATCACCGAAGGCGATCAGTACAAGCTTTCTGGCGTTGAAGTGAGCGGCAACCTTGCCGGGCACTCCGCTGAAATTGAGCAGTTGACTAAGATCGAGCCGGGCGAGCTGTATAACGGCACCAAAGTGACCAAAATGGAAGATGACATTAAAAAGCTTCTCGGTCGCTATGGTTATGCCTATCCGCGCGTACAGTCGATGCCTGAAATTAATGATGCCGACAAAACCGTTAAATTACGTGTGAACGTTGATGCGGGTAACCGTTTCTATGTGCGTAAGATCCGTTTTGAAGGTAACGACACGTCGAAAGATGCTGTTCTGCGCCGTGAAATGCGCCAGATGGAAGGGGCATGGCTGGGTAGCGATCTGGTCGATCAGGGTAAAGAGCGTCTGAATCGTCTGGGCTTCTTTGAAACAGTCGATACTGACACTCAGCGTGTTCCGGGTAGCCCGGATCAGGTTGATGTGGTCTACAAGGTCAAAGAACGTAACACCGGTAGCTTCAACTTCGGTATTGGTTACGGTACTGAAAGTGGCGTGAGCTTTCAGGCTGGCGTGCAACAGGATAACTGGTTAGGTACGGGTTATGCTGTTGGTATCAACGGAACCAAAAACGATTACCAGACCTATGCTGAACTGTCGGTAACCAACCCGTACTTCACCGTAGACGGCGTAAGCCTCGGTGGCCGTCTCTTCTATAATGACTTCCAGGCAGATGACGCCGACCTGTCCGACTATACCAACAAGAGTTATGGTACAGACGTGACGTTGGGCTTCCCGATCAACGAATATAACTCGCTGCGTGCAGGTCTGGGTTATGTACATAACTCCCTGTCCAACATGCAGCCGCAGGTTGCGATGTGGCGTTATCTGTACTCTATGGGTGAACATCCGAGCACCTCTGATCAGGATAACAGCTTCAAAACGGACGACTTCACGTTCAACTATGGTTGGACCTATAACAAGCTTGACCGTGGTTACTTCCCGACAGATGGTTCACGTGTCAACCTGACCGGTAAAGTGACCATTCCGGGATCGGATAACGAATACTACAAAGTGACGTTAGACACGGCGACCTATGTGCCGATCGATGACGATCACAAATGGGTTGTTCTGGGTCGTACTCGTTGGGGTTACGGTGATGGTTTAGGCGGCAAAGAGATGCCGTTCTACGAGAACTTCTATGCTGGTGGTTCCAGCACCGTGCGTGGCTTCCAGTCCAACACCATTGGTCCGAAAGCAGTTTACTTCCCGCATCAGGCCAGTAATTATGATCCGGACTACGATTACGAATGTGCGACTCAGGACGGAGCGAAAGACCTGTGTAAATCGGATGATGCTGTAGGTGGTAACGCCATGGCGGTTGCCAGCCTCGAACTCATCACCCCGACGCCGTTCATTAGCGACAAGTATGCTAACTCGGTTCGTACTTCCTTCTTCTGGGATATGGGCACCGTTTGGGATACAAACTGGGATTCCAGCCAATATTCTGGATATCCTGACTATAGTGATCCAAGCAATATCCGTATGTCTGCGGGTATCGCATTACAATGGATGTCCCCATTGGGGCCGTTGGTGTTCTCCTACGCCCAGCCGTTCAAAAAGTACGATGGAGACAAGGCAGAACAGTTCCAGTTTAACATCGGTAAAACCTGGTAAGTGTTCTCCACAAAGGAATGTAGTGGTAGTGTAGCGATGACTTTAGGCGATCACTATAAGATCGCCGGGCCACGCAAAGAACTGCACCCTCCGGTGCAAATGGGATGGTAAGGAGTTTATTGTGAAAAAGTGGTTATTAGCTGCAGGTCTCGGTTTAGCACTGGCAACTTCTGCTCAGGCGGCTGACAAAATTGCAATCGTCAATATGGGCAGCCTGTTCCAGCAGGTAGCACAGAAAACCGGTGTTTCTAACACGCTGGAAAATGAGTTCAAAGGCCGTGCCAGCGAACTGCAGCGTATGGAAACCGATCTGCAAGCTAAAATGAAAAAGCTGCAGTCTATGAAAGCCGGTAGCGATCGTACTAAGCTGGAAAAAGACGTGATGGCTCAGCGCCAGACTTTTGCTCAGAAAGCGCAGGCTTTTGAGCAGGATCGCGCACGTCGTTCCAACGAAGAACGCAGCAAACTGGTTACTCGTATCCAGACTGCTGTGAAATCCGTTGCCAACAGCCAGGATATCGATCTGGTTGTTGATGCAAACGCCGTTGCTTACAACAGCAGCGATGTAAAAGACATCACTGCCGACGTACTGAAACAGGTTAAATAAGTAATGCCTTCAATTCGACTGGCTGATTTAGCGCAGCAGTTGGATGCAGAACTACACGGTGATGGCGATATCGTCATCACCGGCGTTGCGTCCATGCAATCTGCACAAACAGGTCACATCACGTTCATGGTTAACCCAAAATACCGTGAACATTTAGGCTTGTGCCAGGCGTCTGCGGTTGTCATGACCCAGGACGATCTTCCTTTCGCGAAAAGTGCCGCGCTGGTAGTGAAGAATCCCTACCTGACTTACGCGCGCATGGCGCAAATTTTAGATACCACGCCGCAGCCCGCGCAGGACATTGCACCCAGTGCAGTGATCGACGCGACGGCGAAGCTGGGTAACAAGGTTTCGATTGGCGCGAACGCGGTGATTGAGTCCGGTGTTGAGCTGGGCGATAACGTGATTATTGGTGCCGGTTGCTTCGTGGGTAAAAACAGTAAAATCGGCGCAGGTTCGCGCCTTTGGGCGAACGTAACCATTTACCATGAGATCCAGATCGGTCAGAATTGCCTGATCCAATCCGGAACGGTGGTAGGTGCGGACGGTTTTGGCTATGCCAACGATCGGGGTAACTGGGTGAAGATCCCTCAGATTGGTCGCGTGATTATTGGCGATCGCGTGGAGATCGGCGCCTGTACTACTATCGATCGTGGTGCTCTGGATGACACCATTATCGGCAATGGCGTGATCATTGATAACCAGTGCCAGATTGCACATAACGTCGTGATTGGCGACAATACGGCGGTTGCCGGTGGCGTCATTATGGCGGGCAGCCTGAAAATTGGTCGTTACTGCATGATCGGCGGTGCCAGCGTAATCAACGGGCATATGGAAATATGCGATAAAGTGACGGTTACGGGCATGGGTATGGTGATGCGTCCTATCACTGAACCTGGCGTCTATTCCTCAGGCATTCCGCTGCAACCCAACAAAGTCTGGCGCAAAACCGCTGCACTGGTGATGAACATTGATGATATGAGCAAGCGTCTGAAATCGCTTGAGCGCAAGGTTAATCAACAAGACTAACGTTCCATCTTTTGTTCGCCAAACTTTACGGCCTGTCTCATTCTTACGATTGCGGCAGGCCGTGTTATTATTGTCGTTTCTTATATTTTGACAGGAAGAGTATCTTGACTACTAACACTCATACTCTGCAGATTGAAGAGATTTTAGAACTTCTGCCACACCGTTTCCCGTTCTTACTGGTGGATCGCGTGCTGGATTTTGAAGAAGGTCGTTTTCTGCGCGCAGTAAAAAATGTCTCTGTCAATGAGCCATTCTTCCAGGGCCATTTCCCTGGAAAACCGATTTTCCCGGGTGTGCTGATTCTGGAAGCAATGGCACAGGCAACAGGTATTCTGGCGTTTAAAAGCGTAGGAAAACTGGAACCGGGTGAGCTGTACTACTTCGCCGGTATTGACGAAGCGCGCTTTAAGCGCCCGGTCGTGCCAGGCGATCAAATGATCATGGAAGTCACTTTCGAAAAAACGCGCCGTGGCCTGACCCGTTTTAAAGGGGTTGCTCTGGTCGACGGTAAAGTAGTTTGCGAAGCAACGATGATGTGTGCTCGTAGCCGGGAGGCCTGATACGTGATTGATAAATCCGCCTTTGTGCATCCAACCGCCATTGTGGAAGAGGGCGCGTCGATTGGCGCCAACGCTCACATTGGTCCTTTTTGTATCGTTGGACCCCATGTCGAAATTGGTGAGGGTACCGTACTGAAATCTCACGTTGTCGTGAATGGCCATACTAAAATTGGTCGCGACAATGAGATTTATCAGTTCGCCTCCATCGGCGAAGTTAACCAGGATCTGAAATATGCTGGCGAACCGACCCGTGTGGAAATCGGCGATCGTAACCGCATTCGCGAAAGCGTCACCATTCATCGTGGCACAGTCCAGGGCGGTGGATTGACGAAGGTGGGCAGCGACAACTTACTGATGATCAATGCTCACATTGCGCACGATTGTACGGTAGGTAACCGCTGTATTCTCGCCAACAACGCAACGCTGGCGGGGCACGTATCGGTAGATGACTTCGCGATCATCGGTGGCATGACCGCAGTCCATCAGTTCTGCATCATTGGTGCGCACGTGATGGTTGGCGGTTGTTCCGGTGTGGCGCAGGACGTCCCTCCTTATGTTATTGCGCAGGGTAACCACGCAACGCCGTTCGGTGTCAATATCGAAGGGCTGAAGCGTCGCGGTTTTAGCCGTGAGGCGATTACCGCTATCCGCAATGCGTATAAGCTGATTTATCGCAGCGGAAAAACGCTCGATGAAGTGAAACCGGAAATTGCTGAACTGGCGGAAACTTATCCGGAAGTGAAAGCGTTTACCGATTTCTTTGCACGCTCAACGCGCGGTCTGATTCGTTAATGGCTGAACAGCGTCCATTAACAATTGCCCTGGTCGCCGGAGAAACCTCCGGCGATATCCTGGGGGCCGGTTTAATCCGCGCTCTGAAAGAACGTGTGCCCAACGCCCGTTTTGTTGGTGTTGCCGGGCCACGGATGCAGGCTGAAGGCTGCGAAGCCTGGTACGAAATGGAAGAGCTGGCGGTGATGGGCATTGTTGAAGTGCTCGGTCGTTTGCGTCGCTTACTGCATATTCGAGCCGATCTGACGAAACGTTTTGGTGAGCTAAAGCCAGATGTTTTTGTCGGCATTGATGCGCCTGACTTCAATATTACCCTCGAAGGTAACCTCAAAAAGCAGGGTATCAAAACCATTCATTACGTCAGTCCGTCCGTGTGGGCGTGGCGACAGAAACGCGTTTTCAAAATAGGCAGAGCCACCGATCTGGTGCTCGCATTTCTGCCTTTCGAAAAAGCGTTTTATGACAAATACAACGTGCCGTGCCGTTTTATCGGTCACACCATGGCTGATGCCATGCCGTTAGATCCAGATAAAAACGCCGCCCGTGATGTGTTGGGTATCCCTCACGATGCCCACTGCCTGGCGTTGCTGCCTGGCAGTCGTGGCGCGGAAGTTGAGATGCTTAGCGCCGATTTCCTGAAAACGGCCCAGCTTTTGCGCCAGACATATCCCGATCTTGAGATTGTGGTGCCGCTGGTGAATGCCAAACGCCGCGAGCAGTTTGAACGCATCAAAGCTGAAGTTGCGCCAGACCTTGCTGTTCATCTCTTGGATGGATTGGGGCGTGAGGCGATGGTGGCAAGCGATGCGGCGTTACTGGCGTCGGGCACGGCGGCACTCGAGTGTATGCTGGCGAAATGCCCGATGGTGGTTGGGTATCGCATGAAGCCTTTCACCTTCTGGCTGGCGAAGCGACTGGTGAAAACTGATTATGTCTCTCTACCCAATTTGCTGGCGGGCAGAGAGTTAGTCAAAGAGTTATTGCAGGAAGAGTGTGAGCCGCAAAAACTGGCTGCGGCGCTGTTACCGTTGTTGGCGGATGGTAAAACCAGCCACGCAATGCACGACACCTTCCGCGAACTGCATCAGCAGATCCGCTGCAATGCCGATGAGCAGGCGGCACAAGCCGTTCTGGAGTTAGCACAATGATCGAATTTGTTTATCCGCACACGCAGCTTGTTGCGGGTGTGGATGAAGTCGGGCGCGGGCCGTTGGTTGGCGCGGTTGTCACCGCTGCCGTGATCCTCGACCCGGCGCGTCCGATTCTGGGGCTGAATGATTCCAAAAAGCTGAGCGAAAAACGCCGTCTGGCGTTGTATGAAGAGATTAAAGAGAAAGCGTTAAGCTGGAGTCTGGGTCGCGCGGAACCCCATGAAATCGACGAACTGAATATTCTACACGCGACCATGCTGGCGATGCAGCGTGCCGTCGCTGGGCTGCATATTGCGCCGGAATATGTGTTGATTGATGGTAACCGCTGTCCGAAATTACCGATGCCGTCGATGGCTGTAGTTAAAGGCGACAGCCGCGTGCCGGAAATCAGTGCCGCGTCTATTCTGGCGAAAGTCACGCGCGACGCTGAAATGGCGGCGCTGGACATCGTTTATCCACAATATGGTTTTGCCCAACACAAAGGGTATCCAACAGCTTTTCATCTTGAAAAACTGGCTGAACACGGCGCGACCGAACACCATCGGCGCAGCTTTGGCCCTGTCAAACGCGCACTGGGACTTGCGTCCTGATTCTTGTGTCGAGATTAAGTAAACCGGAATCTGAAGATGTCTGAACCACGTTTCGTTCACCTGCGGGTGCACAGCGACTACTCGATGATTGATGGCCTGGCAAAAACCGCGCCGCTGGTAAAAAAGGCGGTGGCGTTGGGTATGCCAGCACTGGCGATCACCGATTTCACCAACCTTTGCGGTCTGGTGAAGTTCTACGGAGCGGGACATGGCGCAGGGATTAAACCCATCGTCGGGGCGGATTTTAACGTCCAGTGCGATCTGTTGGGGGATGAGTTAACTCACCTGACGGTACTGGCGGCGAACAATACCGGCTATCAGAATCTGACGTTGCTGATCTCAAAAGCGTATCAGCGCGGGTACGGTGCTGCCGGGCCAATCATCGATCGCGACTGGCTTATCGAATTAAACGAAGGGCTGATCCTCCTTTCCGGCGGGCGCATGGGCGACGTCGGACGCAGCCTTTTGCGTGGTAACAGCACGCTGGTGGATGAGTGTGTCGCGTTTTATGAAGAACACTTCCCGGATCGCTATTTTCTCGAATTGATTCGCACCGGCAGGCCGGACGAAGAAAGCTATCTGCACGCGGCGGTAGAACTGGCGGAAGCGCGCGGTTTGCCCGTCGTGGCGACCAACGACGTGCGCTTTATCGACAGCAGCGACTTTGACGCGCACGAAATCCGCGTCGCGATCCACGACGGCTTTACCCTCGATGATCCTAAACGCCCACGTAACTATTCGCCGCAGCAATATATGCGTAGCGAAGAGGAGATGTGCGAGCTGTTTGCCGACATCCCCGAAGCCCTTGCCAACACCGTTGAGATCGCCAAACGTTGTAACGTAACTGTGCGTCTGGGTGAATACTTCCTGCCGCAATTCCCGACCGGGGACATGAGCACCGAAGATTATCTGGTCAAGCGTGCAAAAGAAGGGCTGGAAGAGCGTCTGGCATTTTTATTCCCTGACGAGGAAGAACGTCTTAAGCGTCGCCCGGAATATGACGAACGTCTGGATACTGAACTACAGGTTATCAACCAGATGGGCTTCCCCGGCTACTTCCTCATCGTTATGGAATTTATCCAGTGGTCGAAAGATAACGGCGTACCGGTAGGGCCAGGTCGTGGCTCCGGTGCGGGTTCTCTGGTGGCTTATGCGCTGAAAATCACCGACCTCGATCCGCTGGAATTTGACCTGCTCTTCGAACGTTTCCTTAACCCGGAACGTGTCTCCATGCCTGACTTCGACGTTGACTTCTGTATGGAGAAACGCGACCAGGTTATCGAACACGTGGCGGACATGTACGGTCGTGATGCGGTATCGCAGATCATCACCTTCGGTACGATGGCGGCAAAAGCGGTGATCCGCGACGTAGGCCGCGTGCTGGGACATCCGTACGGCTTTGTCGATCGTATCTCGAAACTGATCCCGCCCGATCCGGGGATGACGCTGGCGAAAGCATTTGAAGCAGAGCCGCAACTGCCGGAAATCTACGAAGCGGACGAAGAAGTTAAGGCGCTGATCGACATGGCGCGCAAACTGGAAGGGGTCACCCGTAACGCTGGTAAACACGCCGGTGGGGTGGTTATCGCGCCGACCAAAATTACCGATTTTGCGCCGCTTTATTGCGATGAAGAGGGCAAACATCCGGTCACGCAGTTTGATAAAAGCGACGTTGAATACGCCGGGCTGGTGAAGTTCGACTTCCTCGGTTTGCGTACGCTCACCATCATCAACTGGGCGCTGGAGATGATCAACAAGCGGCGGGCGAAGAATGGCGAGCCGCCGCTGGATATCGCTGCGATCCCGCTGGATGACAAGAAAAGTTTTGACATGCTGCAACGCTCGGAAACCACGGCGGTATTCCAGCTTGAATCGCGCGGCATGAAAGACCTGATCAAGCGTCTGCAACCTGACTGCTTCGAAGATATGATCGCACTGGTGGCACTATTCCGCCCCGGTCCGTTGCAATCAGGGATGGTGGATAACTTTATCGACCGTAAACATGGTCGCGAAGAGATCTCCTATCCGGACGTGCAGTGGCAGCATGAAAGTCTGAAACCAGTACTGGAACCGACTTACGGCATTATCCTGTATCAGGAACAGGTAATGCAGATTGCCCAGGTGCTTTCTGGTTATACCCTCGGCGGTGCAGATATGTTGCGTCGTGCGATGGGTAAGAAAAAGCCGGAAGAGATGGCTAAGCAGCGTTCTGTTTTTGCTGAAGGTGCAGAAAAGAACGGGATCAACGCCGAACTGGCGATGAAAATCTTCGACCTGGTGGAGAAATTCGCCGGTTACGGATTTAACAAATCGCACTCTGCGGCCTATGCTTTGGTGTCATATCAAACGTTATGGCTAAAAGCGCACTATCCGGCAGAGTTTATGGCGGCGGTGATGACCGCCGATATGGATAATACCGAGAAGGTGGTTGGCCTGGTGGATGAGTGCTGGCGGATGGGGCTGAAAATCCTGCCACCAGATATAAACTCCGGTCTTTACCATTTCCACGTCAACGATGACGGCGAAATCGTGTATGGTATTGGCGCCATCAAAGGGGTAGGTGAGGGGCCAATTGAGGCTATCATCGAAGCCCGTAATAAAGGCGGCTACTTTCGCGAACTGTTTGATCTCTGCGCCCGTACCGACACCAAAAAGTTGAACCGTCGTGTGCTGGAAAAACTGATCATGTCCGGGGCGTTTGACCGTCTGGGGCCACACCGCGCGGCGCTGATGAACTCGCTGGGCGATGCGTTAAAAGCGGCAGATCAACACGCGAAAGCAGAAGCCATCGGCCAGGCCGATATGTTTGGCGTACTGGCGGAAGAGCCGGAGCAAATTGAACAATCTTACGCTAGCTGCCAGCCGTGGCCGGAACAGGTGGTGTTAGATGGGGAACGTGAAACGTTAGGTCTGTACCTGACGGGCCACCCTATCAACCAGTATTTAAAAGAGATTGAGCGTTATGTCGGAGGCGTAAGGCTGAAAGACATGCATCCGACAGAACGTGGTAAAGTCACCACGGCTGCGGGGCTCGTTATTGCCGCGCGGGTTATGGTCACCAAGCGCGGCAATCGTATCGGTATCTGCACGCTGGATGACCGTTCCGGGCGGCTGGAAGTCATGTTGTTTACTGACGCCCTGGATAAATACCAGCAATTGCTGGAAAAAGACCGCATACTTATCGTCAGCGGACAGGTCAGCTTTGATGACTTCAGCGGTGGGCTTAAAATGACCGCTCGCGAAGTGATGGATATTGACGAAGCCCGGGAAAAATATGCTCGCGGGCTTGCTATCTCGCTGACGGACAGGCAAATTGATGACCAGCTTTTAAACCGACTCCGTCAGTCTCTGGAACCCCACCGCTCTGGGACAATTCCAGTACATCTCTACTATCAGAGGGCGGATGCACGTGCGCGGTTGCGTTTTGGCGCGACGTGGCGTGTCTCTCCGAGCGATCGTTTATTAAACGATCTCCGTGGCCTCATTGGTTCGGAGCAGGTGGAACTGGAGTTTGACTAATACAGGAATACTATGAGTCTGAATTTCCTTGATTTTGAACAGCCGATTGCAGAGCTGGAAGCGAAAATCGATTCTCTGACTGCGGTTAGCCGCCAGGATGAGAAACTGGATATTAACATCGATGAAGAAGTGCATCGTCTGCGTGAAAAAAGCGTAGAACTGACGCGTAAAATCTTCGCCGATCTCGGTGCATGGCAAATTGCGCAACTGGCTCGCCATCCACAGCGTCCTTATACCCTGGATTACGTTCGCCTGGCATTTGATGAATTTGACGAACTGGCAGGTGACCGCGCGTATGCAGATGACAAAGCTATCGTCGGT
This sequence comes from Escherichia sp. 93.0816, assembly GCF_013368855.2. Taxonomy (NCBI): domain Bacteria; kingdom Pseudomonadati; phylum Pseudomonadota; class Gammaproteobacteria; order Enterobacterales; family Enterobacteriaceae; genus Escherichia; species Escherichia sp. 93.0816. The sequence goes on along the minus strand of NZ_JABWNC020000002.1, from coordinate 12,984 downwards.
GGCATCGCACGTCTTGATGGTCGTCCGGTGATGATTATTGGTCACCAGAAAGGTCGTGAAACCAAAGAGAAAATTCGCCGTAACTTTGGTATGCCAGCGCCAGAAGGTTACCGCAAAGCACTGCGTCTGATGCAAATGGCTGAACGCTTTAAGATGCCAATCATCACCTTTATCGACACCCCGGGGGCATATCCGGGCGTGGGCGCAGAAGAGCGTGGTCAGTCAGAAGCCATCGCACGCAACCTGCGTGAAATGTCTCGCCTGAGCGTACCGACTATTTGTACCGTTATTGGTGAAGGTGGTTCTGGTGGCGCGCTGGCGATTGGCGTGGGCGATAAAGTGAATATGCTGCAATACAGCACCTATTCCGTTATCTCGCCGGAAGGTTGCGCGTCCATTCTGTGGAAGAGCGCCGATAAAGCGCCACTGGCGGCTGAAGCGATGGGCATCATCGCTCCGCGTCTGAAAGAACTGAAATTGATCGACTCCATCATCCCGGAACCGCTGGGCGGCGCTCACCGTAACCCGGAAGCGATGGCGGCGTCTTTGAAAGCGCAACTGCTGGCGGATCTGGCCGATCTCGACGTGTTAAGCACTGAAGATTTAAAAAATCGTCGTTATCAGCGCCTGATGAGCTACGGTTACGCGTAATCAGCAAATGTTCTGAAAAGGGTCACTTCGGTGACCTTTTTTGTATGTAGTTTATTTAGTCATATTATAAATACATTTAGATAATCTTACTTTCATTTTCCCCATCCCAAAAACTCTTGAACTCATGTTGATAACTCCGATTTCGGAGGCATATACCAATATACACAGTGGTTAAAAATAATATAAATTTATCAGGCTCATAGAATTTTTAAGGATAAAATATGAAAGCAATTTTAGGATTTGATCGTCTTCTTATGCCGCGTGTACTGGTGTTTTTTTACTGGCTGGCTATGGTGCTGACACTGATAGGCGGTGTCTTCTCCATATTTAGCGGAAACTTTCTCTTAGGGTTAGCTTATACCGTCATTGGTCTTATAAGCTGTCGTATGACTTTCGAATTAATTATGATAGCGTTTAAGAATAACGAATATTTGCGCCGCATTGCTGAGAGTGTTAGCAAGAATAGCGCAGAGTAATCTCCCGTAAAACGCTTCACCAAACCGCATCTCAACCGCTATTACAGGCGTTTGAGATGTTGTTTTAAAGTCAGTGTAAATGTCTGATTCATCTTTCCTGCAATTTATGCGTATTATCAATATATCGCGATGCACGTGCGTATCATATCAATGCAGGAGATTCTATGTTGGGTTTAAAACAGGTTCACCATATTGCGATTATTGCGACGGATTATGCGGTGAGCAAAGCTTTCTACTGCGATATTCTCGGCTTCACGCTGCAAAGTGAAGTCTATCGTGAAGAGCGCGATTCGTGGAAAGGAGATTTGGCGCTTAACGGACAATATGTGATTGAACTTTTCTCATTTCCGTTCCCGCCGGAGCGCCCCAGCCGACCGGAAGCCTGCGGCCTGCGGCATCTGGCGTTTAGCGTTGATGATATCGATGCGGTAGTGGTGCACTTGCAAAGCCATAACGTGAAGTGTGAAGCCATCCGTGTCGATCCATACACGCAAAGACGCTTCGCGTTCTTTAACGATCCTGACGGGCTGCCGCTGGAACTGTATGAGCAGTAAGGCTTGTCATCGCCGCATTTGCCCGGTAACGTGCCGGGCATTGCTACTGTAAAATCGCACCATCATGACATTCACGCTGAATAGACAACTTCTCACCTCACGCCAGATTCTGGTGGCCTTTAGCGGCGGGCTTGACTCCACCGTTCTGCTGCATCAGCTGGTGCAGTGGCGGGTGAAAAATCCGGACGTCACTCTGCGCGCTATCCATGTGCATCACGGTTTAAGTGCCAATGCCGATGCCTGGGTTACGCATTGCGAGGACATCTGCCAGCATTGGCAGGTGCCGCTGGTGGTCGAGCGCGTACAACTTGCGCAGGAGGGGCTAGGCATTGAGGGGCAGGCACGGCAGGCGCGTTATCAGGCATTTGCACGTACACTTCTGCCTGGCGAAGTGCTGGTTACCGCGCAGCATCTTGACGATCAATGTGAAACCTTTCTGCTGGCGCTAAAACGCGGTAGCGGCCCTGCCGGGCTTTCGGCTATGGGGGAAATCTCCGATTTTGCTGGAACGCGGCTTATCCGCCCGTTGCTCGCCCGCACGCGGGGAGAACTGGAGCTGTGGGCGCGTGAACATGATTTACGCTGGATTGAAGACGAAAGTAATCAGGATGATTCCTACGATCGTAATTTCCTGCGCCTGCGCGTAGTGCCGTTATTGCAGCAGCGTTGGCCGCATTTTACCGAAGCAACGGCCCGCAGCGCCGCACTTTGCGCTGAACAAGAGAGCCTGTTAGATGAACTGCTGGCGGATGATTTAGCGTACTGTCAAACGCCGCAGGGGACGTTGCAGATTGCGCCAATGATGACGATGAGCGACGCCCGTCGCGCGGCGATTATCCGCCGCTGGCTGGCAGGGCAGAATGCTCCGATGCCTTCCCGAGATGCGATGGTGCGCATCTGGCAAGAAGTGGCGCTGGCGCGGGAAGATGCTTCTCCTTGCTTGCGATTTGGTGCGTTTGAGATACGTCGCTATCAGTCGCAATTGTGGTGGATTAAATCCGTTGCCGGACAAAGCGAAACGGTTGTGCCGTGGCAGGCGTGGCAACAGCCGCTGGAATTACCGGCAAGTCTGGGAAGTGTGCAACTTATTGCGGGTGGAGATATTCGCCCTCCGCGTGCAGACGAAGCGGTCAGCGTGCGTTTTAAAGCGTCGGGATTGCTGCATATTGTCGGGCGCAACGGTGGGCGTAAGTTAAAGAAAATCTGGCAGGAACTGGGCGTGCCGCCGTGGTTGCGCGACACTACGCCGTTGCTGTTTTATGGCGAAACGCTGATTGCGGCAGCGGAGGTTTTTGTGACGCAAGACGGTGTGACTGAAGGTGAGAATGGCGTAAGTTTTGTCTGGCAGAGAAACGCTTAGTTAAGTGAAAGCCGGATAAGACGTATCAAGCGTCGCATCCGGCAAAAGTGAATCAGGACTCGCTCACCACCACCGTACCGATTTCCGGGTGGCTAAAGCTGGTAATTTTATCCAGACGTAGCTCGCGGGTTTCGCCAGCGGCTTCGACGACCAGATACTCCACATTTTTGCGGGAGACTAAATCGCTGGCCTTCCCCTGCAATTTTTCACCATCTTTCATCTCAAGTGTCAGCATTAAATGATGCTGGCAGGCGAGCTCAAGATTATCGTAATCATCACAATTGATTGGTTGATACGTATCATTCATTGACATAATCGCTCACCAGTAAGTTTGCCGCAGCGTATGCTGCTTTTTCCCTGACAGCCTCTGAAAGGGCGTCGTCGGCAGCCATTTCATTCAGCACTTTCAAAACGCAGCCCAGCGCGTCCGGAACGTATCCTAAATCTCCGCTGGCGATTTCCGCGTACCGCTTGCGTATTAACTCACAATATTTTTCCACATGCCCTCCTGTCAGCACTCTGACTTAACCGTGGATGCAAGTCTAAGCCTACGAAGATAAACTCTGTTTCGCAAGGTGACTATACCACACTCATTTCTGCAATATCAGCGCCGCAACTGCACGTATTCCGTTACAATGGCCTCCTGATTCGAAAGGAGTTTTCTTATGGCGCTTAAAGCGACAATTTATAAAGCGACGGTTAATGTAGCCGATCTCGACCGCAACCAGTTTCTCGATGCCTCTCTGACACTGGCGCGCCATCCTTCAGAAACCCAGGAGCGCATGATGCTGCGCCTGCTGGCGTGGCTGAAATATGCTGATGAACGTCTGCAATTTACCCGTGGCTTGTGTGCCGATGATGAACCGGAAGCGTGGCTGCGTAACGATCACCTGGGCATTGATTTGTGGATTGAGCTGGGGCTGCCGGATGAGCGGCGGGTTAAGAAAGCCTGCACCCAGGCCGCAGAAGTGGCGCTGTTTGCCTATAATAGTCGGGCGGCGCAAATCTGGTGGCAGCAAAATCAGAGCAAATGCGCGCAGTTTGCCAATCTTTCCGTCTGGTATCTGGACGACGAGCAACTGACAAAAGTGAGCGCCTTTGCCGATCGTACCATGACGCTGCAGGCAACGATTCAGGATGGCGTGATCTGGTTATCGGATGATAAGAATAATCTGGAAGTGAACTTAACCGCCTGGCAACAACCTTCATGATTGTGATTTCCCGACATGTTGTTATCCCTGATAATGAGTATGAGATCACCGCCATTCGTGCGCAGGGGGCGGGTGGGCAACATGTCAATAAGACCTCAACGGCCATTCATCTGCGTTTTGACATTCGGGCGTCCAGCCTGCCAGAGTATTACAAAGAGCGACTGCTCGCCGCCAGCCATCATTTGATCAGCAGTGATGGGGTGATTGTCATTAAGGCACAGGAATACCGCAGCCAGGAACTAAACCGTGAAGCGGCGCTGGCCCGGCTGGTGGCTGTGATTAAAGATTTAACAACAGAACAAAAAGCCCGCCGACCCACGCGCCCCACGCGTGCATCGAAAGAGCGCAGGCTGGTATCGAAATCACAAAAATCAAGCGTGAAGGCGTTGCGCGGCAAAGTGCGCAGCGGTCGGGAATAAAAAGTAAGGAATGGATGGTGAAAAAAGCGATAGTGACGGCGATGGCTGTAATCAGCCTCTTTACTCTAATGGGATGTAATAATCGGGCCGAAGTCGATACGCTTTCCCCGGCGCAGGCTGCCGAACTGAAACCGATGCCGCAAAGTTGGCGCGGCGTGCTGCCGTGTGCCGATTGCGAAGGAATCGAAACCTCTCTGTTCCTCGAAAAAGACGGAACATGGGTGATGAATGAACGTTATCTGGGGGCGCGTGAAGAGCCTTCCTCTTTCGCTTCCTACGGTACATGGGCGCGAACCGCTGACAAGCTGGTATTAACCGACAGCAAAGGTGAAAAGTCATATTATCGGGCGAAAGGGGATGCGCTGGAGATGCTTGATCGTGAAGGTAATCCGATTGAATCGCAGTTCAACTACACGCTGGAATCTGCAAAGTCCAGCCTTCCCATGACACCGATGACTCTGCGTGGCATGTATTTTTATATGGCTGATGCGGCGACCTTTACTGATTGCGCGACCGGAAAACGTTTCATGGTGGCGAATAACGCAGAGCTGGAACGGGGCTACCTGGCTGCGCGCGGTAACAGTGAAAAACCCGTGTTACTGTCTGTAGAAGGTCACTTTACGCTTGAGGCTAACCCGGATACCGGTGCGCCGATCAAAGTATTAGCGCCCGATACGGCGGGTAAATTTTACCCGAACCAGGATTGCAGTAGTTTGAGTCAGTAAACCTGCTTGAGGCAGAAACAAACGCAAAATTGCCTGATGCGCTGCGCTTATCAGGCCTATTGCATATAGTACAACATTTTGAATTAGCACGATTTTGTAGGCCGGATAAGGCGTTCACGCCGCATCCGGCATTTTGTGCACGAGGCTGGCTTTTATCACCGAGTCAGCCCAACAAAGCGACCCGCTTTGATATAAATTCCTGGCTTCAGGTGCCCAATATACTGTAGCTGTGTTTCTGGCTTAAACGCAGAGACATCACCAGCACGCATATGCATTAGATCGGCAGGGCTAATCCAGCCCGACTGCGCCAGCGTAAGCGGATGCCCGGCTTTGGCAAATGCATCAGTGACAAACTCCGAACAAAACCACGACTTTTTGTCTCCTTCTCCCACACCGCTTAACTGCGATTTCGCCAGGCCGCTGACGCACTGTTGGCGAAAATCTTCGGAGAAAGGATTTAGTGAGCACATCTGGCGGGTCACCATAAACGGAATGAACTCGACAATGCCGCGATAGTTGTAACCGCTATTTTTGATTTTATTGGCGAACGCGGTGATTTCTGTGGCTTGTTGCGGGGTAAGGTCCGGGACTCGTAAGACGAAAAGCTTATCGCTATGCCTCATGGCTTTTTTAAGGGGAACAATCTGGACGCCATCTCCAGTCGCTTCTGCAACGTTATTTTCACCCAAATAGATTGCAACGTGACTTACAGAGGAAGTGCTGAAGACGCGGATACCAAATGAGGTTACCCCAAGGCTTGAGGAGAACAGCAAATCGCCGGGTTTGAGATCAGGTTCGGTTATTTCTTTTATTGATCGTTCGGTGAAAGAGCTTTGATGCTGGAATTTGACTGCCCATGTTTTCGCCTCGGCATCTACCGCTGTGGCTGATGAGTCTGGCTGGCTGATATCAACGGTACAGGCCGAAAGTAAAAGAAAGCAGGGGAGAAGCAGGCGGCAGTACGCCTTTGGTTTATCCATTTTATACAATCCATGTAAAAAAGGGCCCTGAAATTCAGGACCCTTTCTGGCATCAGCCTTTAATCTGTTTCACCAGATAATCGACGATGTCACCGGTCTTAATTAACTGTTTCTCGCCGTTACGACGATATTTGTATTCGATATCGTCGTTGTCGAGGTTACGGTCGCCCAGCACGATAGTGTGCGGAATACCGATCAGTTCCATATCAGCAAACATCACGCCTGGACGCTCTTTGCGGTCATCCAGCAGCACTTCGATACCCTTCGCACGCAGTTCGCTGTACAGTTTCTCAGCCAGCTCTTGTACGCGGAAGGATTTGTGCATGTTCATCGGCAGAATTGCGACCTGGAACGGTGCGATAGCGTCAGGCCATACGATGCCGCGTTCGTCGTAGTTCTGCTCAATTGCCGCAGCCACAACGCGCGTTACCCCGATACCGTAGCAACCCATCGTCAGGATCTGGTTACGACCATCTTCTCCCTGTACGGAGGCTTTCAGTGCTTCGGAGTACTTAGTACCCAGCTGGAAGATGTGACCGACTTCGATACCACGTTTGATCAGCAGCGTACCCTGACCATCCGGGCTTGGATCGCCAGCCACCACGTTACGGATATCAGCAACTTCCGGGGTGGCGACATCGCGATCCCAGTTGATACCGAAGTAGTGTTTGCCATCGATGTTAGCACCGGCAGCAAAATCACTCATTGCCGCAACGGTACGGTCAATCACCACCGGAATCGGCATGTTTACCGGACCCAGTGAGCCAGGGCCTGCTTTAACCACGGCACGAATTTCTTCTTCGGTCGCGAAAGTCAGCGGGCTGGCAACCTGTGGCAGTTTTTCTGCTTTAACTTCGTTCAGCTCGTGGTCACCACGCACCAGCAACGCAACCAGCGGGAAGCTACTGCCTTCAACCGCTTTAACCAGCAGAGTCTTAACCGTTTTCTCAATCGGCAGATTGAACTGTTCAACCAGTTCCGCGATGGTCTTCGCGTTCGGCGTATCAACCAGCGTCATTTCCTGGGTAGCCGCAGCGCGCGGTTCTTTCGGCGCGATAGCTTCTGCCAGCTCAATGTTCGCTGCATAGTCAGAGGTGTCGGAGAAAACCACATCGTCTTCACCGCTCTGCGCCAGCACCTGGAATTCGTGAGAGGCGCTACCGCCGATAGAACCAGTGTCGGCCTGTACGGCGCGGAAATCCAGCCCCATGCGGCTGAAGATTTTGCTGTAGGCCGCATACATTGCATCGTAGGTTTCCTGCAGGGATTCCTGAGAAGTATGGAAAGAGTAAGCATCTTTCATCAGGAATTCGCGGGAACGCATGACGCCGAAACGCGGACGCACTTCATCACGGAACTTGGTCTGGATCTGATAGAAGTTCAGCGGCAGCTGTTTGTAAGAGCTAAGCTCGTTACGAATCAGGTCAGTGATCACTTCTTCGTGAGTCGGGCCGAGTACGAACGGACGCTCGCCACGGTCAACAAAACGCAGCAGTTCCGGACCGTACTGTTCCCAACGACCACTCTCTTGCCACAAATCGGCTGGCTGAACCACCGGCATCGACACCTCGATCGCACCGGCGTTGTTCATCTCTTCACGCACGATGTTTTCGACTTTTTTCAGAACGCGCACGCCGGTCGGCAGCCAGGTATATAACCCGGAGGCCAGCTTGCGGATCATCCCGGCGCGCAGCATCAGCTGATGGCTGATCACCTCGGCGTCGGCAGGTGTCTCCTTGAGAGTGGAGAGCAGGTATTGGCTAGTACGCATGTTGTTACGGTTCCAGTTGGAAGGTAGAACAGGCTCAAGGCGAGCCTGGGACAAAAAAAGTGATTTAGTTTACCAGTGCAGGAGAAATGTCAAAAGAGAAGGGCGTGAATTTAACGCGGTTCCAGCGCAAAGACTTCGAAACCTGCGTCGGTGACGCGCCAGCGAACGTTAAAATCATGCAGCCAGACGGCATAGGTTTTGCCCGTTTCCTCACCTTTACGATAGGCCGGGCGCGGGTCCTGCGCCAGTACTTCGCGGATAAACAGCGTTAACTGCGGATAACGCTTCTCCAGCGTCAAAAGTTGCTTTTCAACGTCTGCGGTAAAGCTTACTGCCATCTCTGCCACTGGCGCACTTTGCGCATAGCTGGCACTGGCATCGGGAAGCGATTCGGCAAAGGGGAGATACGGTTTGATATCCACTACCGGCGTACCATCGACCAGATCCAGACTGCCGAGCTTCAGAATTACGCTGTCTTTATGGCAAACAACCTCTTTCAGCTCTACCAGCGACATACCAATCGGGTTAGGGCGGAAAGTAGAGCGTGTGGCGAAAACACCCATTCTGGCGTTACCACCGAGGCGCGGAGGACGCACAGTCGGACGCCAGCCGCCTTCCATCGTTTGATGAAAGACGAAAAGGATCCATAAATGGCTGAACGCTTCCAGGCCGCGCACGGCGTCGGCCTGGTTGTAGGGAGCAATGAGATGCAGTTCGCCGTTGGCGCTTTTTACCAGACCCGGCTGGCGCGGAACGGCGAATTTTTCTTTATAGGGCGAGCGAATAACGCCTATTTGCTCAAACTGGAAACTACTCATTTTGCCGTAATGTTAAGCGCAGAACCGATACATACAGCCTGACGATAGCAGCCTGGCGTACCGCTGGTGACTTCACAGCTATGCAGTAAAACCGCATTGGCTTTCATTTTAGAGGCGTTGATTTGCATTCGTTTGCGCGCGGTCGGGATGCTCGGCGGAGAATCCTGATTAGAGGCCTGGCAAGAATCACCACTGACTTCCCCAAGATCGCGGAATGGCTTACCGACTAATTCTTCAGCATTAGTATAAATTCGGACCGGCGTGGCGCGCGGTGTTTTCGGTTTTGCTGGCTCCGCTTTTGGCTGGGGTGCGGTGCTTTGAACAGGTTCGACAGGGGATCTGCTTAACATGGAACAGCCGCTCAGCATGAGTGCTAATAAACAGATCGGTAAAGCACGCATAGTATTTCCTCAATGTATGATCAAAACGTCAATATTGAATCAGGCGCTTATAAAAATGACAAGACGGGCAAGCGCCCGTCCTGAATGATATTACAAATTGTGGAAACAGCCTAAAAATTACCAGCCTTTAACTGCACCGCCGTTAAACACTTTGTTTGCCGCTTCATAAACTTCGTCAGACTGATAAGCCTGGACGAATTTCTTCACGTTTTCCGCGTCTTTGTTATCTTCACGAGTCACGATCAGGTTTACGTACGGAGACTCTTTATCTTCGACAAAGATACCGTCTTTCGCCGGAGTCAGGCCAATCTGGCTGGCATAGGTGGTGTTGATAACTGCCAGAGCGATTTGCGCGTCGTCCAGAGAGCGCGGCAGCTGTGGTGCTTCCAGTTCAACAATTTTCAGGTTTTTTGGGTTCTCAACAACATCAAGAACGGTCGGCAGCAGGCCAACGCCATCTTTCAGTTTGATCAAGCCCACTTTTTGCAGCAGCAGCAGTGAACGACCGAGGTTAGTTGGGTCGTTTGGAACTGCAACCTGCGAACCATCCTGCAGTTCATCCAGCGATTTTATTTTCTTGGAGTAACCGGCAATTGGATAAACAAAAGTGTTGCCTACAGCTACCAGTTTGTAGCCACGATCTTTCAGTTGCTGATCAAGGTACGGCTTGTGCTGGAAAGCGTTAGCGTCGATATCGCCTTTGCTCAATGCTTCGTTTGGCAAAACATAGTCGTTGAAGGTTACCAGTTCAACGTCCAGACCATATTTGTCTTTCGCGACTTTTTGCGCGACTTCTGCAACCTGCTGTTCGGCACCAACAATCACGCCGACTTTAATGTGGTTCGGATCTTTTTCATCCTGACCGCAACCTACCAGTGCCAGTGATCCAATCAGGGCTCCCACTGCCGCAAAGGTTTTGAATTTGAACGCCATACCTTATTCCTTCTTCAATTATTTATGTTGTGTTGAACGTTACTTGCGAGTGACAGCCCGGACGATGCGGTCGCCTGCGAACTGAATTAAATAAACCAGAATGACCAGCAATACCAGTACCGTATTCATCACTGTCGCGTTATAGCCGATGTAGCCATACTGATAGCCAATCTGACCTAAACCACCGGCACCGACTGCGCCACCCATTGCGGAATAACCGACCAGGGTAATCAGGGTGATAGTTGCGGCGTTTACCAGACCCGGCAACGCTTCCGGTAACAGCACTTTACGGACGATCTGCATTGGCGTGGCACCCATTGCGCGGGAGGCTTCAATTAACCCGGTTGGGATCTCCAGCAGGGCGTTCTCGACCATACGCGCAATAAACGGTGCTGCACCAACGGTCAGTGGAACAATCGCTGCCTGCAAACCAATCGATGTACCGACAATAACGCGAGTAAACGGAATCATCCATACCAGCAAGATAATGAACGGGATGGAACGGAAAATGTTCACAATCGCTGAAACGGTACGATACAGCTTCGCGTTAGCAATAATTTGCCCTGGACGCGTGACATAAAGCAGGACGCCAACCGGCAGACCAATCACAAACCCAAAAAAACCGGATACGAAGGTCATTGCCAGCGTTTCCCATACGCCACGAACCAGCAGCCACATCATCGGCTCAGACATAACCCAGTACCTCTACTTTTACATGGTGTTCCTGCAGCCAGGCAATGGCGGCTTGCGTATCTTGTTGTGTGCCGTGCATTTCAGTCAGCATGATGCCGAACTTAACGCCACCGGCGTAATCCATCTGCGCGCTAATAATGTTGTTGTTGACGTTGAAACGACGCGCGGTTTCAGAAAGCAGTGGGGCATCGACCGATTGACCGGTAAACTCCAGACGCAGCATCGGCACGCAGTCTGCGAATGGCTCCGCTTGCAGACGTTCCTGATAATCTTCCGGGATATCCAGATGCAGGGTTGACTGAATAAACTTCTGCGCCAGCGGCGTTTTCGGATGCGAGAACACTTCGCTTACCGTGTCTTGCTCGATCAGTTCGCCATTGCTGATGACTGCCACACAATCACAAATGCGCTTCACAACGTCCATTTCGTGGGTGATCAACAGAATCGTCAAACCCAGACGGCGGTTGATGTCTTTTAGCAGTTCGAGAATAGAACGCGTGGTTGCTGGGTCCAGCGCGCTGGTGGCTTCATCGCACAGCAATACTTTGGGATTGCTGGCTAACGCACGGGCAATCGCCACACGTTGTTTCTGCCCGCCGGAAAGGTTCGACGGGTAGCTATCATGCTTATCGCCAAGACCAACCAATGACAGCAATTCTGTCACGCGACGTTTAATCTCGTCTTTCGGCGTGTTGTCCAGCTCCAGCGGCAGCGCCACGTTGCCAAAAACAGTACGCGAAGAGAGCAGGTTAAAATGCTGGAAAATCATACCAATCTGGCGGCGAGCTTTGGTCAACTCGGATTCTGACAGCGTGGTCAGTTCCTGGCCATCGACCAGCACGCTACCCTCGGTTGGGCGCTCCAGCAGGTTTACACAACGTATAAGCGTACTCTTACCCGCGCCTGAGGCACCGATAACGCCATAAATTTGTCCAGCTGGCACATGCAGGCTGACGTTGTTCAACGCCTGGATGGTGCGGGTGCCCTGGTGGAACACTTTGGTGATATTCGAAAGTTTTATCATTGATTATTTATTATCGTCATTAAGTTGGTCGTGGCATTTCGACTGCCTGAAACGGTCAAAGCCGTCAATGAAATGGATGTTAAGGCATCCAGACGTCTAAATCAATCAGGTTTATGCGAAGAGCACTTTCTTGCAGGTCGAAACATGCGATACTAGCGTCACATGCCTTATTAAGGAGCTATAAAAGGTGGCGAAGAGCGTACCCGCAATTTTTCTTGACCGTGATGGCACCATTAATGTCGATCACGGCTATGTCCATGAGATCGACAACTTTGAATTTATCGACGGTGTTATTGACGCCATGCGCGAGCTGAAAAAAATGGGCTTTGCGCTGGTGGTAGTAACCAACCAGTCTGGCATTGCTCGCGGTAAATTTACTGAAGCGCAGTTTGAAACGCTGACCGAGTGGATGGACTGGTCGCTGGCGGACCGAGATGTCGATCTGGATGGCATCTATTATTGCCCGCATCATCCGCAGGGTAGTGTTGAAGAGTTTCGCCAGGTCTGCGATTGCCGTAAACCGCATCCGGGGATGCTTTTGTCAGCACGCGATTATTTGCATATTGATATGGCCGCTTCTTATATGGTGGGCGATAAATTAGAAGATATGCAGGCAGCGGCTGCGGCGAACGTGGGAACAAAAGTGCTGGTGCGTACGGGTAAACCTATTACGCCTGAAGCAGAAAACGCGGCGGATTGGGTGTTAAATAGCCTGGCAGACCTGCCGCAAGCGATAAAAAAGCAGCAAAAACCGGCGTAATGATTAAAAGATGAGCGGTTGAGATAAAAATGCATTTTTCCGCTTGTCTTCCTGAAACGACTCCCTATAATGCGCCTCCATCGACACGGCGGATGTGAATCACTTCACACAAACAGCCGGTTCGGTTGAAGAGAAAAATCCTGAAATTCAGGGTTGACTCTGAAAGAGGAAAGCGTAATATACGCCACCTCGCGACAGTGAGCTGAAA